>CAYOLL010000087.1:7393-24301 GCA_964404765.1 uncultured Gemmatimonadota bacterium | reverse complement strand
GTTTGTAGATATTTTTAACGGTTGGCTTGGGATTAAGGATTATTCACCACGAAATGCATTAAATTCCAAAACGGAAAATGAAATTTTAAGCCTGAATTTGATAAACCCTGACTTTTCGTGCCTTTCGCCTGTTTCGTGGTTCACTTATGAATTACTCAGGGTAAAGGTGTCACTGGAATTTTCTTTAAAACTCGGCGGGTGGCAAAGTCCCAATAAGCGCCTTCGGGCTCTAAATTGGGCAGGTGACGCAGTAAAACGAGGGTAGAATAAAGCAGCTGGGCATCCTGACGGCACTTTAAACAGGTGCGCAAATGCCGACGGATGGCACGGGTTTCGATGGCATCCAATTCGCCGTCCAGATAATCCTGGAGTTCGGCCTGGACCACATCGCAATCGACAGCTTGAAAGAATGTGGGGGAAATTTGGCTAAGCATTTACATATTTTTCTAACTTTTTCTTTAACTTCTCGCGAGCATAGTGCAAATTTGAACGCACGGTGCCTTGCGGACATTTCAGGATTCGACCGATTTCTTTCTTGGTGTAACCTTTAACTTCATGCAAAATAATAACGGCGCGCTGACGTGGCGGCAATTCCATGACGGCTTCCTGAATCAAATTCATTAATTCTTTATCTTTGTAAATCGTCTCCGGATTGGCCGGCCAAATCGCCGCTAATGGCAACTCCTCTTCCATATCCTCTGTTGTTTCTTCGCTAAGCTCGATCCGCCTGTTTTTTTTACGCGCAAAGTCAATACTCAGATTCACAACAATCCGGTGCAGCCAGGTCAAAAAAGCTGACGGATTTTTGAGATTAACCAGCGATTTATAAACTTTGATAAAGGCATCTTGCAAGACATCATCCGCGTCGTCATGGTTGTTAAGCATTTGAAAAGCTAAGCTGTAAACCATTTTTTCATAGCGGCGCACCAATTCTTCAAACGCGCCCAACTCGCCGCGCTGCGTCTTGATGATCAGTTCTGTTGTGTCCAGGGTTCCATAATCTTGAATACCTGGTATCTTAAACGCTGTAAGCTCAAGACTAAGCTTTGTCTTAAGCTGTTCAAACTTTTTACGAAGATTCATGACTCCTACCCGGATTGGAAGCAGCATAACAATCTGTTTTAGCGTCGTTAAAGTATGCGAAAATTTGCTAATGTCAATACTAATTATAAGGCTTAATTCGGTTTAAATCCACAAAAAACGAGAGTACCGATGTGGTCTTTTTAAAGTTTTGCCACTTTAGGTCAGTCACGTTCGGCTCCCCATTCTAAACAAGTTTTGTATCAGGCAGCTATCGTTTGCTTGTTCAGATTGTTTTTTCGGTGAAAGGCGTTGACAGCGTCAACGTCCGGAAATCTTGCATTGCAGACGTTCAAATCATAACCAAAAAGACCCGTTGGACAAGCGAAATCCAACGGGCTTTTTGTTGGGCACAATTGTTCAAGTTTATGCCCATGCCTACGGCTTGGTGTCAGGTTTACAACTTTAACGCCACGGTTATTGGATGGATGCGCCGGCAAACTGCCGCCGCGCGGTTGGGCAGGCAAGGCTGCCCAACCGCGTATGGTTATCGTTAGCGCAAGCGATTATTCGTTATATTTTTGACGACCACTGAACCTAAATCCTGCGCTTAACCACAACCCGTGAATTGAGTTCAGGGCAGCTTAAATTGTTTCAACCATTTCCAGTTTTGTTGCGCGCCTTCGACGGGGAAATTCTTGCCATTGGGATACTGGTGAGTCATCCCTTTAATCAGGGCGAACCGGAATACATTGTTCGGATCGCCGGATAAGCCTTTGCTATTGGCCCAAATGATCTTGTCTGGATTCCCATCCGAGGTGTAAGTCGGGTTCAGCTTGTAGGTCGAAACATAAGCTCCGACTATTGCCTTCATAGCGGGTGAGGACGCAAACAACTGATCGAAATCCATCGGGGCGGGCGCACCGCCAAACACGTTAGGAACAAATTTTTCATCATTTGTTCCGATTTGCAGTAAGTTGGGCAGTAACCGCTTCGGAGTATAGGTGTTGCCTGGTTTCAAAGAACCGGCGCTGGAAACCACAGCGGCCACACGATCCGACATTTCAATACCGACGCGTGCTGCCATTTGCCCGCCATTGGAAAAGCCCACCATATAAATCATTTTTTGATCGATGTTGAATTTCATGCCCAACTCATCAATCACCTGGTTCAGAAACTTGATGTCATCCTTGGGGACTTCGCCTGCGCAGTATTCAAAACTGCCCGGGTAGATATTCCATTTCGTCGTCTTTTGGCGTTTGCCCTCATCAATAATGCAATGGCGCCAAGACGAGGGATACACCGTGATGATGTTTTCAGTTTCGCCCAACTCTTTCCACCCGGAAATGTTGTAAAACTTCAGGCCATCGCCACTTGTGCCGTGCAGCATGAAGACTACCGGCACCGGCGTTGATTTGTTGTAGCTTTTCGGCACATGGACGTAATATTCGCGTGTATCGCCGTCCACTTGCGTCGTAAATCGGTTTTTGCCGACCACATACGCGCCATTTTTATTGTCTCGACCTACAGCTTGTTGCGAAGTTTGTTGAGCGTGTTGCTGCGAAAATGCCGGCGTGGGCGCGCCGGTCAGCCACAAAACACACAGACTGATCAGGGCGAAGATTGTTAAAGTTAGTCTCATTTCGCTCCTCCTTCATATTGGTTTTTTCAGATACTACTCCTGTTGTTTCATTGCGAGCACGCTACTTACCGCCACGCCTGAAGCGCCGTCAATTCCCGCGAAGTTTTTGCGGATAGACCGCATCCTGAATTATACCGCATCTAAAAAGCAAGATTAATCCTTTTTATAACCGGGGACGCCAAATCAAGCCGAATTGCAGGGTGTTTATCCCCAGAGTACGACTTTTGAGCTCGAAGGACGCATAGCGGCCTTCGAAAAAAATCTGCGTAGGTAGAAAAGCAGGTTTTAGACGGACACCGAGTAAACCGGCGAATCCATTGACGGAGACGCCGTCTAACGCCTCGGGGTACTCCTCTGCCGACAAGGTCAAAGTGTGCCGGGAGACGGCGCCGCCAATATAACTGACCAGCTCCATACTTTCCGGGCGATAAAAACAGTAGCGGATGGATAATTGGCCGCCCAGGTCTTTCAGATCAAAACTTGAATCAAGGTCTTTTAAGGTTTTTCGGGTATAATTGCCCAGCAAACCGAGCTCAAATGCCTCTGTAATCGGCAGTTGTAACTCTAAACCGGTTGATGGCGCTTGGCTAATGTTGCTGAGGCCGGGAAGCATATCCCGCGAATAGGTGGAGATGCCGGCGTAGACACCGAGCCTGAGATCAACAGCTTTTGCCGGATTAACCGGTAGCAAAAGGCCGCTAAAAATTAGAAAAGTATAAAATCGACGCACTTGATTCTCCTGTGGTATGTTATACTAAAATTGAAATGATTCGCACCCAAACGCTAACCGGGCACACCGAAACCAACAAGGTCTCACGCAGATTTATAACCTGAATAATTCATGCCACGAAGGCACAAAGACACAAAGGCTTGTTAAATCAGGATGGGGCGATCAATTTCCAAGTCCTCTTCAAAAATTAAGTTTTTGAGGTCAATTCCTATAACTCTTTATTTCTTGGTGTCTTAGTGGCTTTGTGGCAAAATTTATGAATAATTCAGGATAAAGACACGAACAAAGATTTTGGCTCATGGAACAAGTTTGTGGAAGTGCACCTTGTCATTCTGAAAGAATCTTTGTGAGCCGATAGTAACCGCTTTCAAATCAAGCTGTTAGCAAGTTTGAAAAAAGATTCCTACTGAACGACATCCACGGTCCCGGTCGCTTTCCACAAACTTGTACCAAGAACCATTTTTTAACTTGAGGCCTTTACGACTTTTTATGGCCCGGGTGAGCAGTTACAGTTCCTAAACCTTTCGAGTATTTTATATTTCGTGGTGAACACTTCAGGTTAGAGCAGCCACTGCTTGAGCACATGCGCAAATTCAATTTCTGCAAAGGATAGCGCAAGGCAAACAATAGCAAGTCCAAGTCGGGAAGTTGCGCTCTGTAACGGCAACGTCGGACTAATCAAATATAGAGCAGTCAGTCCGTTAAGCGCTACTAAAAAAAGCAGACTGCCGATGACAATCAAAAGTTGATAAAACCCAAAAGGCAGCAGGCTATTTGTCGGAAGAAAAAGAAACGTCATAACGCTAAGGATGGTCAGCATAAGCAGGCGGTCAACCCGTCCGGAAAAGCTGGGGCGCATTGATGACGGGTTCAGTCGATTGGCTACCAAAGGCTGTAAAAAAAAGGGCAGCGGCAAACCGAACAAGACACCAACACTATAACGGAGTACATTACCGGAGTCGATATTGAAGATTTTGTTGATTAAAACTGCGTCAATCGGCATAAAAGCCAAAAAAATAAACAGCAGAAACTGATCCGTGCCGGTTGGGGCCGCCGTTGCCCATATCTTACCCCGCAAAAATAGCTGCAAATACCCGGCGATAAAGCCATAATATAAGCCGGCGCAACGACCACAAACGCTCAACTGCTCCCCATTGACATGAAAACTGCGCGTCGGAATCTGATGACAGGCGGCCTGCCCGATCCAATCAGCCACGGCGGATAACATGGTCAAACCACGCCCAATTTATCTAAACGGAAAAGCAGCGTTGTGCGCTTAATGCCCAGAATTCTGGCAGCTTTGGAGCGATTACCGCCACAGGCATCTACCACGTGTTGTAAGTACTCCCGCTCGTATTCGGCCAATGGCTTAAATGCCGCCAGGTCTTCATTTTTTGCAATCTCTTTAACCCGTGCCTGACGCGGTGAAGCATCGGCCGGTAAATCGGCCAGCCGCAGCCGGTCTGCAGTGGTGGTCAGGCACATTTGGTAGACCAGATGCTCCAGTTCGCGCACATTGCCGGGCCAGAGCTGTCTTTGCCATTGCGCCAGAAGCGGCGCTTCAACTTGCAGAATCTTTTTGTCATATTTCTGATTAAAAGCGCTGACAAAATGGGCGACCAGCTCCGGAATATCTTCGCTCCGCTCCCGTAAAGGCGGTATGTTTAACGGAATTAATGTCAGCTCAAAAAACAAAGCCTCATCAAATTGCCCGGCTTGAACGGCTTCGCGCAAATTTTTAGCGGTCGTGGTCAAAAAGCGCACATTATATTCAATATCGAATGGCGTGCCGGTTTTTGGCAATTGGCGTGTTTTGATGAAATGCAACAGCCTTTTTTGGCAGACAGGGGTCAGGGCATCGACATTTTTGAGCAGGATGGTGCCGCGATGGGCGGATTCCAGCAGGGGCTTGCCGCCACTTTTACCGTCAAACAACTCGGCGTTCAGGGCGGCTTCCGGTACATACGCGCAATCAAGCACGAAGAAACTTTGTCGCTGGCGCAGGCTGTTTTGGTAGATCGCACGCGCCGCCTGTTCCTTACCCACACCGCGCTCCCCGCTGATCAAAACCGGCCCTTCGATTTTACTGATGGCGTCTAATTGGGCGCGCAGGTGTTGTATGACCCTGGATTGACTGCCGACAATGTTTGGGACACGTTCCGCTTGTTTTTGAATAAACTGAATCATCTCAATATTTTGCAACGCCAATTCTTTATTTTGCTGGGTTAGCGCGGCATTGCGATCTTCTAAAACGGCGATCTTGGTGTATGCCTGTGCCAGTTGCGATTGGCCTTCCAGCGCGCTGCGAATGGCCAGGCGCAGGTCGTCGTCACGCAGAGGCTTTTCCAGCAATGCAAACACACCAACCGTATTAATGGCCCGTATGGCGCTATATTTATCGGGCTGATTGGCCGTCAGAATCTGGGGTATTCCCGGCAATGTTTTCTTGACTTGTTGCAGAAAAGTCAGGCCGTCGGTGTCGGGCAGTTCCAAATTAGCCAGGACAAGATGAATTTCAAAGCGGCTGAGAAGCTGATCAACTTCGGTTGGATGGCGAAAAGCCAGGACATTGTAATCCCACGCTTTAAGTTGGTTGGACAGTTCTTGCAGTGCTGCCGCGTCGTTTTCGATAACCAAGATAGTAAATGTTTTTGACATGTGCGATTCTCAATTAAACAAAAAAGGTGTTCGTCTAAAATGATGAACACCTTTATAAAGGATTAAGCGATGGTTGTCAACAAAAAAATGCGTTTGCCCGTCAGGCGATGTCGATTGGTCCGGAACCGGGGCCGGCCGGACAAAAGGATT
Organism: uncultured Gemmatimonadota bacterium; assembly: GCA_964404765.1. Lineage (GTDB taxonomy): Bacteria > 4572-55 > 4572-55 > 4572-55 > 4572-55 > CAYOLL01. Next base: position 18,101 of record CAYOLL010000087.1, on the reverse strand, counting down.
TGTTGTAGCAGTTATGACAGGCTTGCTTGCGATGAAGGACAAAAACCAGCATCAAAACCGCTAACATGAGCACTAACAGGATAAGCTGCGCCAAAAATGTGCCGGATGTAATGAGCCCGATAAAACCGAACAGAATGGGTAGGAGATAGACGGTGTAGGCAATGATTGCGCCTTTTTTATAGTCCGCTTCAAAGTTTTTGCTGTTGCCCTTTTTATAGAGCCGGGCGGCAACCAAACCTGTGCCGGTGCTGCACCGCTTGCCAAAGTAGAAGCAGGACGGACAGGCCACCCGGGCAAATCCGCCATAGATAGCGCCCAAAAAAACCAGCAAGTACATAAACGCCACCCAGCCGTTGAAGGCATTGCCGATGGCAAAAAGACAAATCAGAATGTAGGTGGCAATGACGCCAACTTTTGGCCCGACAAATTCCATCGGATATTCATCAAAATAATCTTTGACCGCCATTTTTTCCTCGATTTCTCGAAATTGATCCTCGAAACAAAGCGAATTAGTCGTATGTGATCATTTAGTGTAATAGTCAAAGACCTCTAAAGCACTTTTTGCGCTGTCATTCCGGCGTGTTTTTGGCCGAAATCCTCTTACAGGCAAACAAGATGCCGGATAAAAGCATTCCGGCATGACAGTGTTCTAAAGGTTGAAGATATGACATTTCCTTAAGAAATGTCATATCTAAACAATATCCTTAAAACTCCGCCATTGCCCCAAGCAAGATCATGCGCCCGGGCTGACTATAATCTTGCCACAAATCGGTTGTTGCATCGGCTAAATTGTGGAGTCTCAACAATGCGGTGATGTTCTTGTATACCAGCCTTGACAAGTCCAGATTAACTGTTTGGTAACCTTCCAGAATGGCCGGTTGGGCATCAATTGACCTTGCGGAATCTACATAGCGCTCACCGATATAGTTCAGGCTGAACAGCGCGTTCACATAGCGTTTCGAGCGATAATTCACCGCAAAGGACATCGTTGCTTCAGGTTGATAGGCAACGTAGTCCTTGAAGGATTGCATAAGCAGCGTGATATTTACATCCAGGGCCGAAACCGGACGAAGCGTACCTTCCAAAAAAATCTGATTACGGGTGATATTTTTGATGTCAAGATAGCGATCTATGGTGGTTGGCTGCCAGACGTAAGTATGCTTTTCATCCGCCGGGTCCGTCGGTAAGCCCAAATTATCATCTAACCGTTTCGGGCTATAAATCGGAAAATTCTCGATCACGGCGATATTCCAGCCGGCCCGCACTTGAAAAGCAGACGTGGTTTCATAGCCGGCCGAGAGTTCAAAATTGAACGGCTGAAGCTCCGGAATCGCCGTCGTCAGGCTGTCGACAAATGGGTTGTCCTGCCACAGGGTTTTGAGGGTATGCGCTTTTATGGTCGAGCCAAAAGTGCCTGAGACAACGATATTCTGCGGTGATGAATAGGCGGCTTTTAGATACGGCAATATCCGGGAATTGCCGCCCCACTTATCGCTGTCATAGCCGAGGATTGTGCCGCCGATAACCGCGGATACGTGAGGATAGGGCGTCCACAGCCACTTCGGTTGCACCATAAAATAGTTCAGGCCCAGGGTATAGTTACTTTCATAATCGGCGGAATTACGGCCAAAAACGGCATCCACATTAAAAAGATGCTCTTGAATAAAACCGTTGGCGGCCATGGAAGTGATGAAATTCATTTCCGATTGTTCCCAATTTTCGTCGTCTTCAAATTGGCGGTCAATCAGATTGGAGCGATCAATAAAAAGTCCGGCGGTAAAATTAAGCTTCTTTGCCATGCCCCAATTGACATTAACATCGGTGTTCATGGTGCGAAAGCGCCGGTTTCGATCCAACACCTTATTGGCGCTGCGACCATAAGGTTTGTATGACTTGGAAAAAAGGGCGCCGCTGAGGGAAGCGCTGCTGGCGTCATCTAACGCATAGTTCAGGCGGCCTTCCAAAAATGCCTGCTGATAACCCTTATCTTTGACGTGCCCGGAAGAGCGCTCTAACTGCAAATTGGTGTAGTAGTTCAGCCGCTCATTTTGATTGCCGTGAAAAAAACTGAATGGGACAGTGGCGTACGTGCCGGCTTCCAGCGAAGCCCGATTCAGCATTTTGCGCTGGTCGCCTTCATCCGGCATGGACGCGGCCTTGCGGCCCATGCTTTCCTGAATGGACAAAATGCCTTTGTCGGGATAGGTCTGCAGACCGCGCGGGGCGGATAGAATGTCCGGCGGCGAGGTCGTTTCTTTCTCGCTTGGATCGACGGTATTACGCTCACCGTAGATAATCAGATCGTCAATCTCCAACGAGGAGTTTTTTTCCTCGCGGGTGCGTGGGGTGGCGATGTAGGTGGAATCGCTAAAGTGCGGTTTTTCGTTGCCCTGGGCAAAAGTCGGCGCTGCCGTCCAACTAAAGAGGCACTCACTAAAAATGTAAATCATTATAAATTGGCGCATTATGGCTCTCCCTTAAGGTGAAATATGACGCTTTAGAGTCTACCATATTCCACTATAAATGTCAATAAAAATTGTAACTGTTCAGCCACTAAGGCACAACGGCACAAAGGTTATCGAAAAACATTGTTGTTTCTTACCGTTTAACTGTCGCAACACATTTTTTGCTTTTCTTGGTAGCGTGGCGGCTAATCCAGCGCCAATCTGGCCGCGCCGATGACACCGGCGCGATCGACCAGCGTGGCCTGCACAATCCGCGTATGTTGATAGGGTCGCTGAAAGGCTCGCTCTTCCACCACGCGCCGCAATGGAGCGAACAAGTCTTCGCCGGCCTGGGCCATCCCGCCGGACAAGGTAATGACATCCGGATTAAAGAGGTGGATCAGATTGACCACGCCGATGCCCAGATAAAACGCCATTTCGCCCATCACTTGAACCGCCAGGCGATCCTGTTGTTTGCAGGCGTCGTGAATAAGTTTGGCCGTCAGTCGGTTGAGATCGCCGGCAACGTATTCGGTCAACAGGGTGGATTTGCCGCTTTCCATCAAACTGCGGGTGCGGCGCACCATGGCCGTGGCTGAGGCGTAAGCTTCTAAGCAGCCTTTGCCGCCGCAACCGCATTGCGGCCCGTTGGGATCCAGGCTGACGTGGCCGATTTCGCCGGCCATGCCTAAGCTGCCGCGATACAACTGCCGGTTGATAATGATCCCGCCGCCAACGCCGGTGCCCAGCGTCATGCCCACCATATTGTTGGAGTTTTGCCCTGCGCCGCGCCACCATTCGCCGTAGACCGCCACATTGGCATCGTTGTCCACTTGCACGGGCAGGCCGACCGCAGCGCTAAGGCGATCCCGCAACGGGATGTTGCGCCAACCGGGCAGGTTCGGCGCTTCGGAAACAACCCCACTGGCAAAATCCAACGGTCCGGCTACGCCCAGGCCAATGCCGCGGATGGTTTCGCCGATGCTTTTGGCTTCCGCTTGAAGTTCGCCCACACAGTCGGTTAAGCGCTGAATCACCCGATCCGGCCCTTGCTCGGCCAGGGTTGGTGTGCTTTTGAGCGCCCGCGCATCGCCGGCTTCGGTCACCAGAGCATATTTGATATTAGTACCGCCAAAGTCAATCCCGATTAACATTGTTATCCCTTTCAATTGTTCACGTTGCGTGGATTTTGTAAGCACGAGATCACATATTGGATCGCGCTCGCTTCTTTTACAAAAGCATCCGTATTTTTTATGTCACTCAAGTATAGTGTGTAATGGATAGACATGTCAGGCATTGAAACAACTCTTCCTTTATGATTCACTTCCAACGTATCAAAAGGAGCGTCAAATGTCCTGGCGATAAAAATCGGTTTATACTTCATTAGCAAAGCTTTAAAGGGCGCAGAATTTATCTTGAACACATCGGAGAACGCATTCTTCAATTGACTTTTAGCGGCGCGTTCGGCGTCATAGCGGATGATCTTTTTTACAAAAGACGAGTCTTTGTACGCCGCCAGGCGATCCAATTTAGCGCTCATAATATCGCCGGGAATATCCGCCGATTTGACGTTAGAGAAATCCAATTCAATCCTTTTTACATCCAGCGCTAAATGAAACAAGTCGCTCTTTGCCGTCAAAAGAATCAGCTCCGCCTGTGCATAAGAAAGCGAGCAGCCGAGGTGTTGCAACAATCCAACGATAAAAACTGTCCGTGAAAGTATCATAAGAGATCGCATCATAAGTTATTCCTCCGGATAATCAAGCGTTTTCAAACTTTTAAAACATTTTTCGCCTCTTTAGCGTGTTTCGTGGGCAGCCTGAACGGTTACGAGCCAAGTTGTTAATATGCTTAAACCGCGCCCAACTCCGCCGCCTTCTCCTTCAAAATCTGCAACGCCAAATCAATATCTTCCAAATGCGTACGGAACGACAACACGGCCAAGCGCAACGTCATCTTCCCGTTTAAACGGGTGCCGCTGATGAAAACGCGGCCATCCATCTGCACGGCCTGGAGCAACCGCTCGTTAAAGGCATCCGCATCGCCGCGCGACGGGATAAAGCGATAGGTGACGACCGACAAATCCGGGTATGGGCCGACTTCAAAGCCGGGGAGTTGCCGCAGTCGCTCGTAAAAATAGCGCGCCAGATAGATTTTTTCCGACAGCGCGGCGCGAAACGGAGCCACGCCAAAAAGCTGCAACGGCAGCCACAAGCGCAGGCCGCGAAAATGTTTGGTCAATTCCGGCGAAACTTCCGCCGGCGAAACCTCATCGTCGGCCTCGACAAACTTCTTCAAATAATCGGCGTCAACGCGATGGGAATTGTACAGTCGTTGCCGATCTTTGACCAGCAAAGCCCCCGTGCCATACGGCAGAAAAAGCGTTTTATGCGGGTCCATGACGACCGAATCCGACTGTTCAAGACCGTTCAGAACCGCCTGTCCTTCCGGGCATAAGGCAAACAAGGCTCCATACGCGCCGTCTACATGATACCACAATTTGTATTTTTGGGCGATTTCGGCAATTACGGCCAGCGGATCGACCGCGCCGCTATTGGTCGTGCCGGCCGAGGCAATGATCAGCCAGGGACGCAAACCGGCTTGTTGATCGGCCCGGATGGCGGCCTCCAATGCGCCGGGCTCCAGGCGGAAAGCAGCGTCTGTCGCAATTTGGCGAACTTGCGCCTGCCCGACGCCGGCCATCCAAAACGCCTTGTGCAGACAGTGATGGGCCTGATGCGTCATGTAGATGACGGCGCGCGGCACTTGCCCGGCATGAACTTCAAACGCATCGCGGGCGGCGATGACGGCAGTCAAATTGGCAATGCTGCCGCCGGAGGCCAGATAACCCGCGGCCTCCTGCGGATAACCAACCACGTCGGCCATCCAGCGCAAGACCATGTTTTCCATCCGCACCGCGCCGGGACAGGCAAAGAACATCCCGGCATAGCGATTGCTGATCGCGGCCAAAAAATCGGCCAGCGCCGAGGGGAAAAGTCCGCCGCCGGGAATATAGGCTAAGTAGCGGGCAGAGGCCGGATTAAGGCCCTGGTTGACGACGCTGTTTTCGAACAAGGTCAAAGCCGTTTCCATTTTGATCCCGGTTTCGCCGATGGGCGATTCGTTTAAGCTGCGGGCCAGGTCCGGGTTTGGATAATAGGCCGGCGCTGTGGGCAACTCGTCCAAAAAAGCGGCGGCGTTGGCCAATGTTAGATCGAGCCATTGTTTTCGTTGCGAATGGTCTGGTTCTAATTGCCGGGAAATTGTTTCTAATTGGCGAATGGTTTCCAGCATATAGAGATTGTCTCACTTTTCATTTAAATATTTTAACGATGGCGTTATTCAAGTAGCCCTCAATTTTTGTCGTCCGGCTGCTCAGAAGCAAAACGACAAAGCCGCGCTTTCCCCAAAAGAAGGCACGGCTTTTTTATTTTTTACGCTGTCCATTCCCCAAAGCCCAATGCCCGCAAACAAGTATCACTCCAGTTTCACGCGGATCAGAAGGTCTGAAGGTAATAAACAGCTTCCTCAGAGCCTTTCCAAATGATCGGCTCACGATAAATGGCTCGGCTAAGCGTTATTGTGCACTACGACCCAGCGCGCCGTCCATAATGCGCAGAAAATCATCAATCTCGCTTTTGGTGATGTTCAGCGCGGGCGAAATTCGCGCCACGTTGCCATAAAGTCCGCCTTTGCCGATCAACAGGCCGTCTTTTTTCGTCTCTTCAAACAAGCGGGCGACAAAGAGCGCGTCCGGCTTCTTGCCTTCGCCCACAAATTCCAGCGCCAACATCAGGCCCATGCCGCGCACATCGCCGATGACCGGATATTTCTTTTGCAAATCCAGCAAGCCTTCGCGCAAATGCTGCCCCATGACATAGGCATTTTCGGCCAGATTCTCTTCCTGAATCGTCTCGATGGTTGCTAACGCCGCGGCCATGGAAACAGGGTTGCCGCCAAAGGTGGAAATGGTCAGGCCGGTAAAGCTGTCGGCAATGTCCGTGCGGGCAATTGTCGCGCCGATGGGCGCGCCGTTGGCCATGCCTTTGGCAAAAGTCATGATGTCCGGCTCCACTTCCCAGTGTTCGATACCAAACATACGCTTACCCGTGCGGCCAAATCCGGTCTGCACTTCGTCGCAGATAAAGACACCGCCATACTTTTTGATGATCGGTACCGCGACTTTGAAATACTCGGCCGGCGGGGTAATGAAGCCGCCCACGCCCTGAATCGGTTCGGCAATAAAAGCCGCGATTTTGCCGCTGGTCGTGGTCAAAATCAACTCTTCAATATCCTGAGCGCATTTGATGTCGCAGCTTGGGTACGTCAGCCCAAACGGACAGCGATAACAATAGGGGCTGACCGCGTGCTTAATACCGGCCACCTGGGCTCCACCATGCCGCCATGGAGAGTGAGCGGTCAAGCTCATGGCCAGCAGCGAACGTCCGCTATAACAATGGCGCAGGGCAATAATTTCCTGGCGCTGGGTATAATGCTGAGCCAGAAATATGGCGGTTTCGTCAGCTTCGGTGCCGGAACTGGTGAAGAAGCTTTTTTGCAGCTTGCCCGGCGTAATTTCGGCCATTTTCTCGGCCAAATTAACGATCTGCGCATTCGGATACAGGGTGGATGTGTGTTGCAGCCGATCCACCTGCTCTTTGACTTTGGCCGTCACTTTGGGATTGCAATGACCAAGACTGACCGTCAAAATACCACCGAAAAAATCAAGATATTTTTTGCCGTCCACATCAAAAACATACGAGCCTTTGGCATGATCAACGACCAGCGGTTCCTTGTAGTAATTGCTCACGCACGGAAACAGGAATTCCTTTTGTTTTTTCAAAATCTCTTCTTTCATCGTGTTTTCCTTTCAGGAAAGAGGTTTAGGTCCAGTAAGGGACTTATGTCGGTCTGAACTCGATCGGGTTTTGGGATATAGTTATTTGTGGCTTTGAGCCGGCTACTTCTTCATTCCCGGCACGGTCACCGGATATTCCCCGTCAAAACAGGCTTTGCAAAAATGCTCGGCCGGCTGCTCGGTAAAAGTCGCCCGCAACATGCCGTCAATGGACAGATAGCCCAGGGAATCCACTTCCAGATATTTCGTCATCTCGGCAAGGTTCATGTTGGCGGCAATGAGTTCTTCGCGGGTCGGCATATCAATGCCGTAGTAGCAGGGCCAGCGCACCGGTGACGAACTGATGCGCAAGTGAATTTCTGTCGCGCCGGCCGTCCGGATCATTTTGACTAATTTTTTGCAGGTCGTGCCACGCACAATAGAATCATCAACGACCACGACCCGCTTTTTTTTCAGCACACCGGCGACAGGGTTGAACTTAATCCGCACGCCCAAATCGCGAATTTCCTGCGATGGATAGATGAAGGTTCGGCCAATGTAATGGTTACGAATCAAGCCGATTTCAAACGGGATTTTGGATGCTTCGGCATAGCCGAGAGCGGCCGTATTGCTGGAATCCGGTACCGAAATGACGATGTCCGCCTGCGCCGGATGCTCTTCGGCCAAATGACGGCCCATTTGTCGGCGCACCCGGTCGGCATTTTCGCCAAAGACTTTGCTGTCCGGGCGCGAAAAATACACGTATTCAAAAACGCATTGTGACAGCCGCACTTTATCAAATGGGAAATAGCTTTTGGAGCCATTTTCGTCAATCACCAGCATTTCGCCGGCTGCCAGCGAACGAATGTACGTCGCGCCAACCAGATCGAAGGCGCAGCTTTCGGAGGCGATCACGAAAGATTTCTCCAATTTTCCCAGGCTGAGTGGCCGAAAACCGGCGGGATCGCGCACGGCAATCAGCTTTTTTGGCGTCAGCATAAGCAACGAGAAAGCGCCGCGGATCTGTCGAAATGCCTCGATATAGGCGTCATTTTCAACGGCTGACGAAGCCCGCGCAATCAGATGCGGAATGATTTCGGTATCGCTGGTGGATTGAAAAATAGAGCCGGTTGCCTCCATCTGCCGCCGCAGCTCTAAGGCATTGACCAGATTGCCGTTATGACCCAGCGCCAACGGCCCGTTTTTGTAATCCACCAAAAACGGCTGGGCGTTGGTGATATGGCTGCTGCCGGTGGTCGAGTAGCGATTGTGCCCGATAGCGATATGACCCGGCAGTTTGGTAAACGTATCTGGTTTGAACACATCGGCTACAAGACCCATACCCACATGACGAAGCAGCCGTTGCCCGTCGGAGGTAACAATGCCGCTGCTTTCCTGCCCCCGGTGCTGCAAGGCATACAGGCCAAAATAGGTGATTTGTGCTGCCTGGGGATGACCGTAGATACCAAAAATGCCGCATTGATCGCGCATGCTCATAACTATTTGCTCGTTTTTCCAAAAAAATTGACGATTTTTTTAAACAATGACGGCGATTGCTCCAACGGTTTTACTCCCGGCTTTTCTTCCGTCGGATGCGGGGTCGGCGAAAGCGGGGCGACATGTGGCGCATTTGCGGCGTCCGGTTTTGGTCCGCGACGACGGCGACGACGCTTCTTTTTGGGTTGATCGCCGGGTGCGGCACCATTTGCCGGCCCTGGCGCCTGGGTCATTGGCGGACGTTGCGCGCTCAAGTCTTCGGCAGCCGGTTTTGGCTGGGACTGCTCTTTTTTGTCGAGCACTAATGGACGCGGTCTGCGCTGTTGGTGCAGATGCGGCTTTGGCGCAGATGAACGGCGTCCGCGATCTCTATCGCCACCACGGCGTTGCGGTTCGCGCCCTTCCTTGCGGAAATCGAGGCCGGCGCTCGTATCGGAGGCCAACAGGCTGTCATCCATCGGCACCACCGGAATTTTCATACCAATCATCGCTTCAATCGGCTCCAGGCTGTAGACATAACGCTCGCAGGCCAGGGCAATGGCTTTGCCGGATTTACCGGCCCGTGCTGTCCGCCCGATGCGATGGATATAACTTTCGGCCTGCTCCGGCAAATCGTAGTTAATCACCATTTCCAGATCGTCCACATGCAGCCCGCGCGCGGCGACATCGGTTGCCACCAAAATCGGCACTTGTCCGGATTTGAAATCTTCCAAAGTGCGATTGCGCTTGCTCTGTGGCATGTCCCCCATAATATACTGGGCCTGAAAGCCGTTATGCTGCAAGCGCTTGGCAATGTTACGCGTGACATGTTTCATATTGGCAAAGATGAGCGCATTCGCCGGCTTTTCCTTTCGCAAGATACCCAACAGCAGCCGCATTTTCTCGTTGGAGCCGACATGATAGAGCTCTTGCGCGATTTTATCAACGGTCACCTGCTCAGGGTCGATTTCGATTTCTACCGGATGATTCATATAGTCGGCGGCTAAACGGCGGCATTCCTGGGTCAGCGTGGCGCTAAAAAGCATGGTTTGCCGATGTGGACGTGGCGGCATCTTGTCCAAAATGCGCCGTAAATCCGGCCAAAAACCCATGTCAAAAAGTCGGTCGGCCTCGTCAATCACCAGAATCGAATAATTTCCAAAGTCCAGTTTATGCTGATGATTCAAATCCAGCAATCGGCCCGGAGTGCCGATAATGACCTCCGCGCCGTGGCTGAGCAGCCGTTCCTGGCTTTGATAGCCCACGCCGCCATAGATGCAACCGATTTTAAAGGGCAGCGCCCGGGCGAGCAAATGCGCTTCTTGGTCGATTTGAATGGCCAGCTCACGCGTTGGGGCAATGACCAGCGCTTTGCGGGTGTGATCCGGATCAATTTCCAGCAGCCGCTCGAAAATCGAGATTAAAAATGCCGCGGTTTTACCTGTGCCGGTTTGCGATTGCACACTGACATCTTTGCCGTTGAGGGTGTGAATAAATGTTTTTTCCTGAACGGAAGTGCAGTCAATAAAGCCTGCACCGTCAATACCTTTTTGCACGTTTTCGCGCAGTTTTAAATCCGTAAATTTCAATTTTTACTCCTAATTCTTACTTTACTTTTCTTGTACCCAATTCAACGACTTGAATTTAGTATCATTTTTTAACTTATGCAACAAGTAACTGGGTTGATCTTTACTTAGACGACAGGTCAGATTCCAGCATTCTTAAGATTGGACCAATCTATTGACAAGAGACGCTTCCACTTCAGCCACTGCCAGGCCGGTAATATCAGCTATCGTCGCAGTGTCATAGCCGCGGGCTTGTAGTTGCTGAATCATTTGCCGTGATTGTGCTATACGCTTTTCTTCAGCATCCGCCGCCTTTTGTTCGGCACTGACAGCCTTTTGTTCGGCACTGACAGCCTTTTGTTCGGCACTGACAGCCTTTTGTTCGG
>CAYOLL010000087.1:0-7293 GCA_964404765.1 uncultured Gemmatimonadota bacterium | reverse complement strand
CACTGACAGCCTTTTGTTTGGCATCTGCCGCCTTTTGTTTGGCATCTGCCGCCTTTTGTTCGGCATCCGCCGCCTTTTGTTCGGCATCCGCCGCCTTTTGCTTGGCATCCGCCGCCTTTTGTTCGGCATCCGCCGCCTTTTGTTCGGCATCCGCCCTCTTTTGTTCGGCATCCGCCCTCTTTTGTTCGGCACTGATTGCCTTTTGTTCGGCATCCGCCCTCTTTTGTTCGGCACTAATTGCCTTTTGTTCGGCATCTGCCGCCTTTTGCTCCAAGGATTGAACACCATGGATAAATGTGGTTCGCTTGAGCTGCATATCAAACTCTGCTCGTGACAAGCCGGCAGTATTAGCCATCTGAAAAGCCTGTTGAATAGACGGTTCTGTTGCTAACGACTCCGGAATATATTCTAAACTTCCGGCATTCTTCACAAAAAATATCCACTTGTCAATGATATTGGTCAATTCTGCTTCTGCTTTCAAAAATTTAGGCAATTCAATAAAAATGAGTTCAATATCACCGCTGTATTCAATCATTGTTTCTTTTTCCAGCAGTCGAAAGTAGCTAACGACTTTCTCCAGTTCGGCGAACATCACAAAATCGGTAATTGTCAGAGCAATCACCGGCTCTAAAGATGGATAGGGCAATCCCGCATCCAATTGCTCTATATAAGCTTTGGCAGCGTTGTAAAGCACCCGTTTTTCAAAGCCATCCAAGTTGAGTACCTGCATTTCGATAATTACGCGCTGTCCGCTGGATAAGACCGCTTTCACGTCTACATAGGTGTCTTTCATTCCTTTCAGCAGCGGGATTTGATAGGGGTCCACGATTGTCAGATCTGTAATGATGCTGCCATCATCAAAACGAATCATCGCATTAAGGAAGCTCAGCAGGATGTCTTTCGACTGCTCGGAGCCGAACACTTTTTTAAAAGCAAAGTCGGTGCGTACGTCTAAAAAGTGCATAATTAATATCTCCTCTTGATACAGTTGGCGTGCTTCGTCTACCACGAAAACCGCCGATTCAGCTTGATCAAAAAAACATTGCGCGGATGCGTATCAAACAGGTCGGTCAAATCATCGCCCACGCTAAAGTCGCCATCGGCTGCAAAATCCGTCCGGCCTTGCGACCAAACCAAATATAAAGCAGAACCGGCTCGATATTCCCAACGAATCACCAGATTGGAGTTGAAGTCTTTATAATTAAAATCAGGCTTGCCGAATTGATAATCCATCATCTGGTCGCCATTCTCGTCGACTTCGTAAGTCTGCGTAGCTATATTATAAGCCACTTCGCTATCGTTAAACAAGTGAAATCGGTCTTTATATTGACGGGCCTTGGGATTAGTAACACGTTGAAAACGGCTGTATTTACCGGCGGAAATAAATGGCGCACCGTAGTATTCTACACTTAATTCCGGCGTAATGCTATAGTTTAGGCGGAGGGTCAGCCCCGCTGTTTTTTGATCCATACGGCCAAAAATATAGCGGTCATTTTGCTCAATAACGGCTTGGCTAATATATTGAACTTCACTGCGGTTCAAGTTCAGCCAGGGGTTAAGCGTAATTGACAAAAAGTTTGTCGGTTGTGACAAGAACCACAGCCAAAACTCTTTCGTGTTGTAGCTATCCTGGTCGCCAATTGTGTATTTATAGCCAAAATTAACCCGCAAATTTTTACGCTGATCAGAATTGACATAAATCTCGGCATAGGTCCAACCAGGGAGTTTGATTCCTGGCCCGCCGCGCAGCTCCCGTGGGTAAAACTGCTCAAAATAATGGTTGAAGTTTGAACCAACTGTCCAATAATTCTTGAAATTGGCATTGATCGAACCTTTGACGCCGGTGCTCAATGTTTCACCGGCAAAACTCCATGTTCCGTTGGTTGTGCCCGAAAAAGAAAGACTGTGAAAAGCGCCAAACGGTTTGGCAAAACGATAACCTAATGTTAGGGCTCTATTGATGTTATCGGCTTCCGGCTGAAAACCGACATCATTCAGTTCCAGACCGGGCGAGTTCCAATCCAGCCGGGCTTCCCAGCTAAAGTTGCCATTACGGTTAAACGACAGTTCGCCGCCGTACCCGCTCAACGCCGTCCGGCTGGAATCGACTTTGACATGGCTGGCGTCCGGGCGCTGAAAATAGTGGGTAGAGGCAAGTTGTGTTGCCAAAATTGCGGTTTTGTCGCCTTCAACACGACTGCCAAAAAGCTTGCCGCGCAGCGCGTAGATACGATTCTGCCATTGATGCGTAAAGTCAAGCCCAACACTATACGCCGCCGTATGCAAAAATTTAAGGTGATCTTCGTCAAGACTGCGATTGGTTGCGGTTAAAACTCCGCCAAAACGGGTTTCACCCTTATTATATTCTTGCTGCAAGCGGCCGACAAAATAATTGGTCAATGGTTCAACCGGGATGTTCTCCGTCTGGGCACCATTCGAAATGTCCGCGCTTTCTTTGGCAGTAACCACATTCATGATGCCAACAGCTAAGCCATTTTGCGTCTTACCTGTAATCTTTGCTGCGCCCAGAATCGTAGAGTTGTCCGGAAATTCTACGTACCTTGCCGGAGGATAATATTGTGGCGAACGCCCGATTCGCCGTGAATAAAACAAATTGTTACTGCCGATGGAAAAGTCAAAAATGTCACGACCTTCGATAAAAAAGGGCCGCTTCTCCGAGAGATAAGTTTCAAATACAGACAAATTAACTTGCGATGGATCGGCTTCCACCTGACCAAAATCGGGATTAATCGTTCCATCCAAAGTCAGCTCGTCATTCAAACCGATTTTAGTGTCCAATCCGCCCTGAAAATGAAACGCTGTGCCGTCGGTAAAAGGGTTGTTCGGATCAACCTGAAAACGGGTGTGGCGGAGGACGCCGTACGGCCAGACTTCGATCAATCGTCGGGATTTGATGCCTTTTAAGCCACGAAGCTCGCCAAAATTGCTGACCCAGCCGGATAAATCGGACGGAATGAACTGCCAGGTTGATCGCTCGTTTTGCCGATATATTCGCCGTGTCACCTGGATGCCCCAAATATGCTCCGGTTTATCACTAAAGCGCAATTGATTGAAGGGAATGCGCATTTCCACTGACCAGCCTTGGGTGGCAATATCCGTTTTAAAATCCCAAATGGGGTCCCAATTGCCATCCCAACTGTCGCCATCCTGAGAGATAAATTCATCGCCTTTGACGCCGGATAAACTGGCGGTAAATGAAAATGCTGTCTGGCGGTCATGCCGACTGTCAATATTAATTTCCAGCCAATCGCCGGGAAAATTATCACGCCGGGCCATGATCGCGTCAAGCTGATTTGGGTCATCATAGGCCCGCGCGCCAACGTAGAGATAATCATCATCGTAGAGGATTTTGAAGGTGGTTTTTTGTGCGGGCGCTTCGCCTTCTTTAGGGGATATCTGGATAAATTCACCAGTCCACTCGACTAAATTCCAGGCTGCGTCGTCTAACTTGCCGTCCAGTTTAATGGATTGTGAGTCGACATGAATCGTGGTGTAACTGCGCTTGCTGATTTCGACGGTGTTGCTCCAGGCCAGAGGGTCCAAACTGCAAATGAGAAGCGCCATTGCAAGCAAATATCTTTTCATAATATAATCCTCCCCTTTTTTAAATTATTCTGGTTAAGGGTTAGAAGTTGCATTTTAAACCCTTAGCCTGAGTTATTCATGACCCCTCATTTTCGGTCGTTTTTTCAGCCGTTTTTAGATTTGACCTGAAGTTTACACATTTTGGGAGGGCGACGCAACGGAATTTCAAGCGAAAGTATGTCTTCTATTTTGATTTTGGCGAGTGATGTGGACTGGAAAAAGTCTTGTCGCTGACATCGTAACCGACAATCTTGCGGGAAAAGACATCGGTTAACAGCGCCAGGTAAATAAAGCCTTCGCGGGTGTCAATGTATATTGACAACGGCCACATTATTTCATTTTCAAGTTCACTGTCATGCCGGAATGCTTTTATCCGGCATCTTGTTTGCCTGTAAGAAGATTCCGGCTAAAACGCGCCGGAATGACATGCCCTAAAAATGAAAGATTGTGCCCGTTGAGCGTATATAGCAGGACGGGACAGTTTCAACCGGGCGCCGGTTGCTTGTCCTGAAAAAGTTCCGGCGTCAATTGACCGGCGGTTATCGTTCAAACAAGAAAATGGCGGCCTCGCAACTTGCGAGCGCATGCTAAACTCAATCAGCGACCGATGCGAACGAGCAATGTACGCGACGGGTGCCTTCGTCCGCCCCGGCTGTGGCGGTAGTTTGCAAGTTCATCTATCCAACAAAGTTTATCTTTTGCCGCCCGCGTCTAACCGTGGTGTAAGGCGGGCAATTGCAGCCTCATAAGGCGGGCGCAGAATGCCCTGCTCTGTAATAATAGCGGTAATATACTGACTGGGCGTAACATCAAATGCCGGCACAAATGTTTTGACTCGCAGCGGGGCCGTCCGGGTACCAAAGCTTTCTGCTAATGTCTCATCCGCATGTTCTTCAATGGGAATTTGACTGCCGTTGGTTAAGGTCAAATCAAAAGTTGACAAGGGCGCGGCAACATAAAAAGGGATGCCGAGCTCTTTGGCCAGTATTGCCAGACCGTATGTGCCGATTTTATTGGCTGTGTCCCCGTTGCGCGTGATACGATCTGCGCCGACAATAATCAAGTTAATGCCTTTGGTCAAAATAGTAAAGGCTGCGCTACTGTCAGCGATGATGGTTACATCAACGCCACTCTGCATCAGTTCCCATGCGGTCAGCCGTGAACCCTGCAGTAACGGTCGGGTTTCATCGGCGAAAACTTTGATCCGGTAGCCGCGCTCATGGGCCAAGTAAATCGGCGCGAGTGCGGTACCGATTCCACCGGTCGCCAATGCGCCTGTGTTGCAGTGAGTTAAAATCTGCGCGCTTTCGGGAATAAGCGACAATCCAATTTCCCCAATTTTTAAACAACGCTGCCGATCATCCTCATGGATGGCAATGGCTTTTGCCAGCAGGGCATTTGTCAGCATATCGGAAGACGCATCAGCGCTAGCTTCCACAACAGCGGACATCTGATTTAAAGCCCAAAAGAGATTAACTGCGGTTGGCCTTGTTTGCGACAGCTCGATAATCGCCTGTCGAATAAAGTTGTTGCGTTCCGACTTATCCGGCATCGTTGCACGAGCAGAAGCAATTGCCGCTCCATAAGCAGCGGCGATCCCAATCGCCGGGGCGCCACGCACACTTAGACGTTTAATCGCTTTGCAGACATCATGATGGGTCTGACAGGTGATATAAACAAGGCGAACAGGCAATTTGGTTTGATCAAGTAGTTTAAGCGCTTGCGTTTCGGATTGCCATTCGATTACTACGGGGATCATTTTCATCCTTTTGCTTTTTGTTCAGGTGGTGATATCTTGATTTCGGAAGAAAGCGCAAGCGGCACATACAGAATAAATTGTGTTCCTTTATTGGGTGTGCTGTCTACCTCGATCCAACCGCCATGGTTTTCAATAATACGATTTACAACAGCCAGGCCAAGACCCGTGCCGCCTTTTTTGGTTGTAAAAAACGGTGTAAAAAGTTTGTTCTTATTTTCGGGGTTGATGCCTATACCGGTATCTGCCACCGTTATTTTGGCATAGCCGTTGGGAATTTTCCCACGGTTACGGGCGATACTCACATTCATGGCGGGGGAGTAGACCGCGCTTAAATGCAGTCCAAGCTGGGCTGGATTGCATCCATCCATTGCATCTAAGGCGTTGAGGGTCAAATTTAGAAGCATTTGCCGCATTTGACCATCATCCATTTTTACATAAAGCGCCTGAGGCGGAACATGTGAAATAATCTGAACACTTGCTTTCATTTTATCGTGATTTCGGACCAAAATAATAACATCCTGAATAACCTGTTGAATTGAGGCAACTTCCATACGTCCGGGTTTAAGCCGGGCAAAGTCTAAAAAATTACCGGTTATTCGGCTAAGCCGCTCAGACTCCTTTATAACCAGATTCAGCAAGCTTTTATTATCACCCTCTACTTTTAAATCATCCCGCAGCATTTGTACGGCGCCGCTGATAGAAGCCAACGGATTGCGAATTTCATGGGCGATACTGGCCGAAAGTTCGCCAATAGCCGCTAACCGATCCGCGCGCTGAATTTGTTCCCGCAACTGACGCTCCTCGGTCAGGTCTTCGAATACCGCAATCAGGCCAAGCATATTTTCGCCTTCGCCAAGTATGGATGTACTAATCCGTAAGGGCAATTCCGATTTACCTTTACGCTCCAATTCCATTTCATAACCGGTTATAGATCGTCCGCTTTTCATGCTGTCCATAAGATATTCAATAAAAGATGGCAGATCATTTTTAAAAACATCTTCGCACTGTTTGCCTTTAATCTCGTCTTCCCGGTATCCCAAAATATTCTCGGCGGCTTTATTAAAAGTAACAATAAAGCCGTGCGCATCAATACTGATGACACCACCGGTCATGTGCCGCAAAATTTCGTCAGTGTCTAAACGAATACGCGTGAGTTTTTCCTGAGTGACTTCTAAACTTTTCTCCTTGACGCGCTCGCGCTCAGCCACAAATCCGCTGACAAAGGCAAGCAGATAGAAAAAGCACAGATGCAAGTAAACTTTCAGCAGAAGATATTCGCGGGTTACAGAAACCTGGCCGGGGAGTGACGCCGGATGGATAGACGGGAGAAGATTCGTAAACTCCATGACAACCAGAATGCTGTAGGTAACCGCCGTAAAAGTTGCCACAATCAAACTGCCGCGCATATAAAGAAAAATGGCGGCGCTCAAAATCACCAAAAAATATAATAATGAAAACTGACTTTCGATGCCTTCCGTCAAATGGATTGTTGCCGATACCAGCAGTATATCTAAGAACATCTGGGCGTACAAAACCCATTTAAAGGGAACTGCCAGCCAAAAAGCCAACAGATATAAACCCGACAAGCTGTAGGCAATCGCGACAATTACGGCAAAAGGTTTGAGATAGCTGGCATAGTCCGGGTAGCGCAGAAATACGAATCCAATGCCAATGATAATCGTTACAATCAGCAATCGGACGATCATCAGCCACTTTTGACTCTGGATCAGCTCCGGGCGAAGAGCCGGCAGCCCGCTTTTTTGAGATACATATCTTTTAAAAAGATTTTCAAATCGCATCTTTATCATCACCAAAGAGAATCTATTCGGTTAGTCAATCCAGACAGGCGTTATAATCAAGCATGCTTAGGAATGTCAATTTAATAACTTTGGGTAAGTTCACCCTAAGGGTTTTGTTCTTCAACCCTT
>CAYOLL010000086.1:0-24582 GCA_964404765.1 uncultured Gemmatimonadota bacterium | reverse complement strand
GTTTTGCAGTAAAGCCTTCGCAAGGTTACCCACGCTTTTTGAGCAATTACCAAACTGAAATTTGCTACTCCATTACCGAAGTAAAGCCATGAATTTATCCGAAAACTTTGCCGCCTTGCGCCAGCGCCGGGAAATGGCCTTGATTGCCTACCTGACCGCCGGCTACCCCACATTGTCCGCCTTTATCGCTACTGTTCAAACACTCATTGAAAATGGCGTTGATATAATCGAGATCGGCGTACCTTTTTCCGATCCGGTCGCGGACGGTCCCACCATTCAGGCGTCATCCCAGATTGCTTTGCAGAATGGCGTTACGCTCAAAAAAATATTGGCGATTTTGCCGGAATTAAAGTCGCCAATTCCGTTGATTTTAATGTCGTATCTCAATCCATTGCTGGCTTACGGACGTGGCCGTTTGTTAAACGAATTGGGTGCCGCGCAAATATCCGGGCTGATTATTCCGGACCTGCCGGTGGAAGCGGCGGATGAATGGATTGAAGCGGCAATGCTTTGTCAAATCGATCCGATTTTTCTTATTACGCCAACCTCAACCGATGCACGAATTCGCTTAATTGCCGACAAATCCCGTGGTTATATCTACTGCGTCCGCCTGACCGGCATCACCGGCAGCCGCACGGACGAACTCTCTGCAGACGTGTTTGCGCTGATCCGCCGCATCAAAAGCCATACCAATTTGCCCGTGGCCATCGGCTTCGGCATCTCCACACCCGAACAAGTCCGCCGATTGTCCGGCCAGGCCGATGGCGTCATCATTGGCAGCCGGATCATTAAAGCCATGCAGGATGGTGAGGATGTCGGCGCATTGGTGCGACAGTTGAAAGCGGCAACTTCCGTCTGATTGTGTTCGCTTTTCCTGTGAATTTCGTTTTGGGTATACAAGAAAAGGATTGCGTAATTGACCCAACTTGCCTGCCCGTAAGTCACAACCCGGAGAAATATCCATGCGTTATTTTAACATAACCGGCCCGTGCCGGCCGGACGAACATTACACCGTGCGTCGGGAAGCTCTGCTGGCGGTTGGCCGGGAAATGGTCGAGCAAGGCCGTTATTTTACCATCTTTGCCCCCCGCCAAACCGGCAAGACGACCTTTTTTCAATTGCTCATGGAAGAGCTGCGCCAGGAACCAGCGGGCATTGTCCCGATCTGGATCAGTCTTGAAGGGATGCATACGCTGGAAAAGGGTCGTTTTTATGAGGCGTTTACTTCAGACCTGGTCTATACACTGAAAGGGATTGGCATTCATACAAACGCAGCATTTATCGACTCGGCTTTGCTCCGCAGTTTTTTTATGGAAATCCGACAGCAATCCGACGTTCGTCTGGCGCTCATCATTGACGAATTTGAAGGCATTCCGCCCCAATTGGTCAGCGAAGTGGTGCACACGTTTCGCAAGTTGTATCACCGCAAGGATGAACACGCGTTGCACTCGCTGATATTAGTAGGCATCAGCACACTGGTGGAGTTGATTACCGGGCCGGCTTCGCCGTTCAACATTGCCGAACAATTGCAGATCAGTTATTTCAGCCGCGAGGAGACCGAGGCGTTGATCGATCAATACGTAGCCGAGTCGGGGCAGCCTTTTGAGGCCGAGGTGCGACGGGCGATTTATGAGAACAGCGCGGGTCAGCCGGGCCTGACCTGCGCCCTGTGCAAGCAGTTGGTGGAAGTGGTGGCGACCGACCGCAGTCAGGCGGTCAACATGGCGCATTTTTATCGCACTCTCAAGCACTTTTTGACCGAGCGGTTTGATCTCAACATCATGAACATTGTGCAGAAAGCGCGGCAGAAGCAGGGGTTCATGCTCAAGGCGCTGTTCGGGATGGAACCGATTCCTTTCACGGTTCACGATCCGGACATTGCCTTCTTGTATGCGCATGGAGTCGTAACCAACCGCAATGGGCAGGTGGATGTAGTTGTCCCGTTATACAGCAAGGTTTTAATTATGACCTTTCGCCCGTTGATCAACGGCGAGGCGGAGCATTACCTGACTTCGGCGCACGAGCGGGTCGGGGATTATGTCAAGGCCGGCGAATTGGACGTGAAGGCGCTGCTGCTCAAATACGACGCCTACGTCAAACGGCGCGGCTTTCAGGCCTTTGATACGACCCATTTGCGGGAAGGGGCCTGGCATTATTCTTTGGATGGATTTCTCTACTTTTTTATTGAGCGGCTGGGCGGACAGACTTTTGTGGAAGCGCCGTCGGGCCGGGGCCGAACCGATATTCTCATCTTGTTGAATCAGCGCAAGTATGTAATCGAGACCAAAATTTACACCGACGCCAGTTATTTTGAAGACGGCAAACGCCAATTGGCCGCTTATCTCGCCGCGGAAGATTTGGATGCCGGCTATTACGTGGTTTTTAGCGGCAAGCACAGCGCTCGAGACACGCTGAATCAGGAAGAGATTGTGGACGGCAAGACAATCTGCACTTTTATTATTCGCACCAATTTTGAGCCGCCCAGCCGCCGTCGGGCCCGGGGAATGAAGTCAAAAGCAAGAGAGGCTTGAGCTATGTTCGCCGAACTCGACCAACTCTTAGCTAACGACATCTTTACGCCGTCGCCGGACGCCGGTATCATTACCTTGACCGAAGGCGAACGGCGCGAAGTCGCGATCCTTTTTGCCGACATCAAGGGCTTTACCGCTCTGTCGGAACGGCTGGACCCGGAACAGGTGCAGGCTGTGCTGGATCGGCTGCTGCAGCTCTTTACTCGCGCCATCAAACAGAACGACGGCTATATCGACAAATACGAAGGCGATTTGGTGATGGCCCTGTTCGGGGCCAAAGCCGCGGGTGAACGCGATACCGAACAAGCCATTCGCGCCGGGCTGGAGATGCTGGAAAAGCTGGACCAATTCAACGCTGCGCTGGCCCGGACACCGCAATTGGCCGGTGTCCGCCTGGGCGTGCGTATCGGCCTCAATACCGGGTTGGTCACGACGGGCAAGGTCGGCGAAAAGCGCGAGGGCGATTTCACCGTTTACGGCGATGCGGTCAACCTGGCCAGTCGGATGGAATCCCATGCGCCGGTCAACCGCATTCTGCTGCCGGTTGAGGCGGCGCAGCGGGCGCGGGATGTTTTTGAATTTGACAACGGTGGCGAAATTGAAGTCAAGGGCAAATCCAAACCGGTAACCGTTAGCATCGTTAAAGGCTTGAAGCCGCGTCCCGCGCCGCGCTGGCAGATTCGGCAGTCGGCTTATGTGGGGCGGGCTAAGGAATTGGCGCTGCTGGCTGAAAAATACGATAGCACACGGATGACACTGAAAAAGGAGATTAAAACGGATAACGATTTTGGAGACGGAAAGAAAATTTTAGAAGAAAAAAATCCGTCAGAATCCGTTGTTCCCGTGTCATCCGTGTGCTATCCCAAGCCGGTTGTGGTCGGCGTCAAGGCCCCGGCCGGGTTTGGCAAGTCGCGCTTTGTGTTCGAGTTTCTCAAGACAAAGGCCGCTGAGCTGCAGGATGTGGAATTCACCCCGCGCCCGTTCTCGCCCTTCCCGTACGCCCTGTGGGGCCAAACGCCGCCGCTGAACCAAAATGCCTACTGCGTCTTTGTCGCCCTGATAAAAGCCTACTTGAAGATTGACCAGACCGATTCGCTGGATGAAATCAAGCGCAAACTAGAATTTGGGTTGAACGCGTTGGAAGCAGATTTATGGAGCGAGTTAGATATCAGAGTGCGTGCATTAAAAAAAGACCCTTTGGGCGAAACAGAAGTCCACGATTTAGATGACGCATTGGTAATGGCAATTCAAAAAAAAGCATTACACGACACTTTACCGATGCTCGGCCATTTATTGGGTGTGAAGTATGACGACGTGCGCTTGCAGTTGGATACACCGGCTTTGCGACCGCACTTGCAAACGGCCATCCGCTATTTTTTGGAAGCGGCGGCGGCGGTGGCCAACCGCCAGGGCCTTCCGCTTATCGTCATCCTGGAAGATTTGCACTGGTTAGACGAGGCCTCGCAGGCCACGATTGAATTTTTGATGTACACCTTGAACCTGGAAGAACGCCGCGCTATCGAACGTGAAAGGAACGTCCCCGGCACTTTGGAAAATGAGACGACGCTTACAAAATCCTCTCATGAAGTGCCGGGGACATCGTTTTTCAAGCAATTCCTGTTCATCCTGCTCTACCGTCCCGAATACCTTCCGCCCAAAGCGCTGGCTTACGACGCCGACTTCAGCGAAATCGAACTGCCGCCTTTGTCCGGCGCGGATGGCCATGAATTGCTAAGATCGTTGGCGCGTGAATTCCCCCTTAACAAAGAGGTTGCGCCCGCCGAAAACACGCCCCAGATCGCGGGCGAATTGCCGTCCGAGATCGAACGACAAGTCCTGGAAAAGTCGGCCGGCAATCCCTTCTACATCGAAGAATGGGTCAATTTGATCTCAGAGATGCCATCTCTTGGAGAGATGGCATCTCTACCGATCCCGCCCACGCTGACCGCGCTCATTCTCACCCGCATCGACCGTTTGGACAAAGACGTGAAGCTGCTGCTGCAAAAAGCAGCGGTTATTGGCCGGCAGTTTTTTGTCGTCATCCTGGCCGAGATTGAGAAGAAGCTGGCCCGTCAAGCCGATATTCCCGACGAGCTGCGCCATCTGGCCATTAAGGATTTTATCCATCCGCAGGATGAGCAAGCTTATTTGTTCAAGCACATCATCACCCGCGAAGTGGCCTACAACACCCTGCTGATCGCCAACCGCAAGATTCTGCACAAAATCATCGCCGAAATCATCGAGGAAAAGTTTGCCGCCAACCTGAGCGAATTCTATTACGACCTGGCTAATCATTACGATAAGGCCGAGGTGACGGATAAGGCGATTGAATATTTGGAGAAGGCCGGCGATCAAGCTAAGAAAAGATTCGAAAATGAGCGGGCGTTGGAATTTTATGAGCGGTTGCTGAAATTGATTGGGCAAGATGAGAGCTTTGCAGGACTAAAAGTGGATATTTTGATTGCAAAGGGGGGCATTTTAGAGTTTACAACTGAAATAGCGGAAGCGGAACGGATATTTAAAGACGCAATACGATTATCCGAAGGTCAGAAAGATAACACCCGCAGAGGCAAAGCCTCTTCTTGTTTAATGCGCCTTTTTTCTAGATGGGAATTCCCGCCTGAAGAAGTTTTTAAATATGGAATACGCGATTTAAAGCTAAGTCATGCATCAGGGGACCGTTATCAATTAATGCGAGCTAATAAAGATCTGGGCATACCGTTACTTAAGCACGACTCTGAAACAGCGCGTTCGTATCTTGAAACTGCTTATAAACTTGCGGAAGATGTAGATTCCAAATGCGAAATATTGTATCGCATAGGAATGAGTTATGGAAGGTCAGCAAAAGCTTTGGAATACTTTGAGGAGGCGCGGAAGCTGGGAGAGAATATTGAAGCTCGCTGGTTTTTAGCATGGATATATTGGATAATTGGAGCATGGTATGAATTGCACGGCGATTATCAAAAATTATATGAATATTGCGAGAGAGCCGTAGAATTGGCTGAAGTGTCAAAAGATAAACCGACCATGGTCAAGCGATATTATAATCTAAGCGATGCCTCCGTAAAAATCGGTAGATTTGATAAGGCGCTTGCCTATTGTAAAAAGGCGATAGATTTGGATCAGGAAATTGGTTACCGTTCGATGTCTATCAGCGACTTGGGTGCAATCTACAAAGCTATGGGTGACTATGAAAAAGCGAAAGAATGTTTTGATGAATTAGTTGAGCATCGCTCTCGATTAGAGGGCAAATATGGTACAACTTTTTGGACAATTGAAAAGGCCGATCTTCTATATTTGCTAAGACAATATGAGGATGCACGTACTTGGAATAAAAATGGACTACAACTCGCTGAACAACTTCAAAAAAAAGAACTTATCTTCAAAGGCCGCGTCCTCGCCGCTAAAATCGACTTCGCTCAGGGCCAACGCGAGTCCGCTATCGCCGATCTGCAAACCATGCTTACCGCCGCCACCGACCCGGAAGAACAGGCCGATCTGCACTACGAACTGTGGCGGATGAAAAAAGACCTAACAGGTCTCGAAGACCTGTTAGGTCTAACCGCGGCAGAGCACCGGACGGAAGCGTTGCGGCTTTTTCAGGAACTCGTGGCGCAAGCGCCCAAATGGGTGTATAAAAAACGGATTGAGGAGTTGACCCAAATTGTCGGTCACCCCGAAAAATGAAAGGAGGCAACACCTATGGAGATGTCCCCGGAAAAAACACGCACCTTAGAAATTCAGCCAAATGTCTTCTACACCATAGAAGAAATGGCGGCGCTGCTGCGCATTTCCAGACGAATGGCGCAGCAACTGGTTCGCGGCGGTCTGGCCCCGGCGTTGAAAGTCGGTCGGCAATGGCGCTTGTTGGGTCGAGATTTGCTTAGCCTGCCGCAAAGCGGTTTTGGGAATAATCGCATACTGACCCGGGCGTTTATGAAATTATCCGAACCGGCATTCGCCGCCGTTTGGGATAACGAAGAGGATGCAGTTTATGACAACCTATAAGCGTGGCGCAGTGATTTTAGCGCCATTCCCATTTACCGACTTATCGGGGAACAAGCAGCGGCCGGCCGTCATTTTGAGCGTTGACCGGTTTAATTCCAGTCAGGCCAATTGCATTGTAGCCGCCATTACCGGTAATTTGTCGAACTTGCAGCCGGACGACTATCTGTTGGGCGACTGGAAGACCGCCGGTTTGGTGAAACCGTCAATTGTGAAAGCGGTTATTGGCACGCTTCATCATCAGCAGATTGTTCGTCAATTGGGAGTATTGGCAGCTTCGGATTTAAAGGAAGTCGAGCGAAAGATGAAGGCGGTTCTGGGACTGTAAAATCGCCTATGCTCAAGGTCAGCGCGAGTCCGCCATCGCCGCCCTGCAAGCCATGCTCGCCGCCACCGACCCGGAAGACCTGCACTACGAATTGTGACGGATGAAAAAAGACCTAACAGGTTTTGAAAACCCGTCAGGTCTGACGGCGGCGGAACACCGGGCTCAAGCGTTGTGGCAGGAATTTGTGAATTGGTTTTATCACTTTTGCGGAAAAACTCAATCAAAATGCTGGAATCTATGACAATGGGCGTGGGCGCCATCGGTTGAGATACCTCCGCGCTTTTTTGATAGGCCGGATGTCTTCATCGCTCCAAACGGCCATGGCCAATAATTTCTGCCGCCATTCGTCGGTCAAGGAGCGATCCGGCTGGAGACGAGCGGTTTTGGTTTCCAATGAAACCAACAACTCCGTTAATACCGCCTTATTGATAAGGCGGTATTCTTTATGAATATCTTGCGGAACTTTGATGATGATTTCGCCCACTCTGCGCTCTCTGTGACTCTGTGGCTGATGAATAATCCAGGTTAAAGCCCAAAGTTATTTGCTTCATTAATAAATGATGCGCAATATGTTTTAAATGCAATCTCAAAAGCTAAGGTTGGGTGTGAAAATATTCATTACAATTCTATTTCTACTATTTTCCGTTGCGGGAGCGCAAGCGCAGGAAAAGTTTTTGACCCCGACGCATCTGATTATCTATAGACCGATGGACTTTGGCAGCCACGCCTTATTTAACCCGATCACATATTATTTTAATTGGTCTTTTGACAGCGTCCAAAACACGGCGCTTTTCACGGAAGATAAGTATTTTGAAAATCATCTGGCGCTTTGGGATCGCGTTAAAAACCCGGTCAAAGCGATCTCGCAAAGCGGCGGTTTCCATCTCTTACTGATGAATGAATTTCTGACCAAAAGAGCGATTACGAATGTCGCCCTGCACATGGTGGGCGGCGGTTTTATGCACCGTCAACTGGGCGAATGGTTCAAGGCAAATCATTACCCATATCCGTACCTGTGGTCGTTTATTATCGCTACTGCCGGCGATGTGGGCAATGAAGCCCTGGAGGTTTCCAATCGGGATTATGTGGATAGCAAGGACCATGTGGCTGACTTATTCTTCTACAATCTGGCCGGCAAGGTGTTGTTTACAAATGACGATGTCTCGCATTTCTTTTATAATAAAATGCAAATGCGGAATTGGAGCTTTCAGCCCATGTATGCCTTAACGCATAATCGTATTTTTAATGCCGGAGAAAATTTTATTTTTCGGCCGTACTTGTTTGGGAAAAAAATCCGGCCCTTTGTTTTTAGCGGAATGCAAGTGCTTGGCGGCGTCAGCCTGTGGATCAATTCGGGCGAATATGTTACATTTGCAGCGGGCGTTACGTTTTTAGACCCGTTTAGAGATGCGCCGAAGCCGCTCGGCGGTATCTTTTTTGATCGGGACGATTCTTTGCTTCTGTCTTTGTTTATCAATGGCTCGGAAGACTACAAACTTCGTTGCAACATTTATCCGGGAATTGTCAAGCTGAAGGGTATTAAATTGGGCGTCATGGTCGCGCTCACGGATAATAACCGAATGGTCTCTGGCCTCAATTTTAACATGCCCCTCGGGATTGGGGCGCAATTCTAAAGGATGCTTATGGCTTCTGCAGTTGTCTTGTTGAGCGGCGGCATGGATTCCGTGACCGCGCTATACTGGGCGCAACGGCATCAGCAGGTGGTCGCCGCCATCAGCTTTGATTACGGGGCCAAACATAATCACCGCGAATTGCCCTGCGCCGCGTTTCATTGCCGGCAACTGGGCATTCCCCACCACACCGTAGCCCTGCCATTTGTCAATACCCTTTTTAAATCCAACTTGCTACAATCCGGCGAAGCCATCCCAGACGGACACTATGAAGCCGAAAGTATGAAGCTGACTGTTGTGCCGTTTCGTAATGGCATCATGCTGGCGATTGCCGCCGGATTTGCCGCCGGCCTCAACGCGCAGCAATTGATCATTGCCGCCCATGCCGGCGACCATGCCATCTATCCCGATTGTCGCGAGGATTTTATGCGCCATATCTCGGAGGCTATTCGCCTGGGCACTTATGAAGGCATCACGGTCAACCGCCCGTTTATTCAGGATCGCAAGCAGGATATTGTGCGAAAAGGCGTAGCGTTGGAAGTGCCTTATGCGCAAACCTGGTCGTGTTACAAAGGCGGCGCGCAGCATTGTGGCGTCTGTGGCACTTGTGTAGAACGGCGGGAGGCTTTTCAACTGGCCGGCGTTGCCGATCCCACGGAATATGCCGCAATGTTCCAAATCGCAAGCAACGACACAAAAACGCATCGTTAAAAACAAATTTTTTATCTGATGAATCCACAACAATCCTTTCTCCCTGCGCTATCGACACTTCATCTTATGTTTATTTCTGAAATTTTTTACAGTATTCAAGGCGAAGGTGAGTTGGCCGGAGTGCCGTCGGTGTTTATCCGCACTTCCGGCTGCAATCTGCGCTGCAACTGGTGCGATACGCCATACACATCCTGGCAGGCCGAAGGCGAGCATCTATCCATCGCCCAAATTATGGCAACAGCGCGCGCTTATCCGGCTCGCCACGTCGTCCTGACCGGCGGTGAACCGATGATTGCCCCGGAGATAAAAGTTCTGGCCGAGCATCTCAAAACCGCCGGTTATCATATCACCATCGAAACCGCCGGGACTGTCGCACCTGCCGGTATTGTCTGCGATTTGGCCTCGCTCAGTCCCAAACTCCGCAATTCTGAGCCGGATCACCGTCTGTCCGAAAAATGGCGTCAGCAACATCATGAACGGCGCTGGCAGCCAACTGTTTGGCGGGATTGGCTGCAGAACTATGCTTATCAGCTTAAATTTGTTGTTGCCGCCGCCGCAGATATACTGGAAATTCAAAACTTATTGCAGCAATTGGATATGCCGGTTGCGGCAGGTAAAGTTTTGCTTATGCCGGAAGGCGTTACGTCGGAAATATTGCGCGAACGGGCCGGCTGGCTGGTGGAAGTTTGTAAGCAGCACGGTTATCGCTATTGCCCGCGCCTGCATGTGGAGTTATTCGGGAATAAGCGTGGAACTTAAGATGATGGTTGTAGCCAAATAATCATTACCGTCCACAATTATAAATGAAGGCGGATACCGCTCCCCTTCGTTTCAATCTGAAACAAAACCGCTTTGCAGTTTGAAGCATTTAAGCTCGCTTTTGGATCGGACGCCTAAAAAGCTTGTACTGCGCCATGACCCTTCTGATCCTTCAGCCGGCTTACCCGACGTGAATCTTTAATTGTTGCTATTCTTCTAACTTGTTACTATTTTTTTGGTTAGCGGTTCGACTATCAAAATTTGTAATGTTGATAGTGTTTAAATTTTCTTTTGGATTTGAAAGCGGGTACGTTTATCGCCTTTTGGCATACTTCCTGCTTTCGTGCAAACTTCAGCCGGGTACGTTTATCGCCTTTTGGCATACTTCCTGCTTTCGTGCAAACTTCAGTTTGCGTTTTGAATAGATTTCGGAAACTTTGTGTAGGTTAAACTGGTTGCGGTGTCAATATTTTCAAGGATAAATCATGGCTCGAAGACTTACAATTTTAACCTGTTGGCTGCTGCTCGTAGCAGTTGTGGCCCAAGCAGCGGAAACGGGCAGTTTGCGCGGGATTGTTACACTGGGGACACAACAAGCGGTGCGATCTCACATTACGGTTCGTCTGGATGCAACGAAATTTGCTACGATGACCGACAGGGCCGGTCAATTTACACTGGAAAATATTCCGGCGGGTGACTATGTCCTGTTGCTATCGCATCAGGGATATGCGTCAAAATCAGTACCGGTGCGGATCGAAGCCGGATCGACAGGGTCTGTTTCGGCCAACCTGGTGGAGCAATTACTGGAAATGCAGCAAGTTGTTGTAACCGGCACTTTAATGCATCACAAGCTAAAGGATACTCCGGTGATTACCGAGGTTATCAATAGCCGTCAGATTCGCGATACCGGTGGCGCAACGCTGGTGGATATTGTGCGCGAGCAGACGGGTCTGGACATCGGCACGGCGGTTGGTGGGACACAGACCGCGCAAGTGCACGGTCTGCGCAACAATCATGTGCTGGTGCTGGTGGATGGGGAGCGTGTGGCCGGCACGGTGGATGGCGCGGTGGATATTGCCCAGTTTCCGCTGGAGCAGATCGAGCGGATCGAAACGGTTAAGGGGCCGACTTCGGCGCTGTACGGCTCGGATGCGTTGGGCGGCGTCATCAATATTATTACCAAGAAAGCGCAGCGGATGCCGTTATTTCACTTGCGGTCGATTTATGGCACAGATGCGCGTCAGGACTATATTATGTCGCTGGCCCGCAGTCGGGAAGTCAAGCCGGACTGCTATCTTCATCTTGCAGCAACCGGCAGTTGGAAGAAGCAGCCGGCCGAGGATTATGGGCTGACCGATAGCGAGGGTTATCGGGACAATTTTACGGAGGCGGCCGAGGCAATCCGCCGGAATCTGGGTGTCAAAGTGGGTTTCCTGCGTGAGAACAAGCTGGATCTGAATGTCAAAGGCGATTATTTTCGGGATAAAACCGAAGGTCTGTCTGGGGATCGCTACAATCTATTTACGGATAAAACGGATACGAAAAAATGGAACCTGACCGGCAGTACTGAATTCCATTTTGGGCGTAAAACGCTGCTGACAACAATGGTCAATTACAGTAAGGCCGAGCACCGCTCGCGTCTGATTGCCGGCGACGGCACGGTGCAGCGCGACAATTTGAATACGGAATGGCTGCGGCATTACAAGGCCCATTTGCTATTTTCGCCCTATAACGAAAGCCATGTGGCGGTCGGAATGGAGCGCCTGGAAGAAAGTGTGCGTTCTAACCGGCTGCAAGCCGAAAACCAGACCGCCGATGTGCCGGAGCGTGGTTACGAAACAAATATTTTATATCTGGAAAATGAATGGCAGACCCGCCCATTGACATTATCCTTTGGCGGCCGTTATGCCGACAATACCGCCTATGGTGGCTTTTTTGCGCCAAAGCTGAGCGCTTTATACGATCTGCCGCGCGACTGGCAGCTGCGATTTTCGTATGGGCGCGGCTATCGTCAGCCCAGCATAAAAGAATTGTACATCGAGTTTTATAATCCGGTCGGTTACTGGGTGATTGGCGCCGAAGACCTGATGCCGGAAAAGTCCCATGGTTTCAACCTCGGAGTCGAGCATAATCCGTCTACACGCTATTGGCTGCGCTTAAATCTGTTTTATAACAATCTGACCGACAAGATTGAATATTATTATCTACCGTCGGGTTCAACACCTTATGAAGGCATCGTGCTGTCATATCATAACATTACAAAAGCGCAGACGTTCGGCGCTGATGTCGATGTTACGTTTCATCCAAGCGATGCGCTTGAGTTTGAATTCGGCTACAATCATACCCAGGGCGAGGACGGTGAAGGAAATGAGCTCTTGAACATAGCGCCCAATTTTGTGCGGACCAAGGCGGCTTATACCGAAGCAATCACAGGTATTCGCGCCAATGTGCGAGCGCGTTGGTATGATTCGGAAAAAGCGAATAACCCCAACTTGTCGCAAAATGACGATGAAGTTATCACTGTCGATTCCTATCTGATTCTGGATACACAAATCGAACGTCGCTTCCGGGATCGGTTGGATCTTTTTGGCGGCGTGACCAATTTGTTGGATAAAAAAATGTATCCATTCGGTCAGATTCAAGGTCGAAAATTTTATATCGGTATGAATTATCAACTACATTAGTTCCTATTTAACGTCGTGACCTGCGACGATACTTCAATTAACTTTTTTCGAGGAGGCTTTCATGAAACGCTGGTTTAAACTTTTTGGTGCGCTTAGCCTGCTGTTGGCTTTGACCGGCTGTGGGGATGATGATACCATCGTCGATCCTGATAAATTCACGGAATTTCAATCGACAAATGTAAAACAGGGCGCGGTTTACTTTAGCTTTGACGCCATGGCCGAGGTGATGACGCCGGATGTCAGCTTTAAGCTGGTTAATCGCAGTCCGGAATTTTATCTGAACCGCGCCGTGCTCGGCAATGGCCAACTCAATGGGCCGGTTTTAATCCACAATACGCAGTCCACCAGTATGGGAGCGGTGACGGCGGTGCCGATAAGCGAGACAATGTTTACGGCAGATGCCGATACCATAATTACCGGCGACGCCTGGTATAATTACGATTTTGCCAACCACGTCATCGTCAGCAAGAATCTGGTTTATATTGTTAAGACTGCGCGTGATAACTATGTTAAGTTTAAGATTGACGGCTATGCCGGCGGCATTTTTAGCATCAGCTATTCCACTTATACCGACTCGGTTTTTGCCGCCACGCAGACGGATACGATCCGGGTGGTGGCTAATCCGGCAACAGACCTGAACGGTGAGGCCCTGTACAGCTTTAAGCACAGCAAATTAACCGCAAAAGCCTGGGACATAAAGTTGACGTATGGCCCGGTAAACGAGCCTGGCGCGCCGGTCGGGGTCAAGTTCCCGATGATTTTGCTGAACCGGAATGCCAACGTCAAGGCCAAAATTTTGGCGGCCACAGAGAAGTTTGACGATGTGGATCCACAGACCGTCACCGGCCTGGCAAGCGATACAAACGCGGCCTACGTGATCGGGATGCGCTGTTTACAATACGACGAAACTACCCATCGCCTGAATCCAACCGAAGAAACAATTGTCGTAGAAACCTCCGGCGGCAAACGCGCCAAGCTAAAAATGACGAACTACTATAACGAAGCCGGTTCATCCGGCTACATGAAGTTCCAATACGTTGTGACGGATTAAAAACGCGTTGGTCATCTGCACCCTAAACCGGACAAGCCTTAGCCAAAAGGAGATATGACATTTCTTCAAGAAATGTCATATCTTGTCTCAAATTCTTGCGTACAGCGCAAATGTTTCGGAGCAGTTTTATAAAACCCGCCGGATTTTCAAGACCAGGCGGGTCTTTTTTTTGGGTAAAATGCTGTTGACAGTTGCCAACCGGAGTAGTACACTTGCCCGTTAGTTTTTTCGGGTAAAGCAGAACTACAGTGTTTTAAATATTGTTTTTGGAAACATGGTTGCAGACGTGTAGCACAGATTAGCAATCTGTGCTGACTGCAAACATGCACAGATTGCTAATCTGTGCTACAGCGCCAAAAACATTTTTTTAAATGCTGTATCTAAGCAATAAGCAAAGCGATTTAGAGCGGAACATGAAAATCAGCGGTTTTTCCTTTGTGTGCAATGGCGTCAAGCTATACTATCCGGTGGCGGAATCCATTCGCTCCATCCTGCCCCTTGTAGATGAGTTTGTGATCGCCGTCGGTCAGGGCGATGCAGATGATTCAACGCGGGAGCGTATTGCCGCCATTGGCGATCCCAAAGTCAGAATCATTGATACGGTTTGGGAAGAGAAATATTTTAAAGGCGGCATCATCAACGCCATCCAGACCGATGTGGCCAAAGCCGCCTGCCGCGGGGACTGGCTCTTTTATCTGCAGGCCGATGAAGTCGTGCACGAAGCCGATCTGCCGGTCATTCAGCAGCGCTGCCGGCAATTGCTGTCGGATGAACGTGTGGAAGGACTGCTGTTCCGTTATCGCCATTTCTGGGGCGACTATCAGCATTATCAGGCCGGGCATGGTTGGTATCCGCACGAAATCCGCATTATCCGCAACCGACCCGATATTCATTCCTGGGAAAGCGCCCAATCCTTCCGCCGGTTCGACTTTTACGAGAATCCGCGCCAGGCGGACGGCCACCATAAATTGCGTGTGGCAACGGTTGACGCGCACATCTATCACTACGGCTGGGTGCGTCCGCCCCATCTGATGCAAAATAAGCGGCGCTCGTTAGATTCGGTGCATTGGGGCTCCCGACGCGCCCGTGAGCATTACGATCAAGCGCCCACCGCGTTTGATTACGGACCATTGGATCGCCTGGCGATTTTTAACGGCAGTCACCCGCAAGTGATGGCCGACTTGATCCGCCAAATGAATTGGTCGGATCAACTGCAGCGCAACGGCCCGCCCAATCCCTACCGCCAGCCGCATAAGCACGAGCGCCCTAAATATCGCTTGCTTTCATGGCTCGAACATACTTTCTTTAAGGGCCGACAGTTGGGCGGATTTCGCAATTATAGCTTGCGGGATGTGTGATGTTTTCGTGAAAGGTCAACTCTTACGTTTTTTTATTGTGCAAACGATACGAGGTTATTATGCCCGCCATTCAAATCAAATCTGTTGCTTCTTTTGAGGATATCTTTCGTGGCGTTGAGCAATTAAGCATGCCGGAATTAGAGGATTTTGTCGGTCGTATTCTGGCGTTACGTGCCAAGCGTAAAGCCTCCGTTTTATCTACGAGTGAAACCGAGTTATTGCAAAAAATTAACGAAGGCTTGCTGCCGATCGCTCAGCAACGGTATAACGATTTGTCGGCGAAGCGCCGACAGGAAACGCTGACACCTTTTGAACATCAGGAATTACTCGACTTAATCGCACAAATCGAGCAGTTCGATGCGAAACGGGTGAATTGTCTGGCCGAGTTAGCGCAGCTTCGCCGGGTTTCGGTCAGAGCCCTAATGAAACAGTTGGGCATCCGGCGACCGGCTTATGTCTAAAAAAAGAATCCCCGGCAGACAACGGCAAATTGTCACCCGACGAGCGCAACATTGTTGTGAATACTGTCGAATTTCAGCCGATTTTGCGACCCAATCTTTTTGCGTGGAGCACATAATTCCGCTCCATCATGGCGGCGAAGATTCGTTTGACAATTTGGCGTTAGCCTGCCCGGGTTGCAATGCGCACAAATATACGAAGATCGATGCGCCTGATCCGATTGACGGTGTAATAACCCCGCTTTATCATCCCAGAAAACACCGCTGGTCGGATCATTTTCAATGGAGTGATGATTCTATGCGGATTGTCGGCATAACACCAACCGGTCGAGCGACTGTCGAAGCTCTCAAAATGAATCGGCAAAGCTTGGTGAATTTACGACAGGCCTTATATGCTTTGGGCGAACATCCGCCGATTATTCCCGATGCTATACAGTGAGCCACCGACTCAAGAAATCATACCCTAACCACAATACTGGAGACGTTTATGTTTGACTTTAACACCTACTTTGCCGACCGCAATGCGCCGATTGAAGCCGCCTATCGCGACGCCCGCCAAAAACTGACCGAAGCGCAGGCGCTGGCCCAACAAATGACCGGCGAAAAGCAGGCTTTCGGCGCATTTTTCGAGGAGCTAACGGCCTGGCTGCTTAAGCTGGTTGATTACGAAGCCCGGCTGCTTTCCGCCGATTTTTATAACCGTCCTTTTGAAGAACTGTTAGCGGAGCATCGGACTTTTTACGCGCCGATTTTGCCGGAAAATTATGCCGCAAGTTTTGGCAATCCCGCCTATGCCGTCAGCGTGTTTGGTGACCGTTATGGGCAATTATTCAGCGCTCTTTTTAGCATGTGCCGGTCTTATTTGGACATGGCTTTTGAACATCGCCGCTATGAATTAAACTCGCGAATTGAAACCTTGCTGGATTTATTCTCGTATTGTCGGGACAGCCGCGTAGTGGCGTATGACCCATTGTTAAACTACATCCGCCGCCTGCAAGAAATGGATATGATCTATCGCCTGGAAGCGCGCAGTCTTAAATCTTATGACCCGGCTTTTTCTTACTATACCGATGTGCTTGAAAAAACCGACTTAACCGATTTACGCTATTTATTTCGGCTTAATGAGTATATTTCCGATAACCAAGTTCGTACGGCCCGCTTCTTAAATGATTATCCACAGCCAAAAATAGAAGCGTTGGCTCACCAATTAGTGAATGCCTATATCCGTGGCTTTACAACATGCGGTAAAGATGCCTTTAAGCGCCCAAATCCGATCATTGGGGTACCGGTTGGCCTTGAAGTTATTGCCCGGGCCGTCTGTCTGGAGTGCCGTCGGCAGGGTCTGACGCCAATTATCGAATTTAGCGCAGTACCCGCGAATAAGCAATTCAGCTACGATCATAAATTCGATAACGCCTTATGGTTGGATCCAGATTATGTAAGTCTAAGCCTAGTGCAATTTGACATGCTTACGGAAAAATTTCGCCCGTTGATTCAGCGCCACTCGGGCTATTTACTTTTGGGCTCGTTTGGTGAGCAACCGTTTGAGCCGATCAAAACAAAAGAGCGCTTGTCTCTTTCCAAAGAGCAACTGAAACTGCATCAGGAGCTGCAGAATACACGGATCACCACCATCCACCAACGTTATGCGCCCGGCACGGAAACCAGCTTTAGCATCAGCGCGTTTCCTACCCCGGAAATCGGACCGGATTTTGAAGCCATTTTTGAAGAAATGATGGATATTAACCAGCAGGATGCCGAACAATTTGAGATCATCCAGAAAAAGCTGATTGATGTGCTGGATACAGCGGCTTGGGTGCATGTCAAAGGCTGTGGTGAAAACAAAACCGATATTCAAGTCAGCTTGTCGCCTCTGGCGAATCCGTCTAACGAAACGCTTTTTATCAATTGCGGCGCAGATATCAACGTGCCTGCTGGCGAGGTTTTTACATCGCCGCAACTGAAAGGCACTACCGGCATTTTGCATTTTGAAGATATAAAGTTGCGCAGTCTGCGCTACGTCAATCTGCGGCTGACGTTAAAGGACGGCTATGTCGAGAGCTACGACTGCGACAACTTTCCCGACCCGGCCGACGGTCGGAAATATATCCGCGAAAACCTGTTTTTCCCGCACGATACCTTGCCGTTGGGCGAGTTTGCCATCGGCACTAACACGCGTGCCTATCGCATGGCTAAACGCTACAACATTATCGGTCTGCTGCCGATTCTCATCATCGAAAAAATGGGTCCGCATTTTGCGATTGGCGATACCTGTTTCGGCTTTCGCGAAGAAACGGTGATTCGCAATCCTATTGATAACAAATTGTTTATCGCTATGGAAAACGAGCGCACCGCCCTGCGCCATAAGAGCCGGGAAGAAGCCTACACCTATTGCCATACGGATATGACGCTGCCTTTTGAATCTATTGCGTTTATCACTGCTGTACGCGCCGACGGCACACAGGTAGACATTTTGCGTGACGGTCGTTTTGTCGTGCCCGGCACGGAAGTACTCAACGCGGCTTTGGATGCCTGAGCCGTGATAAAATAAAACCTTGCGAAGCTTCGCAAGGTTTGCCCGGAAATTTTGAGGGGATACTTTGCTATCAAGTGTATAACGTGAAAAGGATTAACTATTTATGCACCCGATTATACTCGATCTTGGTTTGTTACAAATCCGTTCCTACGGGCTATTGCTGGCTATTGCGTTTATGGTCAGTATCTATTGGGGAACCCTGCGTGGTCAAAAGCACGGCTTTCAGCCTGATATGATTATGGATTTGTCTATCTACATATTGATTTCATCCATTATCGGCGCACGGCTTTATTACGTTACTTTCCACTGGCATCTTTATGCCGATAATCCCCTTAGCGTTTTCAAGGTATGGGAAGGCGGGCTGTCCATTCAAGGCGGCGTTTTGCTGGGTATGCTTGTCAGCTATTTTTATGTTAAACGGGCACGATTGCCGTTCTATAAATTAGCGGATACGCTGATTCCCTGCCTGGCGTTGGGTCAGGCAGTCGGACGGTTGGGCTGCTTTTTTAATGGTTGCTGTTATGGCGGCCCGTGTGACCTGCCCTGGGGCGTCGTTTTTCCGCCGGAAAGTTCCGCCGGTATGGAATATCCCGGCATTGCCGTGCACCCGACCCAGCTTTATGCGGTGCTCTATTCGCTGGTCATTTGCGGCATCTTGTGGTTGGCGGACAAAGTCAAGCCGGTCGAAGGTTTTACTTTTTTTCTTTATTTCGTGCTGATGGGCATCGCTCGCTTTTCGATTGACTTTATCCGCGAATTTGACAAAAGCTTCTTCCTGCCGCTGCTTGGTTTAAATCTCACGGCCAGCCAGATTACAGCGCTGGCAATGATTGCCTTTGGCGCTGTTATGCTGGTCGTGCGCTTGCAAACGGGAGCGAAGAGCGAAAACATGCCCTGAATTCTGAACCTTAAAACGTACACGCGAAAGGTTTTCATATCTATGACCCCTGTTATTAAAGCGTTCCAGCTTGGCAAAATCTACGGTAACGTTACTGCGCTGGAGCAGTTGAATCTGGAGTTAAATCCCGGCGAGATTTTTGGCCTGCTGGGGCAGAATGGCGCCGGCAAAACGACTACGATCAAACTGGCGCTGGGACTCATCCGCCCAACATCCGGCTCGATCCAGGTTTTTGGCCGTCAACCCGGCGATCCGGCCACGTACCGCAAGATCGGCTATCTGCCCGAAGTGCTGAACATTCATGACTTTTTGACCCCGGAAGAGTATTTGCGCTTTCACGGACGTTTGTGTCAGATCGAAAAAAGCAAGCTGGAGCGCAAAATTGATGAGCTGCTGCAGTTAGTCGGCATGGATGAGCAGCGCCGTTTGCGTATCAGCACATTTTCCAAAGGTATGTTGCAGCGTATTGGTTTTGCGCAAGCCTTGATTAATGAACCGGAACTGCTTATTCTGGACGAGCCGACTTCCGGATTGGACCCCATCGGACGCAGGGAAATGCGGGATATTTTTATCACCCTTAAACAGCGCGGCATGACCATCATCCTTAACTCTCACGTGCTGCTGGAAATTGAAAAGGCCTGCGACCGCGTCGGCATTCTAAAAAAAGGCCGTTTGATTGACGTGGCCGATACTTCCGCTTTAGCCGGCGGCGGACAAAATATTGTTGCCATTCAAGTTCGTCAAATAACTGACAGCTTGATTCCGGTCCTGAACGGTGTCTGCACGGACATCAAACGCAAGGAGCTCAATTTGATTTTAACGTTAAAAGAGGGCGTCGATGTGGCCCAAATTCCTGACTTGGTTAAGACCGCCGGGGCCGAACTCGTCGGACTAATGCCGCAGCAGGAAACTCTGGAAGATCGTTTTTTCCGGCTGGTTAAGCCCGAAGGCGCCGGCGTCGGCATGGGCCGGGAGGAGGGCTTATGACCCCGTTTTTTGCCATCGTCGATATTACGATCCGTGAGTTTATCCGCTCAAAAGTTATGCTGGTTTTGCTGCTGATCGGTGGTTTTTTTGTTTTATTCTTTGCTTGCTGCGGATTGGGCGGCGATATGGAGCTTAACAATCAGGTTTTGGCCGAGCAAAGCCAGGTAGGGTTGTTTATTAGCCTGGGCTTTCGTGTTCTGAGCATTTTTGGCGCACTGGGCAGCATCTTTTTGGGCATGAATGCCGTTGCCGGTGAATTGCAAAACAAGCGGGCCATCTTAATCTTGACCCGCCCCATTAGCAGGATAACCTGGCTGTTGGGTAAAACTATCGGCACTTGGCTGGTGGTGGCAATAGATACCACGGTTTTGTTTGTCATTGCCTATGCACTGGCCGCATTCAAAATCAAAGCACTGCTGTTGGCGCCGTTTGCCGGTTTTGGCCTGCTTCTCTTTATGCTGCTGGCGCTGACCCTGTTTGTCACTACGCTGTCATTAGTCCTGCCCGGCATTGCCGCCGGCTTTTTAGGCCTGGTAACCCTAATTGTCAGTTGGATAATGGGCCTGGATTTTTTGCAAGCCTATTTTTTTCAGATTACCGATTACTTTGAGAAGCCGGATTCAATGATGGCCCAGATTATGTCACAAGCGCTAACAAAAGCGCCCTCAACCGTTTCGCAAATTGTCTATTGGGCCATGAATATCGTTGTGCCGCATTTCGGCAATGTACTGGATGTTGCGGGTAGCGTAGCCGCCGGGGACCCGGTTGGTTTAAGTCTGGATTGGTGGTCGCTATTGGCACTGGCGATTTATAGCGCAGTTCTGGTGATTTTGGGGCGGTATGGATTGAGCCGACGAGAGTTCTGAAAATTCCTCTTGACGATCCAACAGGCGTTCGTTATACTGAACCGTCCGTCACTCACACATCGATACGTAAAGGAAAACCGGATGCCAAAAGCAAAAGAATCAATCGCCGAAAAATCTTCAAAGAAAACGACGCCGATTCGCGCCAAAAAGACAGTCACGCTGGCGGATTTGACTGATGCTTTGACGGATGTAAAGCAGGAGCTTAAGCAATATACAGACTCGTCCAACACCGATCTTAAAAAGTATGTGGATAAAGTTGCTTTAAAGCTGTTGCAAGAAATTCATAATCTGGACAAGAAACGTGAAGTCGAGTCCAAGCAGAACTTCGACCGGGTACTAACGATCTTGGACCGTATGAGCCATAATTACCAAACTCATGAACAAGAGCGCGTCGTAACTACCGTCCGAATAGAACCCACCGAGGTCAGACTTAAAGAACATGACCGGCGACTTAGCGTATTGGAACAAGCGCACTGATTATTTTTAATCCGCCAGACCATTAACACAAAAGCTCGCTTTCAATTCGAAAGCGAGCTTTTGTTGTTCAAAGACCATCAAACTTGTTGCAGGATTATCAACTCCGGCGTTTTTCAAAAAAGGCAACCAGAGCCGCTTGATGTTCGGGAGATTGCAAGCCCTCGGCAAAGGCTTTGAATTCGGCGGCCAGAGTCTGCTCGATCTGACGTCGAAGTTCGGGTGAGCTCAGCAGTTTTTTGGTGGCGCGGACAGCGTTAGCCGGAAGTTGGGCTAATTTGCGGCATTTTTCTATGGCCAGCGTTTCCACATCAGCATCGTCGCATAAAAAGCCGGCCAGCCCGATACGCCAGGCCTCTTCCCCGGAAATAGGCTCATTGAGCAGCAAGGCGCGATTGGCTAACTGCCGCCCGATAAGCTGCGGCAAAAGCAGTGAGCTGCCAAATTCCGGTACCAAGCCCAATTGCACAAAAGGCGTACTGAGCAGCGCCGACCGACCGACCACAACCACATCACAATGCAATAAAACCGTCGTGCCAAATCCCACAGCCAGCCCTTTGACCGCCGCGACTAATGGCTTTTCAAAAGTGACGACACGGTGAATTAAATGGACGACCGGCTGATCTTCCAGTCGGATTTCCCCCTGACTCATGGTAGCAAAATCGTGCAAGTCATTCCCGCCGGTAAAATCACTACCGGCGCCTGTCAGCAGTACAACTCGGATGGCGGGATCAGCCGAAGCTTTCGCCAGCGCTTGATCGAGCGTGCGGTACATCTCATGGGTCAGCGCATTTTTCTTCTCCGGACGATTCAAGGTCAGAATCATGATTTGATCCCGGACTTCTGTTAAAATGGACATGCCAGCTCCTCGATAATGACTCCGGTAGGGTAAGAAACAGAATGTGAATTGGCAGCTTTAGCCCATTCATCCTCACCGATTAAGATTAAACGGGTCATCTTTCTCCGTAAATTTCCTTGATCTCATTTTCAAATTTTTTGTGCACCACACGACGTTTTAACTTCATCGTCGGCGTCAGCTCGCCCGAATCCACGCCCCAGGTTGTCGGCGCAAGCACAAATTTTTTGATCTTTTCCCATTGCGCAAACAAATGATTATAATGATCAATCTCTTCCTGATATTTGGCCAGGACTTTGGGATGCTTGATCATCTCTTCATTGGTGGTGTATGGAATGTCGTTTTCCTTGCACCAATCCCGCAGTCCATCAAACATAGGCACGATCAAGGCTGATGGAAATTTTTGGTTCTCACCGGTAACCATAATCTGCTCGATCAGGAACGATTCTTTAAACTTATTTTCCATCAATTGCGGGGCAATGTACTTGCCGCCGGATGTTTTGAACATCTCCTTCTTGCGGTCGGTTATCTTCAGAAATTTACCGTCCACAAATTCGCCAATATCGCCGGTATGGAACCAACCCTCTTTGTCGATGACCTGATCGGTTTGCTCCTTGTCTTTGTAATAGCCGAGCATGATGTTCGGGCCTTTGCACAAAATCTCGCCGTCCTCGGCAATCTTAACGGTTACGCCTTCCAAAATCTGGCCGACCGTGCCAATTCGGGTATTGTGCGGTTCGGCGCGGTTGGCAGAAATGCCCGGTGAGGTCTCGGTCAAGCCATAGGCCTCCAGGATCGGGATGCCGGCCGCCCAGAAAACGCGGCCCAGACGTGGCTGCAAAGCCGACGCGCCGGTAATGATCATCTTCAACTGGCCGCCCAGGGCTTCCTGCCATTTGCTGAAGATCAGCTTGCGGGCAATGCTTAGCTTCAAGTTATAAATAAAACCCATATCGAGGTGCGGCTCATATTTAAGACCCAGATCCAGCGCCCAAAAGAACAGTTTTTTCTTAGCGCCGGTTAGCGCCGCGCCTTTGGCGTAGATTTTGTCATAGACTTTTTCCAGCAAACGCGGCACGGTCGTAAAAACATTTGGCTTTGTTTCGCGGATGTTTTCGGCGATTTTTTCCATGTTTTCCGCATAGAAGATCGATGCGCCAATGTAAGTAAAAAAGTGCAAAGCCGTTCGCTCAAAAATATGGCACAAAGGCAAAAAGCTAAGTGTGCGGGTATCCCTGTCGGTCAATTGCGGCACGGCTCTGCGCACCGCCAGCGCATTGCTGACAATGTTGCTGTGAGTCAGCATCACGCCCTTGGGCCGCCCGGTCGTGCCCGAAGTATAGATCAGCGTCAACAGGTCTTCCGGTTTGACAGCCGCCCGATGCGCATCCAAAGATGCCACATTCTCCTTGCGGCCCAACTCTTCCACTTCCGTCCAATGTTTAGCAAAAGTCATTTTGTTAAACGTAAAAATGGCCCTCACATTGCTCAGACTCTTAGTCGCTTCGACAACTTTTTTGTATAAATCTTCCGTCTCGACAAAAATGATCATCGTTTCCGAATGATCAAAAATAAAGTTGAACTCCGGTATGGTGATGGTCGGATAAACAGGGACACTAATTGCCCCAATTTGCTGAATGCCGAAATCAATGAAATTCCATTCGGGCCGATTGGTAGACACAATCGCGACTTTATCGTCTTTTTTGATGCCCAGCTTTACCAGACCCAGACTGATGCGGTTGACAATATCAACAGCATCCTGTGAACTCCAGCTTTTCCATTGGCCGTCAACCTTGTAGTTAAAAGCTTTGGCGTTCGGGTACGTTTGAAGTTGATAGTGCAGGAAATCAAAGCAGCGGGTTAACATAAGTTCCTCCCCAATAATAAGTGAATTGCTCATCTTAAGCTACGATTTGACCGCTGAATCCTTTTAATTACACAAGACAATTATGATAATAGAGGAATTGGGCAAAAAATTCAATTACTTTCTTATGAATTTTGAACTTAATCCCAAAACCAAAAATTTCATAACCACAAAAGGTACCTGAAGTTTTAAACAAAAACCCGCTGGCAGGAAAAATCCAACGGGTTTTATGACACTTCGGTTTAACGCACAATGTCATTAAGTTAAGGAAAGCCGACCCATGTAGTCATTCTGAAAGAATCCTTTTCGAATCAAGCACCTTACTATTTTAAAAAAAGATGCTTTCAGCATGACAATCTTGCCTTGTGCTTAACTTAATGACATTGGTTTAACGCAAGTACGCTTAACCTTTTCGGACAACTTTGGTTATACTGATCAAGGGTTAGAAGTTGCATTATTAAACCCTTAGGGTTTTTCCTGCCAAAAGCGTGAAAACCGGCAAGTTTTGACCATCTCCGTAAAGAAAACCCTAAGGGTTTATTCTGCCAAAAATCACCCATAACGAGAATAGTTACCGATTGCGCC
>CAYOLL010000085.1:0-24593 GCA_964404765.1 uncultured Gemmatimonadota bacterium | reverse complement strand
GGATACGCCTTTTGTCCCCAAGTCAAGGCGAAGTCGACACTGTTGGGCCACAAATGCGCGGTTTGTCGGAGAGAACGGCCTGAATCAGCGCTTCCAGATCAGCCGTATGACCGCTGGCCTCAGCCGCGGCAATGGCGGGGGAGGCGTCAGCCCAACGAGCCCGCCACTCGCTAACGACTTTTTCCGTTCGACCGACTTTCGTGGCAATGGCCGTGTTCGTAGAGCCATCCGCGGCGAGCAAGATCATATGGGCGCGTGGCGCCAACTGTTGTGGGCAAAGATGCCGGTCAATAAAATTTTTCTTCAATACAGCGAGTTGTTTGGCGCTGCATTGGATCGGTTTGGCAAAAGGGGAAGGAATGGGGTAACTCCTTTGATAAGAATATGAAACGGCTAATTGAATCATCAAAAACATAAAATAAACCCCATAACTTTCAAATAGATCAAAAATTGGCCTAAATAAGTCCGTAAGGACTTATGCCAAGCTGCACTAGTAGTTTGCCAACTTTGCCTATCGTTGCCCCCGTCATAGCAACAACAAAATCATTCTTATGAATCATGTACTTGGAAAGCTTCGAGGTGTCATACTGACTTAGATCAACACGCATTGCAGCCCTCACGTTGATGTACGGTGGATTTATGTCCGTTATCTTGATTACTGGCATGCCCGCATCACCAAAATGCTGACTCTTGAACGCAAATCCAGGGATGATATTGGCAATATCATCCAACGTGTATTCCTTCCACTCACTCATTTCCCACCGCCTTATAGTACGTGCTGCGTCCGCTGCCCAATTGCATGATATTTCCCTTTTCTAAAACAATCTTACATATTCTTCAAAGACAAAGATTCGATTGCGCAAATAGCCGGTGCTTTCGACCAGGATTTTATGGTCAACAAAGGCATTGATCAGATCATTGGCGGCTTTTGGAGACAGGCCAGTTATGGCTTGCGCATCCTTGCCGGTCACCACCGGTTTTTTAAAAAGGTTATGAAAAAGTTCAAGCGCTTTGGGTGCGCGTTTTCCCAGGCGCATTATTTTATTTTTTTCAATTTCCGCCTTGATCGCGATAATTTTTTTCAAGGTTTCGGCCGATTTTTCCGCGGTTTGACTCACACCGACCAGGAAGTATTTCATCCATTGCGCCAGATCGTTTTTCGTCCGCACAAAGGTCAGATTGTCATAATAGAGGGTTTTGTTTTTTTCGAAGAAATCGGACAAATACAACAGCGGTTTATCGAGTATGCCGTTAGAGACAAGATAGAGGGTAATCATGAGTCGCCCTATCCGTCCGTTTCCATCCAGAAAAGGGTGAATGGTTTCAAACTGATAATGAGCAATCGCAATCCGCGCCAGATGGGGAATCCGAATATCCCGATTATTCAGAAACAATTCAAGGTCAGAAAGAAGTTCGGGCAGTTCGGAATGAGCGGGGGGAATAAAAACGGCATCGGCCAATGTGGCCCCGCCGATCCAGTTTTGGGACCGTCGAAACTCGCCGGGATTTTTATGCCGGCCTCGGCCGCTGGCCAGAAGGATTTTATGGGTATTTCGGATCAGACGGTTTGATAAAGGCAGACTTTTCAGCTCGGCAATGGCGGCATTCATGGCGGCCACATAATTTTGCACCTCATGCCAATCGTCCC
This sequence comes from uncultured Gemmatimonadota bacterium, assembly GCA_964404765.1. Taxonomy (GTDB): domain Bacteria; phylum 4572-55; class 4572-55; order 4572-55; family 4572-55; genus CAYOLL01. The sequence goes on along the minus strand of CAYOLL010000085.1, from coordinate 22,945 downwards.
GTTTTTCCGGGATAATCTCATTCTCATCAACAAACGCTTCTTCAATATTTGTCCGGGTGCCTTCAATGCGGCTTGAGACCACCGCTTCCTTAAAAATATGCATGAGAATGAACATATCCGTATCGGGGACAAGGCGAGAAAAAGCGTTTAACTCGCCCAATTTTAATGAGGCTCTTTCCAGCAGTTCATTAATCGTTTCATCGGTCCAGAAAAAGCGGTGATTTATTTTTTCCGGAAGAAAATACTGGTATTCATAACCTTTTTGATACGTTCCGGATTTAAAGTCTTTAATATCCAACGTGACCTCCAAAGTAAAATAAAAAAACGTATAATTTACTTATCGGCTCTACAGTAAATTATGGAAATTTGTAGTGGACTTTCGCCTTCATACCGGCTTCACTTTTTCTAAATTTTCAATTATTATTTTATTCAGCCGTTCCTCTTCCTTGAGTTGTTCGGCCAATTCGGCTTTTAGCGCGGTAAAGCGTTCGTTAAAATCAAAATCGTCTTCATCATCGGGCAGGCCCACATAGCGGCCGGGCGTCAGCACATAATCCAGTTCTTTTACGCGGTCAATCGGCGCGGAATTGCAAAAACCTTTCACGTCTTCGTAACCCACCCCTGCCCCTCCCGGGCGGGGACTTTTGTTGCGCCAGGCGTGATACGTCCCGGCGATTTTGGCGATGTCTTCGGCGGAGAGTTCGCGGGTGCGGCGGTTGATCAAATGACCCATGTTGCGGGCGTCAATAAACAGGATTTCGTTTGTGCGATTGCGAAAGCGGCCGTTCGCCCGGTTGCGGCTGACAAACCAGAGGCTGGCCGGGATTTGGGTATTTAAAAACAGCTTGGCCGGCAGGTTGACGATGCAGTCTATCAGGCGGGCTTCCACCAGCGCTTTGCGAATATCGCCCTCGCCGGAAGTTTTGGAGGTGAGCGAGCCTTTGGCCAGCACAAAACCGGCCTGTCCGCTCGGGCTCAAGTGATAAATGAAATGTTGAATCCAGGCGTAATTGGCATTGTTGACCGGCGGCGCGCCATAGCTCCAGCGACCGTCGGTGCGCAGCAGGTCGCCGCTCCAGTCGCTATCGTTAAAGGGCGGATTGGCAATGACATAATCGGCTTTCAGATCTTTGTGGGCGTTGTTGAGAAAAGAACCTTCGTTGTTCCATTTCACTTGCGAGCTGTCAATGCCGCGAATGGCCAAATTCATTTTGGCCAGCCGCCAGGTCGTCTGGTTACTTTCCTGCCCATAGATGGAAATATCGTTCACGTTGCCCTGGTGATTCTCCACAAATTTTTCGGAGTGGACAAACATGCCGCCGGAACCGCAGCACGGGTCGAGTACGCGGCCTTTGTAGGGTTCCAGCATCTCCACCAGCAGTTCCACAACGGAGCGCGGGGTGTAGAATTGGCCGCCCTTCTTGCCTTCGGCCAAAGCAAACTCGCCCAGGAAATATTCGAATACTTTGCCGAGAAAATCCCCTTTGCCGGTGAGCCCTGAGTCTGCCGCAGCGGCGCCTTCGTTCATGGCCACATTGCTGATCAGGTCAATCAGCCCACCGAGGCTGGCCGGATCGAGATTGCCGCGGGCAAAAACTTTGGGCAACACGTCTTTTAGGGAGGCATTGTCCCGTTCGATGGCGTCCATGGCCGCGTCCGCGTCTTTGCCGATTTCGGGCAGTTTGGCCCGTTTTTGCAAGTACGACCAGCGGGCCGAGGGCGGGACAAAGAAGATGTTCTCGGCTTTGTATTCGTCGCGGTCTTCGGGGTCGGCGCCGGCGTATTCGCCTTCGCCCTGGGTCAATCGCGCATGATGTTTTTCGAAGGTGTCGGAGATGAATTTGAGAAAGATTAAGCCGAGCACGATATGTTTGTATTCGGCGGCGTCAATGTTTTTGCGCAGCTTATCGGCGGCTTTCCAGAGTTGCTTTTCGATCGGTTCTTCTTTGCTACTGGCCATAGCTATGATTCCTTATTAAAGATGTGCGTATTGAGGGGTTTAATTTTTCGTCGGTCACGTCATGGTCGGTCAGGGCGGCCTTGTAGCGATCTAAACGGGCGGTGGGCAATATCACTATCCAATTGACACGGGTCTGGTAAGCACAGACTCGGACGCAGGAAACTCCTTGTGGCGAGCGATTATTGGACTGCCAGGCGCTTTCAAACCCTTTAACAAACCTTTGCTGCTCAAATATTCGTCTAATTTCGGCCAGTAGACGCCGGTTCCGCCGCCGCACGATTCCCATTCGTTTCGCTGCTCCGGGGTGGCTTTTTCCAGGAACGGATACCATCCCAACGGCGCGGCTATCGTTCGCCCGTCCCTCAAATTGAAAGCTATTTTCTCAGCCGTAAAATAAACCATGCGAATGGGCACTTCCAGGTACAAGGCCTCAGCTTCCAACATCTTTTTTTTGAAAATATCCAGTTGGAGCAGTTTTTCAATAATCATGGCTTTGCTCCTTAAGTACCCTTTTGGTTTTAGGGGCGTTCGGTCGTGGTCATCAGGGTGGTCGCAAACCTACGCCCCGGCCATCGCCAGCGTTTCTTTGCCGTTAGCCGAAAACTGAGCATCCTTTTCCGTCACCGTCACAAATTGGAAGTCAAAGCCGCAGTCCAGCAGGGCATCCATCGCGTGTTTGGCCAGACGGCTACGGTCAAGTTTTGGTGGGCTTTATCGGCAAAAGTATTATCATTCACGAGATACATTCCGAGTTTTCAAGTTTTCAAACAACGGTCTTCGTTTTCATCAAATCTCAAGTCAAAGATAGGAAAATAGCGATAGCGCGTCAAGGCAATTTTCGATTACAGAATTGGCGAGATTGACGTGTTCAACAAGCCGAAATTGGCCGGCCTGAAGGGCTTTGCGGACATTCAGTTGCCGCGGCTGTACCAAGGAAAATTGCACAAGAATAAATCGCTTGACAAGCGGTCTGGAGAAGGGTAGCTTTCTTATGACCGCTTTTTTATCTAGTGCTGTTCGGCATAAGTTTGTGTGAACTCAAACCTGACGGGTTTTAGAAACCCGTCAGGTTTTGATCGTCAAAAAAGTTCACACGAACTTACGCCGCGTAGCACTAGCGAGTCACACAGAAATTTCCGAAACCCACTTTCACTGAGAAGGTGGGTTTCTCATTTTGCTTGAGCACAAAAAAGGAGTTTCCATGAAATTGAAGCAACTAACCCCGGAAGAAGAACGGGTCATTGTTCACAAAGGAACAGAAAGGGCTTTCACCGGCCAGTACACCGACCATTTTGCCAATGGCCTCTACGTGTGCAAGCGTTGCGGCGCGGCATTGTACAAATCGGCGGACAAGTTCCATTCGCACTGCGGCTGGCCCAGTTTTGACGACGAAATTTCCGGCGCCGTCAAGCGCTTGACCGATGCCGACGGTCAGCGCACTGAAATTCTGTGCAATGCCTGCAATGCCCACCTCGGTCACGTTTTTATCGGCGAACGCCAAACGGCCAAAAACGTGCGTCATTGCGTCAATTCTATTTCGTTGGAGTTTGTGGCAAATGAACAGGAACAAAAGGCGGCATAAATGCCTTGAATTGCGGCTGCTACTCCTTTCCAACCGTGAAATTTGGGATTTAGAAAACCTGACGGGTCTTTATACTTTATGCGGCATCTTGCAGGCGGCGCTGAATCGTCCGCTTCAGCGGGCAGGCGGGCGCCGTAAACCGGGTCAAAGCAGTTCTTTGGCCGGTTCGATAGCGGCCAGGTGATATTGTGCTTGGCCAAATGCTGATACAGCCGTTGCAACTGAATGTCCACAATGCCCTTCAGATTGGCCATTTCCGGACTGTTTAACACGACAATCTCGTCAATTCTGTAATCGAAAATTGCCTTACCCGGCCCGGCTAGTTCGTGAATCCAGTTGTGAATAGCCGTTTTGCTCCGACCAAACAACATGCCCAGCAAATCTTGCGACAACCTGCACACATACAACAACACAACCAACAGCTTCAATTCGTTTTTCGGCGCAGCCGGGTCCACTGGCGCAGGAACGGTTTCCGCCGCGGCGACCGACGGAAGCAATTTCCGAATCTCTTTGCGCTGACCCGGCGCAATTTGAATATGATTCAGCAGTTCCTGCAGATAAAACTCGCTGTCGAGCGAAACCTCGCCGGAGGTCACCGACCGCTGAACGCGCGGAATCCGCCGGACGAAATCCACTTGGACAACGCCAGTCGTTTCGTTTCAATTACAACAATCTTGTTTGCTGTCAGTCGTTTCGGTGCACAAAAATCACGCCAGACCCATATAATTCTTTGACAATCCATTCAAAATCGCTATTTTATCAACCCTTTATTTTCAATCGAATACTTTTTTCATCAAGACGTTATTTTTAGGAGGATTGACTTGAATTACGATGTCAAAGATTTAAACCTGGCCCCTGGCGGCAAGAAGCGGATTGAATGGGCGGATCGAAATATGCCGGTTTTGCGCCTGATCCGGGAACGATTTGCCAAAGAAAAACCGCTCAAAGATATTCGCATGGCCGCCTGTTTGCATGTCACCACAGAAACGGCCAACTTGATGCGCACGCTGCAAGCCGGCGGGGCCGATATCCGCTTGTGCGCTTCCAATCCCCTCAGCACACAGGACGATGTCGCGGCCTCCTTAGTGCAGGATTACGGCATTGCCACCTACGCCCGCAACGGCGAGGATAATCAGATGTATTACAGCCACATCCATGCCAGTCTGGATTTTAAGCCGCATGTAACAATGGATGACGGCGCCGATCTGGTTTCCACGCTGCATAAAGACCGCCGTGAGCTAATTCCGCACATTATCGCCGGCACCGAAGAAACCACCACCGGCGTGATTCGGCTGCGGGCCATGGCCAATGACGGCAAGCTGGCCTTTCCGGTTCTGGCCGTAAACGACTCCGACACCAAGCACTTGTTTGACAATCGTTACGGCACCGGTCAATCGACAATTGACGGCGTCATCCGCGCGACCAATCTCCTGTTGGCTGGCGGCACGACGGTCATCAGCGGCTATGGCTGGTGTGGCCGTGGCGTGGCGAGTCGCGCCAAAGGTTTGGGCGCCCATGTTATCGTTTGCGAAATCAATCCCTTGCGGGCGCTGGAAGCCGCTATGGATGGCTTTCAGGTCATGCCGATCAACGATGCCGCCAAAGTCGGCGATCTGTTCATCACCGTAACCGGTAACATTAATGTAATTGATATGCATCATTTTGAGATGATGAAAGATGGCGCGATTATCTGCAACTCCGGTCATTTCAATGTAGAATTAAACCTGAAGGCGTTGGCCGAAAAAGCCACGAGCGTCCGCGAAGTGCGCGACCATGTGGAAGCCTACACCTTGCCCGGCGGCAAAATCGTGCATGTCCTGGCGCAGGGCCGACTGATCAACCTGGCTGCCGCAGAAGGCCATCCGGCTCATGTGATGGACATGAGCTTTGCCAATCAATCGTTGGGCGCAGAATACATGCTGCAAAACGCAAAGAGTCTGGAAAAGCGAGTCTACAAAATTCCGGATACCATTGATATGGAAATTGCCCGCCTTAAGCTGGAAGCCATGGGCATCAAGATTGATACGCTGACCCCGCAACAGTTTGAGTATTTGAATTCATGGGAACATGGAACGTGATCGTCCGGTGAAAATCTCAACATGGATAAACAGGATAGACAGGATAATACCATCTTCAAAAAAATATTTTTGGAGACGGTCTTCGTCTTTGCTCTTGCTTACGCCTCTGTGCTCGTAACTAGTAGAAAACACTGAGCATAGAGCAAGAGCAATGCGCAAAGATGACGCCGCTTAATGTGTGGTTAATCGCACAAAAATATGATCTTAAACGCTGTAGAATACCTGTTTCATTTTCCATATCCTGTCTATCCTGCGCATCCATGTGAATGGTATAACCGGTGGGTGAAAAGCAAAACCTATTGACTTTTCACCCATTTTTTATTTTAATAGGGCTGTTGTGCTGTCACTTCAACCAGGAAAATATCTATGGGACTCTGGTTTAACATCGTTGCCGCATTTTTTGGCGTGTTTTTTTTAGCCGTTGGTTTTAACCTGATGCGGCATGAGTGGCGGCGTTATCATCAGGAAAAAGAAGAAATGCCTGCATTTGCGCTGACCCAACTGATTCGTCGTCAGGCCGGAGCAGTAATCATCGGCGTATTAGGACTGATGTTCTTTTTTGGGCTTGGCTTTCCGTATACGCTCACCCCAACGCCCCAAATATTTTTTCGCTATTGGGGCGCGTTTTGCGGATTAATTTTAGTTTTAATGATTTTAGCCGGCTGGGATTTTTATGCGGCCCGCCAGGCCTATCGAAAACATGCCAAAGATGTCATCAAAAAAGTGCTTTTTGAGACGCCGCCACGCTCCGGAAAATTACCGCCCCCCCAATGATCATCAGGCGCGATCATAATCGAAGCCGGAGATAGCAATTGTGCTAAAAAGTGTTTTGGGTTTGCTCATTTTAGTGATTCTCGCATATTTAGGGTCGCGTCATAGTTTTCATCGGCAAATTCTTAAAAAGGGATTGTACAGTTTTTTTCTGACCGGCACGGAATATATTTTTGTCGGTTTTTTGCTTGGCCCAACAATTCTGGACGTTTTAAATCCGGAAACATTAGCCGATTTTAAAGCGCTGGTTATTTTCGGGCTGGCATTTGTCGGCTTTTTAACCGGCAGCCAATTTGAATGGCGGTATCTCAAACGCTACCCGCGCCAACTTTACTTAGCCACCGCCGCAATCGACCTGGTCACATTTTGTTTGGTCTTTCTTGTCTTTTATGGACTTTTTCTCTGGATCGGCGACCTGCGTAAATTGCCGCATCACGCCTTGTTGATTCTGGCGATCTCCGCCGTAGGCGCCGCGCCGTCCAGCGTCATGATGGTCCTGCAGAAATACCCGCGCTTTAAACAGCTGCCTAATTTGTTGCAGTTCGTATCCGGCTTTGGTGACCTGATCATGGTCGCCCTCTTTGGAATTCTCTTCAGCTTTGAAGACCCGGAGACGCATCGTATTAAGTTCGAATTTATGGGCGGATTCTACTGGCTGCTGATTTGTATCTCCTTTGGCGGATTGTGCGGAGTGGCCTTTTATCTGGCTCTGGCCAACAAGCAGACCAAGAACGAATATCTGGCTTTGCTGATCGGTCTGCTGGCTTTTTGTGGCGGTTTGGCGGCCAAGCTCCATCTTTCACCAATCTTTCTAAGCGCTGTAGCCGGCATCGTTTACGCCAACCTGCCCAAAATTCGGGTCATGGAGTCTGCGCCAATGGTGTTGGCGCGGACAGAGCGTCCGTTTTACCTGATATTGTTGCTTGTGGTGGGGGCGTTGTGGCAGCCGGCCGATTGGTGGGTTTTGTTGCTGGCTCTGGTATATTGCGCATTTCGACTGTTGGGCAAGGTCATTGGCGGGCGCGCCGTACGATTGCTCTTTCCGCAACGGGATGCGCCGCCGGAATGGCTGGGCATTGGCTTGATGGCTCAGGGCGGCGTGGCCATTGCCATCATTTTAAATTATCAAATCGGCTATCCGGGTGAAGCCACCCAAATCAGCGTCACGGTGATGATTGTCGCCCTCGTCGTCAACGAATTGGTCAGCCCGACCCTCTTAGAATTTTTGTGCCAGCGGGAAATGAAATTGGTCCGCACGGCCGTAAAGCTTTAGTGTGTTCTGAGTCCGGGAAGACTCCAAACCGACTCTCCGTTTCGGAGGATAAAACCATGTCGCGCTATCTCAATCCCTATACCGATTTCGGTTTCAAAAAGCTGTTTGGCGAGGAAGGCAGCAAGGATTTGCTGGTCGATTTTTTGAACCAGCTCCTGCCCGACCGCCATCAGATCGCGGAATTGACTTTTCGCAATGTCGAGAATTTGCCGGACTCCTCGCTTGAGCGCAAGGCTATCTTCGACTTGCACTGCCTCAGCGGCACGGGCGAGCGTTTTATCGTCGAGATGCAAAAGGCCAAGCTCAACTTTTTTAAGGATCGGGCGTTATTTTACGCCACGTTTCCAATCCGCGATCAGGCCAAAAAAGGCGACTGGGATTTTGAGCTGACGGCCATCTATCTGGTCGCCATTCTGGATTTTGAATACGATGAGGCCGAGGAACAGCGCAAGTTCCGACGGGATGTGGCGTTGCGCGATCAGGACGGCGAGCTGTTTTTCGACAAGCTGCATTTTCGATTTTTGCAGATGCCGCTGTTTAACAAGAGTGAGGACAAGCTTGCGTCGCATTTTGACAAGTGGGTCTATTTTTTGAAGAATTTGGAGAGTTTTGACCATATCCCGCAGATCCTGAATGAGCCGATCTTTCAGAAGGCGTTCGATATCGCCGAAATCGCCAACATGAAACCGGAGCAGCGCACAACATATGAAGAGAGCCTGATCCACTATTGGGGCCTGAAGGGCGTGGTGAAAACCGCCTATGACGCCGGACTTATCGAAGGCGAACTTAAAGGTGAACTTAAAGGTGAACTTAAAACCAAGCTGGAAATCGCCCGGCTCATGAAGCGGGAAGGCTACCCGCCGGAGAAAATCATGAGCCTAACCGGCCTGACGTTGGCGCGCATCGAAAGCCTGTAAAAAAATGTTCACAACGCATTTTTATTTCAATTCTCCAATCTTCATTACCGATCATTTCAGCGAGATCAGCTACGGCCTGGAAGGCAACCGCGTTGGGATTCATTCGCCCAACTAACAGCCTGAAAGGCTCACGATAGTGATTCTTCAGGTCTTTGTGCTTACCGGATGATTCCGGCTAAACTTTTTTATTAATGAGGTTTTATGCGAACGCAATCCCAGATATCCACACTTTTTAAAAAAGTCCACAAAATCGAGCGCGGCAGCGCCCTGCCGCTTGGGGCCACCCTGCGCCAAAACGGTATCAACTTCGCCGTCTTTTCCAGCCATGCCACGCATGTGACGCTGGTTTTATTTGCGCCGGGCGAGGACGAGCCGATTGCCGAGATTCCATTGGATTCGCACATCAACCGCACCGGGCATATCTGGCACGTTTTTATGCACGGACTGGATTCCATCGTGCGCTATGGCTATCGCCTGGACCGGATTCCCAACGAAGCGCCGCATATACACCGTTTTGATCCGAACGCGGTGCTGATCGACCCCTATGCCCGCTCGATTTCCGGCGGCTACATCTGGGGCGAACCCTTGAATCAGGGCGACGAGAAAAAAATGCGCCGCCGCCGCTCCATGGTTGTGGAAGAAAGCTTTGACTGGGCCAAAGATCAGCCGTTGAATATCCCGCTGTCCGACCTGGTGATCTACGAAATGCACGCCCGCGGGTTTACCCGCCATGAATCTTCCAACGTCAAGCATCCGGGCACCTTTGCCGGGATCGTCGAAAAAATCCCGTATCTCAAAAAGCTGGGCGTCAACGCCGTCGAACTGCTGCCGATTTATGAGTTTGAAGAGTCGGAAACCGACCGGGTCAATCCCTTTTCCGGCGATGAGTTGTTGAACTATTGGGGCTATCAGACCATCGGCTTTTTTGCACCCAAAGCCTCTTACGCGGCGGAAAATCAACAGGGCGCACAAATCACTGAGTTCAAGCAGATGGTCAAAGCGCTGCACGAAGCCGGTATCGAGTTGATTTTGGATGTGGTTTTTAACCATACGGCGGAAGGCGACGAGCGCGGCATAACCTTCTCCTTGCGCGGCATCGACAATTCGGTCTACTACATCGTCGATCCGGAAAGCGGGCAGTACGCCAATTATTCCGGCTGCGGCAATACCATCAACTGTAATCATCCGGTTGTGCGCGATATGATTATGGACTGTCTGCGCTATTGGGTGACGGAAATGCATGTGGACGGCTTCCGGTTTGATCTGGCTTCCATCATGGGCCGCGGACGTGACGGGGAGGTTCTGGCCAATCCGCCGTTGATCGAGCATATTGCAGCCGATCCGATTCTGGCCAATACCAAATTGATCGCCGAGGCATGGGACGCCGCCGGACTCTATCAAGTCGGCACTTTTCCGGCCTGGGGGCGTTGGGCCGAGTGGAACGGCAAATTCCGGGACGATATGCGCCGCTTTATCAAGGGCGACCCCGGGATGATTCAGGCCGTGACGCATCGTCTGGTCGGAAGTCCCGATCTCTACGGCGCCAGCGGACGCGAACCGTATCACAGCATTAACTTCATCACCAGTCACGACGGTTTTACGCTGGCCGATCTGGTTTCGTACAATCAAAAACACAATGAAATTAACGGCGAGAACAGCACCGATGGCATGAGCGAAAATTTTAGCTGGAACTGCGGCCTGGAAGGCCCAACCGACTCTTCGGAAATAAGTAGTCTGCGCGAACGGCAGATGCGCAATTTTGTCACATTACTACTCATGTCCCATGGCGTACCGATGATTCAAGCCGGCGACGAGATTGGCCGAACGCAAAACGGTAACAACAACGCTTATTGTCAGGACAACGATATCAGTTGGTTAAACTGGAAGCTGGCCGAAAAAAATGAGGATTTATTACGTTTTTTCCGCATTCTGATCCAATTTCGGCACGACCACCCATCCCTGCGCCGAAAAAGCTATCTTCCCGGTCATCCCGAGCAAAGCGATATTGCCGTGCGTCTGCATGGCATAAAAACTGACCAGCCCGATTTTGGGTATGAATCCCACAGTATTGCCGTACAAATTTCGCCATCGCCTAACACCCCGGGTGACGATGAGCAGATTGCGGATATTTATTTGGCTGCAAACGCTTATTGGGACAATTTGACCTTTGAACTGCCGTCTCTATCACACGGTCGGAAATGGTGCCGTTTTATCGACACCTGGCTGCCCCTGCCCAATGATATTACCACTCCGGAAGACCAGGACTATCTGGATAATCAAGAGAGTTATTGGGTTGGTCCGCGCACAGTTATTGTTTTAATCGGCAGAAAAATTTGATCGGGCTTGCCGGGCTTGATTTATAAAATGACATCCCAAACATTTGCATTGTGCACGAGAATCTTTACCGCAAAGTTCGCCAAGTTTATCGCCGAGTTTTCTTTTTTCGGTTCATGGGATAAGATGGTGAAACCTTGCGAAGGCTTAATTTGAAATTCGCATGTTTTGTGCACTGAAGCCTTCGCAAGGTTGGATTTCCACAAACTTGTTCCATGAACCCTTTTTTCCTTGCGTGACTCTGCGTAAGGCATTGCAAAATTTGCCGTTTACCTCGCTATGGAGAGATGTTTTTTGATTATCATTTTGGCAGAGTCTTTTGTGGAGCGCTTATGACAAAAAAAATAAGTTGTATCGGTATTTTGACTGCCGGCGGCGATTGTCCTGGTCTAAATGCCGCTATTCGCGCCGTAGTCAAAGCTGCGGTGACCCACGGTATTGATGTTATCGGTTTTAAAGATGGCTTTCGAGGCTTGATTGAGAATCGCTCGGTTCATCTGGAGTCGGAAACCGTTTCTGGGATTCTCACTGTAGGCGGGACTATTCTTGGCACACGGCGGGACAAGCCCCACCGATTCTCATTGGGCAACGGCAAAGTAATGGACATGACTGACATGGTCATCAACAACTATAGCCGCAATCATCTAGATTGTTTGATTTGTCTGGGCGGTGGCGGCACCCAGAAAAATGCGCTTCGCCTGATGCAAAAGGGCCTGAACATCATCACGCTGCCAAAAACGATCGACAACGATGTCGCTGAAACATCGGTAACATTTGGCTTTGACACCGCGCTTAATATCGCCGCGGAAGCCATCGACCGCCTGCATACCACTGCCGAAAGTCACAAACGGATCATGTTAGTTGAAATCATGGGGCATAATGCGGGCTGGCTGACCTTGGGCGCGGGGATTGCAGGCGGAGCCGATGTCGTCCTGATTCCGGAGTTGCCATATACCCTGGATGCCATTGCCGCCGCCCTTTTGGAACGAAGCCGCAAAGGGAAAAAGTTCAGCATTATTGCCGTCGCTGAAGGCGCCGTTTCACAGGAAGAAGCCCAACTCAAAGAAGAACTGACGCAAAAATTGGCAAAGTTAGAAGAGAAAGATGACGCAGAATCCCCCAGGCATCGTAAAAAATACAATGAGCTGCGGGTGCAATTAAGTCAATTACCTCCGCCAAATGTAGCGGTGCGACTGGCGCCGCATCTGCAAAAAATGACCGGAATGGAGGCGCGGGTTACGTCTTTGGGTCACTTACAACGAGGTGGCGTGCCTACCCCAACCGATCGGCTACTAGCAACATTAATGGGAACAGCCGCTGTTGAAACGATCCAACAAGGTCGCTTTGGTGTCATGATTGCTTTGCAAAATGAACGCTGCATAGCCATTCCGTTAGAGCGAGTTGCCGGCCGCCGGAAATTGGTACCGTTGGATCATCCTCAAATCCTTACTGCAAGGTTGGTTGGTACTTCCTTCGGAACAGCGTGATTTTTCGTAGCATTAACATTCATAGCGCGACAAGTCGCAATTGTAGCACAGAATAGCATTCTGTGCTTTCTCCAAGCATGCTCAGATTGCTAATCTGAGCTACAACATTCTTGCGGACAGCGCAAATGTTGCGATGTAATTTTATATTGTCCACCAACGCCACTAAAACGGATTGAGAAACAAGGATATCACACATGCGTACTCTCATCATCGATATCGAAACCGCAGCGTTGCCATTCGATAATTTTGATCCGATGCAACAAGAATACCTGTTACATTTTGCTAAAGATAGTGAGGGAACCGAACAGGAAAAGGAAAAGCTAAGCTTGTGGGGATTAACAGCAGAAGTTGTTGCTATCGGTTTGTGGCATCTGGAAAAAGAGCGCGGCACAATTTTGTATCAAGACCCGGATGAACAAGCCGTAGAGTGGACTGACGAAGATGGCAAGGTACGCTTTTGTCCAGCTTCTGAAAAAACGATGTTGACTCGCTTTTGGCAAGGAGTTCCGGCTTATCAGCGCTTTGTAACTTTTAACGGGCGCAAGTTTGACTACCCTTTTTTGCTGCATCGGTCTGCTATTTTGGGTGTGCCGACCGACCGTATGTTTGTGCAATCTTACCTCAAGTCACGCTATGGTGGCTTGCCGCATTGTGATCTGTTGGAGCAGTTTTCTTTTTATGGCGCTTTTAGCCGGAAATTCAACCTGGATTTTTTCTGCAAAACTTTTGGTATCCCCAGCCCAAAAAGCGGCGGAATGACCGGCAAAGATGTCCCCGTCTATTTCCGACAAGGTCGAAGCAAAGAAATAGCACGTTATTGTGTTGGAGATTTGCAAGCTACCGCCGAACTTTATCGACGTTGGCGCGATACGATTGACCCAACCAGGCCGGCTGAAAAAGCTGATGTGAATCATTTAGCGGAATAAATGGAAGGCTTTCATTCAACCTTTAACGTAAAGGGCAATAAAGCCATTGGCTCACCGGGTTTGTAATATGTTTGCCAATTTTTAATACTAACAAACGGCTTAAATTCTGCGGGCAGTTTGTCCAGATCAATTAAAGAAGCCAATGGCAGTTTTTCCTCACGCAGCAGGTCGAAAAAATCTTTTTTGCGGGGAAAAACATCCAATCTGGGTTGAGCGTCGTGACCAAGACCGGCTAATTCCTGTGCTTTGGCAACAGCGCTGTCCAAATCACCCAACTCATCAACCAAACCGTTGTCAACGGCGTGTAGCCCCATCCAAACACGTCCCTGAGCTACGGCTTCCAAACTTTCAAAGTCGACTTTGCGGCCCTCGGCAGCTTTGCTCACAAAATCATGATAGGTTGTGTATAAAAAATTGTACATAGTCTCGCGATTTAAATCATTCAAAGGCTGCGTTGGGTCAAACATAACAGCATTGTTGCCACGATAAAGGCTTTGATTGCGGGCGCCAAGCTTTTCGTACAATCCCCCGATTAATGGACGCATAAAATAAATACCGATAGACCCTGTCAGAGTTGTGGGTTCTGCAAAAATATAATCGGCGCCCATCGAAATATAATAGCCTCCAGATGCTGCATAGTCACCCATCGAAACAACAACCGGCTTTTTTGCTTTTGCTTCCTGAACCGCCTGCCAGATGATATCCGCGGCTAAAGCCGATCCACCCGGGCTATCAACACGCATCACAATCGCCTTTGTTTCTTCATCTTCAGCCGCTTCGTGAATCCAGTCTGATATTGTTTCGGACCCCATCATCTTGCCGTCAAAACCGCTGTCCTGGTTTTTCCCCACCACAATCACGCCCGTAGCATAAATTAAGGCAATCTTGTCTCCGGAAGTTGGATATGGTATATGCGCCATGTAATCGGTGTACTTAACTTCATGGTAAGGTCCGTCACCACCCAGCCCAATTTCGTCGCGCAACTTATTCTCGTACTTCAATTCATTGACTAAACCGGCGTTGACGGCATCGGCGGCAATCAAGTACGGACCACCATTGATTGCCACATCGGCGTCATTCTCATTAAAACCCCGTCCGGTGTTCATGCCACGCATAATTTCTTCGTATAATACATTTACAACAGCGGATAGCGCCTCACGACTGGCGTCCGACATTTCGGTGCGGGTGTACGCCTCTACAGCCGACTTATATTCACCCACATGAATTTCTTCCCAGGCAACGCCGACTTTGGCAAATGTATCTTTTAGAAAAAGTTGCTGAATCATCAGCCCGTCAAGCAGTAGCATTCCCCCCGGCGGCATATAAATTTTGTCCGCGGCAGTGGCAATGTAATATTCCTTGTCGGAGGCAACTTCCAGATACGCGGTAACCGATTTGCCTGCGCTTCTTACCCGCATAATAGCATCACGTATTTCTTTGGCTTTCGCCCACCCTATATTTTCGAATGGGGAAATGCGCAGATATAGACCTTTGATATTTTTATCTTGCCGTGCTTTATCAAATGTGTACAGCAGCTTGCGGAGAGTTACAAACTCCTTATTGAAGAGGGCGCCCACAAGATCGTCCGGCGGCTCTTCCGGATAATAGCCCTGAAGATCAACAGTAAGAACCGTGTTAGAAGCGATGGCCGGCGCAATAGTGCCACCCGTCATTTTTTCCAACGCCAGACCAACGACAAGGATTGCCGCAAAAACTAAAAATGCAACAAAAATGAGAAGAAGAATCCATTTTTTCATGCTTATTCCAGATCGCCCTTTAGTTTACGAATGCTTAAACGAATCAATTCCAGTTCATCTACTTTTTCAATCTTATGCAAAATATTATCCATCAGGCTATGATTGCCGAGTTCCTCAGCCAGCGCAAAAGCCTTAGTCAGATATTTAATAGACTCAAAACGATTGCGCATATCCATGTATGTTTGACCTAATTCATAATAAGTCTCAGCCAGATCATCTTTAATGTTGTTTTGGCGGAAAATAGGAATCACATTGTTAAATAACTCAAGCGCATTATTCCAATCTTGTTGTGTTCGAAAGCAAATAGCCAAGACTTTTTGCGAGGATGCCAATTGAACTGGCTGTTGTGTGGATTTAAAAATCTCAATAGCGGTTTTAGCGTGATCAACAGCTTTTTCATAGTCCCCAATACCCATATAAACATAACCAAGTTCCTTAAAACATACCCCAACATTGATTTGATCCTGCACGCTCGAAAAATACTCGTAGCTTTTGATATAGTACTTTTCCGCCAACGGCCAGTCCTTTTTAATGCGATAAATTCGACCCAAGTTTAGAAAAGAAAAGGCCATACCATGGGTGTTTTTCAACTCTTCCGCCATTTCAATATCTTTTTGATAAAATTGGGCGGCGGTTTCATAATTTTCTTTGGCTACATAAGCATCGCCCAGTTTCCCATAGACCATGCCCAAATCTGCTCTTGCTTGTAATTTTTCGAGCAGAGCCATACTCTTTTCCAGAAAAAAAAGAGCCTCCGTAATATTCCCCATTTTTAAATAAGCCTGACCCACAGAACCATACGTTTTAGCCAAACCCAAATTACCACGAATTTTTGAATACGTGGCAATAGCTTCGGAATAATGCTCAAGCGCTTCCAAATACTTGCGCTTGATCTGAAAAATAATCCCCAAATAACGGTGTCCCTCAGCTTTAGTACTATTCTCGGTCTCGCCTTCAAGCAACCGCAGACTTTCTTCGTAATACGGCACCGCCTCATCACGCATGCCCATACGAAAATGTAATAGACCCATTTGATTATTGATCGAGGCTATTAAATTCTTATCCGCTTTAACGCGCTCGGCAATTCGCAAACCGCTTTCAAAAATCATCAAAGCTTTATCGCTTTCACCCAGCTTAGCCAGTGTACTGCCCACATGATAGTGATAGGCCGGATATTTATCTTCCATCTCGTGATCCGTAGCAATAGAAAAACCTTCTTCAAAAATAGCCTTGGCTTCTTTTAAATCGCCTTGCTGATACTTTATTTTACCCAAACCCGCCATGCAATCTACAATGATGGCAGGATCGCTCAATTTTTTGGCCAATTCCAGTGCCCGTCGAAAGTCCGACTCGGCGTCATCCCATTCACTTAACTTTTCTTGAATAGACGAGCGGGTCATCAGCACATCCAACAAACGCTTTTCAGTTTCGGCAGTGTCGCCCAAGACTTTTAAGTACTCCTCCGCTGTTGAAAAGTGCACCAACGCAATGTCTATTTTACCCTTTTTCAGGGCCTCTATGCCCGTATTATATACACGATCAAAACTTGAAAAATCCACAAGCGCCTCCCCTTGTCCATATAATTACATTTGTCAGTCCGATGAAGGATAACATACGTTGTTTTCAATAATTAGCGTAATTGTTTTTAGCCGGATTGTCAAGCTATTTCTAACCTGAATTATTCATACCACAAGGGCACAAAGAAACAAAGCGAGATTTGATGCGGGTCGGTCGCACTAAATCAAAAAAAGACCCCGCTAAAACATCCAACCGTCTATCTTGCTTCAATTTCGTGTCTTAGTGATTTGGCGGTGAAGCGTATGAATAATCCAGGCTAAACGATAAGCGGTGTTTGTACATTTTGGAGCTTTTGTAAGATTTTGCTTGAAAATTAGTCGATGTCTCTTTAGCTTTGCAGCGGATTTTTGCGGTTTCATATTCCCACTAAATTTTTCCCACGTCTAAAAAGGAGTCAAATATGAAAAAACGTCTTGCATTATACTATTTAACCATCACATATCTGCTTTTATGGTCAGCAGTATCGTGTAGTCAAAAAACGGCTGAAGATACAACGATACAAGCAACACCATCCGTCACCGCCATAACACCTACGCCGACACTTGCCCCGGCGATAACGGACTCCATTCATCAAGCCATGATACGAGTTCAGCCCACATCCGTCATCTATCTTGCCGGACGCGATGATATAAAAATTCCACCAACGGGCCTGGAAGCGCCACAATTCCCGCTGTCTTGCCGCGGTGACTCAATCGAAGTTTTTCCAGCCGCTTTTCAGATTAAGAACGGCACAACTTTTACGTTCAAAGTCTCTGGTAAAGTCAATTTTTACGGTGGCCCGGCCAGTGAAGGTTTTGAGGCCGACGGTGACCCGAATTCAGCCAGTTCCAGCATTGAAACTTTGGGCGGAATCAGCGCCTTTACCGGACCGCAAGGCAGTTTAGTTGGCATCTTTTTGGATGCTACAAATCCCGGTGCAAAAACCGCGCCACTGAACATGGATTATTCGACCGAAAACGCGACCAATTCAGCCAGTTTTATGCCAAATTTAGGCCAGATATTTTTTATAGGCGACGGCATAGCGGCAGATACAACTAAGACCGTCCAGACTTTTGCTGCACCGGCTGGGGCGACCCGTCTCTTTTTGGGTTTTGCCGATGCAGCCGGATTTAGTGGCGCACCCGGTTGTTATGGGGACAATTTTGGTTTTTTAGATGCAATGGTTACCGGCTCTGACACGCTTAAAGTGCTGCCGATTTCCAAGTAGTTTGGCTCATGGGGCAGGTTTGTGGAAATCCAACCTTGCGAAGGCTTCAGTGCACAAAACATGCGGATTTCAAATTAAGCCTTCGCAAGGTTTCACCATCTTACCAGAACTTAAAATGAATTATACACTTCCAAAAAAACTCTAAGGGTCTTGTAAGATTTTACTTGGTAATGAGATACATCTTTTGAGACCCTTAGGGTTTAGTGTCCAAATCATTTTTGGTTTTGGTATTATCCCATGAACCGGTAGTTTTTATGCCTGCCAAAGTTTGTGGGCAGCCTGCCATCGTTGTGGCAGGTTGCCCACTTTTGAATACGTAAATGGAGAAGAGGCGTTATGCGCTGTCCGAAATGTGGCCATTTGGAAGACAAGGTGATTGACTCACGCCTGGTTAAAGAGGGTAGCGCTGTCCGCCGCCGTCGTGAGTGTGAAAGTTGCCGAAAGCGTTTTACAACCTATGAATTTATAGAACGAGTGCCCTTGCAAATTCTTAAATCCGATGGCAAGCGTCAACCTTTTTATCGCGAAAAACTATTGCATGGCATTCAGATTGCCTGCAACAAACGCCCGATTGCATTGGAAACAATTGAACATGTTGTTGATGAAATCGAAAATTATTTGCAGGAACTGAATCGTAAGGAAATTCGCAGTCAGGAAATCGGAGAGTTAGTGATGCAGCATTTGTATAAACTGGACCAGGTAGCTTATGTGCGTTTTGCATCGGTTTATCGTCAGTTTAATGATGCCGGTCAATTCATCGAAGCTATTCGCTCTTTACCATCGCAAATTGATTGAATTTGAGCGCACGCATTGAATTTTACCTTTACGCAGCAAAAAAATCCCCTGCAGCAGAGACGCAACCGCAGGGGAAAAGGAAAATTTATTTTTTTTGCGAATTTGACCTTAAACTTCACGCAACTCACGAATACGGGCGGATTTACCACGCAACTCGCGTAGATAGTAAATTCTGGCGCGACGCACACGGCCGCGGCGCACTAATTCCACGCTTTCAATCCACGGGGAATGATACGGAAAAATTCGCTCCACGCTATGCCCGCCACTAGCGACTTTACGAACTGTAAAAGTCGTACTAATACCCACACCCTTTTTTTGGATCACAATACCTTGGAAAGATTGAACACGTTCTTTGTCTCCTTCTTTAACCCGCACATTAACGCGAATTGTATCGCCAGAGCTAAAAATCGGATAATCTTTTCTTAGATTGTCTTTTTCAATTTCACGAATAATTTGATCGTCCATGGTTTTGCCTCCGCTTAACCTTTCTCCATCTTGCCGGCCAAAAAACTCTATCAGTCATAACAATTACAAAGACCCAAAAACATTATCTTTAAAAGCGTTGAAAAATATATCGCTGACAAGATGCTGTTTTAAAAAAACTTTATGAAGCTTTGTACTTTGTGGTCTGGTATAAGTTTTCAAACCGTATCTTTAATTTAAATTTGATTGCTTATTCTAACTTCAATAACATGCGTATAACTATCGTCCAAATAGGCGGTCAATAATAATAGAAACCGCGCTTCTTACCGAAAGGTGGTTGCGCTCGGTGCCGCCTTCAATGGGATTCAACACATATTCAATAGACTCAATAAACGCATCCGTCAATCCAAAACCGGTACCAAAAATAAGGGCAATTTTTCGCTCCGGCTGTGCCTGGCTAAATTCCCGCAATGTTGTCAGATCAATACAATTTGGCCGTCGTTTAGCTGTTGTTACAACAAAAAGTGTGCTTTTACCCAATGTTTTTTTTACAGCAGTTAGGCTTTGTGCGGCATGAACAATACCAAATGAATGACTCCGAGTCGGATTATACTCTTGACCTACCCCGTCTTGCCAAAATGTAATGGTCTCTTGCAATAAGCGAAACTGATTCTTACCCGGCGTTACAATGTAATATCCGGCCAACCCATAGGTTTGGCAAACTCGGGCAATATCATGGATATCTAAATTCGTAATTGCCGAGGTAATAATCTCGCCATTTCTGTTGTAAACAGGGTAATGCAGTAAAACTACATAGGTTTGTGCAGGCTGCGGGTAATTCATGATCTTTTAGCCGATCCGACCATTTCAACTTCCAAATCACGCAAATAATGTCGATCAGTCCGATGCAAATCGGCAACTTCTAAAAGATCTGGGCGGCGTAATAGTGTCCTTTGCAATGCCTGCCTGCGTCGCCATTCTTCAATCTGCCGGTGATGGCCGGAAAGCAAAACCGGTGGAGCTTCCAAATCTTCAAATAATTGTGGTCGGGTATAATGTGGGTAATCCAAAAGCTCTGTTGTAAAAGAATCACCCTCAGCTGAATCAAAATCACCCAAAACACCTGGAATTAATCGAATAATGGCGTCAATAAGGACAAGAGCTGCCGGTTCACCGCCACTTAAGATATAATCGCCGACAGAAATTTCATCCGTAACCAAACGGGTGCAAACGCGTTCGTCCACACCTTTGTATCGACCACACAAAACGGTTAAAATAGACTCCTGAGCAAGTTCTTCAACTAATTCCTGGCTCAAGGAACGACCCTGTGGGGTCAAATAAATAATTCGCGATTTTGGCGGTGCAATAGCCCGAATTGCTTTAAACCAAGGCTCAGGCTTCATAATCATGCCTGCCCCGCCGCCAAACGGAACATCATCAGTTGATCTATGCTTATCTATGGTATAGTCACGCAACTGATGTCGCTGAATTTCAACCAGTCCTTTTTCAATAGCACGCTTTGGAATTGAAACACTCAGCGGGCTATCAAAAAATTCCGGAAAAGTGCTAATAATATGAATGCGCATGATAAACAGCTACATCACGTAACATTAAGTGTTCAAATCCAGCAAGCCTTCAAGCGGATGCACAATGATTTTTTCAGGATCGAAACTATGAACATTAGCTGAGTTAAGCGGAATCAGAATCTCGCGTAATCCATCCGAAATCTCAAGTAATGGTGTAGGCCCACTATGAATAACTTGGCGAATAATGCCAATTTTAGTCCCATTTTCTAAAAAAACTGGGGCACCCTCTAATTGAAATTCGTAGAAACAGCCGGACGAAAGAGGCGGTAAAAGCGCGTCATCAATCCAGACTTCACAATTCTTGATTGTTTCTGCGCTATTACGGTCAACAACTTCACTAAAAAGCAACCGCAAAGGTTTGTGAGGCTTGGCGTCAAGCAATGTCAATTGTCGCCGGACGTCGTCAGCAGATTTAATCTCGACATGCTTGACATGTGCCCAGTCAAACTCAGCATCTACATACGGCGTAAAATTAACCCAACCCTTTACACCAAAGGGGGCCTGAATACGACCTAATTTGACTTTCCGGGAGGCATTCATTCGCGAATTTCAAGAACGGCTTTAATACCGGCCTTAGCGGCAGCGGCAGCCATCAATGAACGAATGGCCTCTGCCGTTTGACCCCCACGCCCAATAATACGACCCAAGTCTTCCGATGCAACTTTGAGCGTGTACTTGAAGTATGTTGGCGGCTCTTCTAATTTTTCGATTACTTCCACGCGTTCAGGAAATTTCGCCAAATTTCTGGCTAGCAACTCAATCATTTCTCTCATGCTTATTCACCCATTTGGGGCGCAGAATTTTCAGCCGGAGCAAACTCCACCGGTGCTACGGTCGCAACCGGCGCCGGGGTTGCTTGTGACACGTCAGAAACTTTCGGCAGCACATCTTCCATTGCGGCGCCAAGGCGAACCTTGTGCCACATGGTCATTATGCCTTTTCGGCTTAGCAAGCTGCGCACGGTGTCGCTGGGTTGCGCACCGCTTTTAAGCCATTTGAGCGCTTTAGCCGCGTCAATTTCTAGTTTTTTAGGGTTGGTCACCGGCGAATAAAAACCAATGACTTCAATAAAGCGGCCATCACGCGGAAAACGTGAATCGGCGGCAACAATGCGATAATGCGGCAATTTCTTTTTCCCGCCGCGGCGTAATCTAAGTCTGACCATAAGTCTTGTGCGTCCTCCGCAAAAATGATTACAGGCAAAAAGCATTTTTACTTTATAACTTAATAAGGATTTAGAAGATATGCCTTTTTGAAAAGATGTCAAGAGTTCTTTGCAAAAGTATTGTCAAACTTCAATTAAAAATTGTGGGCTATGCCATTACCAAAAAAATTGCGCCCGGCAGAAAAGCTCAAAGGATTTTGCAACAGATTACTTGATAACAAGATACGCTATTTATGACCATTACGGTTTGGGCGCTAATCATTTTCAGTTTTGGTATTATACGCCTCCGAGTAGGCTTCGCCTGAATAGCTAAACTGCTTGACACTTTGCTATGCCCTACTATATATTAAGGAAGTCAAACTCATGAAAGAAATACTATCTTGCCTCATGAACCCAAAGTTGTTGCTCCTCAGTTTTTTATGACCATACAGAAGTTAGAGCTTGCCGGAATTTACCCCTGATTTTAAGACTACTCGAATGCGAAAAAGAAGCGGCTAAAAAGAAAAGACATCCGATATATAAGCATCCGCTAAATCCTAATTTGCCAAAGATGTCCCATGGCAAGATGTGGTTAAGTCGAGCATTGGCCGGGTTGTTTGGGTCGTAAAAAACGGTCACCGGTGTGCCGGCTGAAAACTCTTCGACAACCGAACGTGCCGCTTCATATTTGTTCTTTTTACTGCCGAAGCTCGGGGTTTGATAGTCGGTTGTAGCTTCGTACGATTGCCCGCGAATGATATATCGAAAGGTGACACGCGGATACCGTCCGCGGTTACCCGCAATTTGTGAGGTGATGATTTGTCCGCTTGTAGACGGCCAATGCTGAATTTCCAGCGCGGCGATAAAGCGCCCGGTCTCGTGCCAAAGACCGACTGTGCTTGCCAAAACAACAATACTACAGAAAATTTTTAGCTTAGCAGGAATAATAATTGGTCCATATTGCTTGCGCCATAAAAGTCCGCATAAAAATGGTATGCTACCTAAAAGTATAGCGATACTAAACATCATAATTGTTACTTCCTTAGTAATAACTCTCAGCTAATTTTGTAAATTTTGTACTAGTCAACAACATTTCACACACTTGTCATGCCGGAATGTTTCTATCC
>CAYOLL010000084.1:0-25191 GCA_964404765.1 uncultured Gemmatimonadota bacterium | reverse complement strand
GGCCGCCCCGAATTTCAGCCCCATCGGGGCGACCCGTTTGTAGCGGACGGCAGCCTATTTATCGTCAGTTGGGTAGCTTTTCAATGGCCGGAGAGTCGGGCGGACGTGGCGGGCTGGCTGTTTACGGCGGGCATCATCATTTTTTCCGGCAGCCTCTATGCCCTGAGTCTAAGCGGCGTGAGAATATTGGGAGCCATTACGCCATTGGGCGGGCTGTGCTTTTTGGCCGGCTGGTTGTGGCTGGTCCGGCTTGGGTTTAAGTACCTCTAAAAACTGGAGTAGCAAGCTTCAGCTTGCTTACATTTGTTTAACATCGTCACGCGCAAACTGAAGCTTGCAATTCAAATTCTGAAGGGAGTGCGATTATGAATTCACCCATGGAAAACAATCGCCGGCACTGGAATGATTTAGTGCCGATACATGTCAAATCCGCCAGTTATGATGTGGACGGCTTTAAAAAAGGCCGCTGTTCGCTGGAACCGATCGAGCTAAAGGTGCTGGGTGATGTTCGCGGCAAAAGTCTGCTGCACTTGCAATGTCACTTCGGGCTGGATACGCTGTCGTGGGCGCGGCTGGGCGCGCAGGTGACCGGCCTCGATTTTTCGCAGCCGGCCATTGACGTGGCCCGTTCTCTCAGCGAAGAACTCAACATCCCGGCGCGATTTGTTTGCTGCAATTTGTATGACGCGCCCCAACATCTGACGGAACAGTTTGACATTGTTTTCACGTCCTACGGGGTTTTATGCTGGTTGCCGGACATTTGGGCCTGGGGTCGCACGGCGGCGCGTTTTGTTAAACCGGGCGGGACTTTTTACATCGCCGAATTTCATCCGACCCTGTATATTTTTGATGAAAAGCGCCCCTCCGGCGATTTTAAAGTTCGCTATCCGTATTTTCAGGGCCAGACGCCGCTTGAATTTGAGGACACCGGCACCTACGCTGATCGCGCCGCGCCCATCAAAACGCATACGTTTGAGTGGATTCATTCGCTGAGTGACACCATAACAGCCTTAATCAAAGGCGGTTTGACCGTTCATGACGTGCAGGAATTCCCTTATTGCGCCTTCGATTTTTTTCCGGATATGGTGAAATCACCGCATGACGGGTACTGGCGAATGCCGAATGGCGACGGAATGCTGCCGATGATGTTTTCGATTCAAGCCACGGCTGTTTAGTGTTTATAGGGGAGGTGATAACGTCCAAGAAATGTCATTTTTGAGTGCACAAGTGCTTGAAAATGAGTGATAAACTCTTGAAAAATGACATTTCTTCACACGTCCCTATAGCCCTTTTTCCGGCGGTAACGGCATCAGGGTAATCACCGGTACAATCATTTCTTCCAGAGATATGCCGCCGTGTTGAAAGCTATCAGCGTACTGCCGCTGATAGTGATGATAGTGCGTCGGATAAACAAAGTAATAATCCTCAGCCGCAATCAGATAATTTTTATTCAACCCATCCTCAGGCAGCCGGTAGGTTTTTGGCTTGGTCAGACGCACCGCACACTTCTCGTCACACTGCAGATTGTGGCCAAATTTGTAGCGCAGATTTGTGGATGTTTCACGGTCGCCAATCACCTTAGTCGCCCGTCGGCACAGAATCGCGCCATGATCGCTGGTAATTACTACGGGTATATTGGCTGCGGCTAAGTCACGCAGTAAGTCCAGCAAAGCCGAATGTTGAAACCACGCCGCCGCCAGCGCCCGAAAAGCGCGCTCATCCGTTGCCAGCTCCCGCAAAATGGATGACTCCGACCGTCCGTGGGTCAAAATATCCAAAAAGTTGACGACAACTGCCGCTAATTCACAGTTCAGCCAGCCGTCCAATTTCTTGCGAAGCGTTACCATTTCGTCGTGGGTGCTGATTTTTTGGTAGCGAACGCGCTCCGGATCAACCAGGCGCAGCCGCTGTACTTGTTTTTTAAGCAATTCGGCTTCGAACTGATTGCGACTGGTTTCGTCATCGGAACGTTCCTGCCAATATTCCGGGTGCAGACGGGCAATATCATCGGGGAACAGCCCGGCAAACAAGGCGTTGCGGGCGTAAGGTGTTGCGGTCGGTAAAATCGAGAAGGCATAATCGGTCTGAATGGCAAATAAATCGTTTAAATACGGGGCCATCACCTGCCATTGATCTATGCGCAGACAATCAATCACGATAAAAAATACCGGACGTCCGGACCGGATTAAAGGCTGAACCCGGCTACGCAAAATTTGGGGGCATAACAGCGGTGGATTTTTGCCGGCCAACCAATCCGGATAGACCCGCCGGATATAAGCGGCAAAGGCGCGATTCGCTTCCTGACGCAGATCGTTGTGCGTGGTTTGCAGTCCTTCCGCCCGCGTTGCTTCCAACTCCAGTTCCCAATGGATCAATTGCAGATAGATTTCGATCCAGCCGGGCCATTCCAAACCCTCCTCGATCCGTGCGGAGAGCTCGCGAAGCTGCTGTACATATTCTGGCGTCACCTGCTTTTCCCGTATCGCCTGCTGATCCAGAATCTGCCGGCAGATTGACAGCACTTGCAGCGGCTGTACCGGTTTAAGCAGATAGCCGTCAATGCGTTGCCCGATGGCCTGATCCAGCAAGTCCTCGGCTTCGCTTTTGGTGACCATGACGATCGGCAGATTGGGCCGCTTGTTTTTGATTTCGTTCAACGTAGTCAGGCCGTCTTTGCCCGGCATCATCTCGTCTAACAACACTAAATCATAGTGGTTTTTGATGACCAGGGCAATGGCGTCATCACCATTGCCGGCGGTTGAGATTCGGTAACCTTTGCGCTCCAGAAAAATTTGATGCGGGCGCAAAAATTCGATCTCATCATCTACCCACAAAATGTGCCGTGCCGGATTCATACCCCGGCCTTTTCCGCTGCTAAAGCCGCTGCGGTTTTATTGCGCCGATAATTCAGAATCATTAGCCCAAACCAGCCAAAACCAAACCCCAGGGCAAATGCGCCCAGTAAATACAAACTCAGCGGCGCCTGAATCGCCCAGACCAGAATATCCGTTGTGCCGGAATTTTGGGCAACCAAAATCACCATCGTCAGCGAAATTAAAACGAGTAAAATAACTTGCAGTTTTTGCCACATCGAACGTCTCCTTGCATAATCGCTTCGTTTATGCTTAATTCAGGACGCAACTTTTCCATTCAACGCGCTCAGTATCTCTTTTTTAGCGACAAAAATCAAGCAAAATGCGTGATCCGCATAAAATTGTCTGCATAATTTCGCCAGTAGTGTAAATTGTAAGCGGGATGTTTTTGAAATACGCTATTAATTTTTTTTCGTAACCCTTCAGCCACTAATGAGCATAAATAGACAAGAATAGAAAAAGTGTTGTGTTTTATGGCGCTCTTTCAAAAAACGAGTCCAAAACCAAAAGGTCTTTGTTTTTATTCGTGAAAATTCGTGCAATTCGTGGCTGCCAGAATAGTTACCCTTTTTCTTTAAATGGAGGACGCATGAGTTGGCTGCAACGCTATCAAGATAAAATTGTCAGTGCGGAAGAAGCTGTGTCGATCATCAAATCGGGGCAACGGGTCTATATCGGCGCGGGTTGTTCAATGCCCCATCACTTAGTGCGCGCCCTGGTAGACCGGGCTTTTGAATTGGAAGACGTGGAAATCACCCACATTCTGACTGTTGGCGAAGCCCTTTACGCCGACGCCAAATATGCCGCTAATTTTCATATCCGCAACTTGTTTATCGGCAGCAACGTGCGGCAGGCCGTGCAGGATGGCCGGGCCGACTATGTGCCTATATTCCTGGGTGAAATTCCGGACCTGTTTACCAGCGGCGCTTTGCCGATTGATGTGGCGCTGATTAATGTATCTTTGCCGGACGAGCACGGCTTCTGCAGCTTTGGCATTGAGGTCGGCTGCACCAAACCCGCGGCACAGTCGGCCCGGGTGATTGTGGCCGAAATTAATGACCAGATGCCGCGCTGTCATGGTGACAGCTTTATCCACATCAGCAAGATCCAACATTGCGTACCGGTTTCCTCCCCACTTTCGGAACTGAAGCAAGGCGAGCCGTCCGATTTGCAAAAAAAAATAGGTCAAAACGTAGCTGAGCTCATTGAGGACGGCGCGACGCTGCAAATGGGCATTGGCGGCATTCCCGACGGCGTTTTACTCTATTTAAACAGCAAAAAAAATTTGGGAGTTCATTCCGAAATGTTTTCTGACGGCATCATTGAGTTAGTCAAAAAAGGCGTTGTCAATAACGAAAAAAAGACCCTGCATCCGGGCAAAATTTTGGCGGGCTTTGCGCTGGGAACCCGTCAGCTCTATAATTTTATAGATGATAATCCGATTATCGAAATGCACCCTACCCAATATGTCAATGATCCGTATGTCATCGCCAAAAATGATAAAATGACTGCTATCAACGCCGCCATTGAGGTGGATTTGACCGGCCAGGTCTGCGCTGATTCCATCGGCACAAAATTCTTTAGCGGGATTGGCGGTCAGGTGGATTTTATCCGTGGCGCTGCCCGTTCCAAAGGCGGCAAACCGATCATCGCTTTGCCCTCCACAGCCAGAGATGAGCAGGTGTCGCGGATTGCTTCGATGCTGAATCCGGGCGCCGGCGTAGTCACTTCGCGCGGGGATGTCCACTATGTGGTGACGGAATGGGGCACGGCGAATTTGCATGGTAAAAGCATCCGCGAACGCGCCAAAGCCTTAATCAAAATTGCGCATCCGAAATTTCGGGATGAGCTGTTGGCCTTTGCCAAAGACCAGAAGTATATCTAACCATATCTATACTTTCACAGGGCATAATTTTTCACTTCGCCACGAAGACACAAAGTCACGAAAAAAGCAAAAATAAAGGCTTTTCTTCGTGTCTTCGAGTCTTCGTGGCAAAACCTTGTGCCCGTTGAGAGTATAACCTGAATCATTCATAGCGCGAGTAAACCGAAAACGTCGCGCGAATCGCCTTATTCGCGCAGGGTGTGATTTAGGTAACTCGCACTACATATTAAACTTATCCGGTAACGTTTCCAATGCTCCCTGAAAATATAAACCCGCCGTCCGATCAAGCGCCGCTGAGCGTCAAATCGACCTCGGCTGCGCTGCGGATACTGGAAAAAATCATCAATGCCCGGATCACTGTCGAGGGTCTGGCCGACGTGCCGGAGCGGCCCACGCTGTTCGTCATCAACCATTTTACGCGCATCGAGACGATGCTGCTGCCTCATCTCATTTATCGGGAAACAGGCCGCTATCCGCGTAGTCTGGCCGACGCCGCCCTGTTCGACGGGCCATTTGGCGACTATATCACCAGTCTGCGGGTCACGTCTGTCAAAGCGCCGCACCGCGATCAGGAAATTATCGGCGATCTGATGACCGGTCGCAGCAATTGGGTCATTTACCCGGAAGGGCTGATGGCCAAAAGCAAAAAAATCCTCAACAAACGCAAGCTGATTTTAACGACGCAACACGGCGACCGGCCTGTGCGCACGGGCGCCGCCATGTTGGCGCTCAAGGCCGAAATCTACAAGCAAAAATTCTTTACCGCGCTGGCTAAAAACGACCGGCCCAAAATGCGCGACTATTGCAACCGTTTCGACTTTTTCGGTCAGGCCGAATTAAGCAGTCATAGTGTGCAGATTGTGCCGGTGACGATCAGCTATTATCCGCTGCGACCGGGAGATAATGCTATCAAAGCGCTGGCTAAGCGCCTGTTTGACAAGCTGCCGCCGCGTTTGGAAGAGGAGTTGGAAATTGAAGGCAACTTTTTGCTGTCCGATTCTACAATTAACGTTTGCTTTGCCAAGCCTATTGCCGTAGCCGACTATTTAGATAGGCAATTTTTGCTGTCGCGGCTGCTGGCGTATTTTATGCCGGCGCCGGATCAACCCAGTTTTTTGCTGCGACAACAGGCCACCGCCTTGACCCGCGATTTTATGGGCCGGATTTACGACAATTTGCTGCTCAATATTGACCATCTGTTTTGCCAGGGTTTGCAAGTCGTCTGGCGGCCGTGGCTCAATGCCGAAAATTTCTACCGCGCCATCTATATTACCGGCCTGGACGCCCAAAAACGCTTTGCCTGCCGCAGCCACGATTCGCTGGGTGAAGGGCTGATTCGATTGATCGCCGATGAGCCGTATCCGCCGTTGGAAAGCATCTGCCGGCTGGCCGAGCAGAGCTCGGTCGTCCGGCGGGCGGGCGAGGCGCTGCACATCAACAAAGTCAAGCTGGAGATGATCCATTTATTCCATACCGTGCGGGTCAACAATCCTTTTTTGGTGATTGCCAACGAAGCCGAACCGTTGGGAAAGGTGGTAAAGGAGCTTAAGTTTTGGGTCAACACCCGCGAGCGGCTGCTGCGCGAAAAGACGCTGGAAAAAATTATCGAGGCCGATCATGACCGCTTTGCCAATGATTACGTGGCGTATTATGAAGCGGGCGTAAGCAAGGATCGTCAGGTAGGCTCACCGTTTTTACTTCGCTCCGCGCAGTCAAAGATCGGGGTGGTTCTGTCGCATGGTTATCTGGCCGCGCCAAAGGAAATTGCCGCTTTGGCCGAATATTTGTACCAGCGGGGTTATTCGGTTTATGGAGTGCGACTGCCCGGATTTGGCACGTCGCCGCGTAATCAGGCGGATGTGTTGTGGACGGAATGGTATGACGCTTATTTGCGTGGCTATGCGGCGCTGAAGCAGTTCTGCAATCAAATTGTGCTGGGCGGATTTTCCACCGGCGGTACGCTGGCATTGACGGTCGGCGGAATTAAACGGCCTCCGGTGCGCGGCATTTTTGCCATTAGTTCACCGATTCATCTCAAGTATATTCGCGCACGCTCAACGGCGGCGGTGAATCTCTGGAATGATTGGTTGGAGCGACTCAATGTAGAGTCCGGTCGCCTGGAGTGGGTTGACAATCTTACCGAAAATCCGGATACCAACTATAATAAAATTTACTTGAAAGGTTTGCGGCAAATGGATTATTTGATGCGAGAATGCCGCCAGCGACTGGGACAGATTACGGCGCCGGTTACGCTGATTCATTCCCGTCAGGATCCGGCGGTCAATCCGGAGAGTTCGCAAGAAATTTTGGACCAGATTTCATCAGCAGATAAGTCGCTGGAGTTGTTTGATTTAGACCGGCATGTCATTGTCCGCCACGCCGGTAGCGAGCAGGTTTTTGCGGCAGTGGGACGGTTTGTCGAGCGGGTTTGTGAGCGTGATTGGTTGTAATTTCGCCAAAGAAACGGTAGGCTCACTGACCGCGCATCTAATAAAACTTTTTGTAGTGCAGAGTTTCGACCTTAAACTCAAAGTCACATCGTCGCTTCCAGGTGTTCAATCCGTTCATCGTGGTCGGCCAGGGCGGCCTCATGGCGGTCTAAGCGGGCGGTGTGCATCACATCTTCCTGTTTCATGTCTTGCATGTTTTTTACGACCAATCCATCCAAAATTGTCAAAATACGGTCTATTTTTTGATCTGTTTTTTGGTTGCTTTTTTCCACCTCAGCTTTGAGCGCGAAAAACATTTTCAACAGTTCGGTTTGACCGTTTTTTAAGTTGCCCACATCGGTTTTGAGAATGTCCAGTGTTGCTGCTATTTTCTGCGGGTCAAAACCAATGGCTTTAAAATAAGCTTTCATTCGCTCAACATCGTCATTTGTCACTACGTCATTTGTTTTCACTTCCGCCGTCTTTTTGACTTTTTTTTTCCGACACAAAAATCCCGTTCCTTCAGTTGGTTTGTTAGTTTGCAATGTTGGCGTGGCAAGAATAACCTGCCAAACCGATCTTGTCAAGGCGATTTCAATTGAATTACAAAATGTGCTTTCAGCACGTTGGTGTAATCATTAATCATCGTGGTAAGACTTCCGAGCGGCAATCACTTCAAAATCAGCCGTTGGTTGCTAGTAAGCGCCTAAATCTATGCCAATATTGCCAGGTCGACAACCCAAGGCAGAAAAGACTGGCCAGCAACAGATAAAAACCTGTCAGTTCCCAGCGCAGGGTGTAGAGTATTGTTGTTAAAAACAAGCCGACCAACGTCAGTTTACCAAAGAAATTAGACATCACCAATTGATTTTTTATGTTGACTAACCAGGCCGCGGCAATCAAAATAAAAATGTCGCGAATGACAAAGATTAGCACGGCCCACATCGGAAAATCCCGCCATAAAGCCAGAAAGCAGATCAAGACGCCAAATGCGACTTTGTCGGCCAGCGGATCCAGTAATTTACCCAGGTTTGAAATTTGATTGTAATAGCGGGCAAAAAATCCATCCAGGCCATCGCTTAACCCAACCAGAATAATCAAAGTCACGGTCAAAAAATTGTGTTCGTAAAGCAGGCCAATCACAATAAACGGCAGCAGGAGAATCCGCAGCAGACTAAAGAAGTTGCCGACGGTCCAGACCGGTCCGCTATGCATGATCCGTTGCAGACTGCTTAAGAAGCCGGTCGTATTTTTGGTGGGATTTTTGGCGGCGCTAAACATGTAATGCTCCGGCTTTCAGCGGTCAGCAATCAGCGGTTACTCCGTTCCAAGCGACAAATTTGGTATGTTGTCATTCTGAAAGAATCTTGGACAGATCCAGCAGCCTGAATAATTCATAAACGCAAGAGACGCAAGCGGCGCAAACGACGCAACCGCTTGATTTGTTTTAAATTAGCTGAATTTAAAACGATTAGGTTGCCTCATAATCCATTTTTAAGATATAAATTTGCAACTTGCGTCTTTAGCGTCAACTGCGACGTTTGCGTTAATATTTGTGAATAATTCAGGAGCAGTGACGCCATTTGAAAAAAAGATGCTTTCAGCATGACAATTCTGCCTTGTGCTTAACTTAAAAACATATATAGCTCGGCGCCAAAAGCTGTAAGCGGACGGCTGATCGCTTCCCGGCGGAAGGTCATTTTTCATAAAATTTTTGCGGCAGCCAGGTGGCTAACTCGGGAAAAATTACCATGAGCAAAAGGACAAATAACTGGATGATAATATAAGGCACAACGCCTTTGTAAATCTGTGATGTTTTAATCTCCGGCGGTGCAACGCCTTTCAAATAAAATAGGGAAAAACCAAAGGGCGGGGTAAGGAAGGATGTTTGCAGATTCATGCCCAGCAGCAGGCCCAGCCACAGCAAATCCACGTTCATTTTAATAAAAATCGGGGCTACAACCGGTACAATAATAAAAATGATCTCGATAAAGTCAATAAAGCAACCGGCAATAAAAACTGCAACCATTACCAGAAAAAGAAAAGTATGCGGCCCCATATTGGCGCCCAAAATTAATTGGGTGATGTAATCATCGCCGTGCATACCGCGGAAAACCAGGCCAAAAACGGACGCGCCAATCAAAATGATGAAAACCATGACGGTCAGATGGGTTGTCTCTTGCATGACCAATCGGAGGCGATCCAGGCTGAATTTACCCATCAATATCGTCAGCAGGGTGGCCCCGGCTGCGCCTACCGCCGCCGCTTCCGTGGGCGAGGCAATACCCGCAAAGATTGAACCTAACACCGCCAAAACTAAAAAACCCGGCAGAAGCAGCGCCATGATCAGCCGTTTCCACATGGCTTTGCCTTTGAACCTGGCCAGTTCTTCTTCGGGCATGGCCGGCGCAGCGGCCGGTCTGAAAATGGCCACAAGGATAATCCAGCCAAAATAAAAACCCACCAATACGACGCTTGGCAGAATCGCGCCGATAAACAAATCGCCTATCGAAATATTCAGAACACTGCCCAGCAGCACCAGCACCACACTGGGCGGAATAATCTGGCCTAACGTGCCGGAGGCGGCAATCGTGCCTGTGGCTAATTCCGGGCTATAGCCGCGCTTAAGCATGGTTGGCAGGCTCAGCAAACCCATCGTGACGACCGTTGCGCCGACAATACCGGTGGTCGCCGCCAGCAGCGCCCCGACAAAAACGACGGACAGCGCCAGACCTCCCCGAACACGACCAAACAGGAGGGCCATGGTTTCCAGCAGCTCTTCAGCCAGACCGGATTTTTCCAGCGTCAAACCCATGTAAACAAAAAGCGGTACCGCTAACAAAACGTAATTGGTCATGATGCCCCAGATACGTAACGGCATCAGGTTAAAAAAGTCAAAGCCAAAAGTCAATAAGCCAAAAATGAGCGAAACACCACCGAGGGTAAAGGCGACCGGATAACCCAGCAGCAGCAAAGCAAATAGCGCCACAAACAGGAGTAAAGACATCATGATTGGGTCTCTCCATCCGATGGGTTTTTGCCTAATGCGGTTAATAAGGCCGTGCAGGTGGTGGCCAATCCTTGCAGCAACAGAAGTGTAAAGCCAAGTGGGATAACAGCCTTAAGCAGGTAGCGTCCGGGCAATCCGCCGGGATCGGGCGATGTTTCCCGCACCCGAAATGCATTAAGCACAAATTCCTGGGATGAGACGATAATCATCAGGCAAAAAGGAATCAGAAATAAAATACCGCCGATAACATCAATCCAGGCTTTTTGTTGCGGGGTTAGATTGGCGTAGATCAGATCGACCCGCACATGCTTATCGTGCCGCAGCGTGTAGGCCGCAGCCAACAGAAAGATCAGCGCAAATAGATGCCACTCCATTTCCTGCACCGCCACGCTGCTTTGATTGAGCCAGTAACGGGTAAAGACGTCGTAGCAGACCAGCGCTACCAATACGCTGGTCAACCAGGCGGTGGCGCGGCCCACATTGTCACTTAGCCGATTGATCCAATGAATGTAGCGAATAAGCTGGTTCAGATAGGCCTCCGGCGGCGATTTGGGTTTGACAATTGGGCACTTTCTAATTTCTGGTAGAAAATAGGTAACACTTTTCGAGGGCGCAATAAGATTGTATCCATTTGAGTACGGCAATGAGATTGGTGGCGAGCCAGGCTTCAATTCAAAGAGCTGACGTTCAGGCGGTCATTGATATCAAGAGTTGCAGCCAGTGTTGACTTTGCTTTTTCCGGTCAGGATCTCGCGGGGTGATTTTCCTTTTCGTTTGCCGGTGTTAAACGGGCGATGATTATGGTAAAACATAATTAAATTGAGGGTGTCCTGCGCTATTATTATAGTGCCCCAAAAAAACTGGACAGGTAGCTAAGGTGATATTAGAATGGTTGGTTGTCAAGGGCAAACCATTTAAACCTGTCAAAAAAAGGAGCACGTAGATGGAGAAGAAGCGTCGTCAGCATAGACAGCTATTCCGTCCGGTCTATAAGGACTGCACAATCCGCGTAGACTGCTATGTGGTTGAGCATGATCAGGTCGGGATGTGTTGGCTTGGGTCAAGGACAGTTGCTTGAGTTGGAGCTGATTGAAACTGCCATCACCTTTGGGCAGGGATTGTTGTGAATAAAGACGCGGGCACTGATTTTAAGCCTTCAAACCAGTTTATTGTTGACCTCTTCTGTCGTAATATATAGTTTATAGCCGCTTTAGATTATGTTTTGTGATGTACCGTCTGCTTAAACCCTAAGGAGTGTCAAATGAACGATCGTCCCATTCGCGCCACAATTATTGATCTGTACAACGGCGAGGAGAACCAGGGCATAGGCTGCCTGCAGCGCATCCTAAATGAGGCCGATGGCAAAATTAACGGCCAGCGAATCACCCAGGATCGCTACGAAACCCGCCTAAAAAATGAAGCCCCCGGTCTTGACCATGATATCTATATTTCATCCGGCGGCCCAGGCAGCCCGTTTGATGGCGTGGGAATGGCGTGGGAAAATACATATTTCAACATCATCGACCAGATTTGGAATTATAATCAACGCGCGCCTAAAGAAGAGCGCAAACACATTTTTTTTATTTGCCACTCGTTCCAGATGATGGTGCGGTTTTTTGATTTTGCCTCGGTCAATAAGCGCAAGAAAAAGGCCTTTGGTATTCTGGAAGTGCATAA
Organism: uncultured Gemmatimonadota bacterium; assembly: GCA_964404765.1. Taxonomy (GTDB): domain Bacteria; phylum 4572-55; class 4572-55; order 4572-55; family 4572-55; genus CAYOLL01. The sequence continues at coordinate 13,317 of CAYOLL010000084.1, read as the reverse complement.
AGCCGATTACGGGCTGGAAGACCCGCTATATAAGGATTTGGGCGATCCTTATTATTGCGCCACATTTCGCGATTTTCAGGTCGTTCAGCCGGATCATAAAAAGATGGAAGAAATCGGTGCGCGTATCACTGCTTTAGAAAAAAACCGCCCTTACGTGCCTTACGAGCGGGCCATCGAAGGCATCCGCGTCTCCGATGAAATCAGCGGAACACAATTTCATCCGGAGGGCGATCCGACAAGCATGATGTTCCACTTCCGCAAACCGGAGCGCAAGCAGCAGGTCGTCGATGCTTTTGGCGAAGAAAAATACGATGAGATGCTGCGCCGTTTGGAAGACCCGGATTATATTACCCGCACCTTTAAAACCGTGCTGCCAACTTTCCTGCGTTTAGCCATTGAGCAGTTGCGTCCGGCAACGACAGTCGCCCCAAAAGCGGTCCGAGAAGCGGTTGCCGTTTAAAAAACATAACTGCCGAAGTACCGTGAGCGCCGTGAGCAGAGAATCAATATCAGCTCACATACGCTAAGTTTGCGTATCATCTGCCATCTTGCGCTCCAACGCCTGCACCCGCGCCAAAATTGCTGTCCTTGTGCATCTCCGGCGTCAGCGTGTTCATATCGCGGATCCGGTCGGTGAAGCCGTCAATCAGGCGACGGGTGTCGCCATACTGGGTCAGCGCACCCTGCGTATCGGCGGCGGCCAAACCGCGCCGGACTTTTTCCAGAACATGCATAATGATGCTGCAAGTCTTCCAACGTAAAATCATCCGGCAATTGGGCCAATAACGCGGTCACATCCCCGGACTGCGTCTCTAAAGGCACAAAGACTGTCAAAGTTGACACATGCGGCATTGATCACGAAAATATTGTGCAATCACTTTTTGGCGACAAAATCGGAGGAAAGTAAAATGATTAACGATTAACTTAAAAAGCATCTTGTTTAACCATTTTGGACTAAAGCAGGATGCCCTAATCATACCACGTTTGCCGGACGGGTTCAGCCGCCAATATAAGCAAGGCCGTAAAGGTGTTTTGACCGGCTATCGCGTGCAGGATTTAGGCAGGCAAGGGCGGGTCATTGGTACGCGAAGCATACCGACAAAACTGAAAAGATTGCACTTGAAATAACAGGCGGGATACAAAAATCTACCGTGTTAAACTGGTAAGGGGGATGTATGCGAATTAGCGAATCTGTTATTAATTGTACTAGTCAACAACATTTCACACACTTGTCATGCCGGAATGTTTCTATCCGGCATCTTGTTTGCCTGAAAGAAGATTCCGGTTAAAAACATACCGGAATGACACCGACAAAAAGTGTTCTAAAGGTCGTTGACTAGTACAGAATCTGTTATTAATGCTAAAATTGCCGAGATAAAGACGGCCAGGCCAGGCGTGTCAAAAGAGGCGCTGATTGAGGGGGCTGGTCAAGCAGGTTGGGAAGTTAATTATTGCCGACCCGTCGTATTATTGGCTGTATGGCCCTTACTGGTGGGCTATGAAGATGGGGCTTAAAACGTATTGGAAAGATGGTTCGGTCTGGTTTACAGGGCGCTATGTTGACAACATTACAAAGGATTGGTATTTGCACGAAAACCTATACCGAACCCTTGTGGCGGCGGTGGAGTACCTTGACGATAATATGACAAAATCGCCGGAAACACGTACGTATTGAAAACCCAAAGGGTGATGTTATGCCATACGTATTAGCCGATCAAGATTCCCCAATAGGTTGAAAATAGAGAAGCTATGAAACACAACACCGCATACGCATACGAATATGAACCGAAGTAATTAATGCTTCAGCACATTGAGCATCTTGACGTTGGGTGAGCTCGAAAGCCTGGCGAAGTTCGCCAAGCCGAATTTCAGAGAGAAGCGCCTGTTTCTTAGCCTCAACGCGATTGCGGCTCTTGTCGGACATTTTATCTATAAGATTTTGAAATGATTTAGCCATTGGGTAAGTTCTGAACTTACCCAATGTTATTAAATTGACGTTCCTAAACACCTTTATTATGTTAACCCATTTACGACAATTGCTCACCGGGCAAAAGCGGTGCAAGGCGCATCGGTAAAAGCGGTCAGCTGTCAGCTTTCAGCCGTTAGCATTTTAGTCATTCATCAAATTTTTTGGAGGTATGCTTTATGACCCAACTTGCAGCTAAATCCACAGCCAAAAAACGACCCATGATATCCTCAGACGAGGCCGTTTTTACCAGGGCCTTCAACGTCATTATCGAGCGGGATGGGGAAGGTTATTACGTAGCCAGTGTGCCGGAGCTGCCCGGCTGCCATACCCAGGCCAAATCGCTGGATACGCTGATGAAGCGCATCCGCGAAGCCATCGAACTTTGTCTGGAAGTGCAGGACTTGACCGACGTGGCGCAACACGAATTTGTAGGCGTCCAGCGCATTTTGGTGGCCGTATGAGCAAGCTGCCCCGCAAAAAATATCCCGCGCAACAATGATTACCCCGCCGCAATTGCCAGCAAGCCAAGCAGCATATCATACTTTAAATAACGGCTGATTTGATTTAAATTTGTGGCGCTCGTATCGCGCCATAATGAAATCATTAATCCCAATAAAACGCCGTTGACGCCTGGCAAAGCAATAGCAAAATAGCGCCAGGAATAGATGCCGTCAATATACGGCCAAATCACCAGCAATCCAACCAGGACATAGAGGGCGGTGGCTACGCCCAATGCAGGACGCTTGCCGATTAATATGGGCAAAGTTTCGGCATTTTGGGCACGGTCACCGGCTATATCTTCGGCATCTTTGATAATCTCGCGGCCCAGATGAAAAATGAAGGAAAATACCGCCGGAATAATGGCTTCGACGATCTTATGATACACACTGCCGGCATAGATAAACGCTAACGCAGTTAGAAAAGCAACAATGATATTTCCGATCAAAGGTCTGTTTTTGTAGCGAATATCATATAAAATCAGACAGATGGTTGCTAATGCCGCAATCAGCGCATTGGCGCGATGAATATACCAGGCCATGCTATTGCCGGCAACAAACAAGCTAAAAGCAAATACAAGCGCTTCTGGCGAAGTGAGGCGTCCGGACGGGAGCGGGCGATCCGGTTTATTTATCCGGTCTGTTGCAATATCGTTATAATCATTCAGGGCATTCCCTCCGGCGGCGATCAATATGGCGGATACAATAGCCAGCAGAACCGGCAGCGAAAGGACCGGCTGACCAGTCAGGGCTACGGTTACCCCAAGCGCTATCGCCAGAATTACATTGTTAAGTGGGCGAGACAGTTCAATGTAAGCAATGATTTTCCGGATGATTTTCGGTCTCGGCATGTCAAAACGCATTTTCCAATTGAAAATGAAGCTTACCGTTATTCAAGCTGTCGTCCCGGCCCAGGCCATAAATAATGCCGAACAGACCGGCTTTCGATTCCAGGCTGATCCCCAGACCATAGCCCAAATATGGATCGCGCCAACGGTCAAACTTATAATGTCCGGCATCCATAAATAAAAAAGCGCGGGATAGCTTAGTCAAGCAATAGCGGAATTCTGTGTTGATCCAGGCAACTTCCGTTCCGCGAAACTGTCGCTCGGCATAGCCGCGCAGAGATTGCGCGCCGCCTAATGGAAATTGATCGTAATACGGGATGTTTTTAGCCGCGCCATGATAGCGATCGAGCGCTATGCGATGATATAAAATGATCCGCTTGCCAAGCGGTATAAAATGTCCCAGGCGCAAATGCAAAGTACGCTCCGTTGCCAGGCGGGTTTGATCCGAAAAGCGTCGCTGGCCCAAGCTCCAACTGAGTTGATAGTCCAAACCGTAATGAGGATTGGGCGGAAAATCACGGGAGTCTAAGCGCAAGCCCCAGCTAAGTTGATTTTTTGTATCCGTGCGCTGCACAAACGCGGTTTTTTCCTGACCACGGGCGGTCTGGAATGCAACAAAGCCGGATAAAAATTGCCGGAAATCAGCTTCCAGACGCAGCGACGTATCCGTTTTTGAGTACAGCGTATCTAATAAGCTGCGTGAAAAAGTGATCCGGGCAGCAACCGGCACAAATGGTAGCCAGGGTTCAACGTAAGAAAGACTTACATCTTCCTGTTTCTGCCGCAACTTTTGCCAATCGACTGAAAAACGGCGCGCCGTGCCAAAGAGATTGCCAAACTGCAACTTGGCGTAGCCGGTAAAATATCCTTTTTGATCGCCTGCCGCCGGGGCATAACCAATGGCGGCCTCACCTTGATTAAAGCGAGCTTCGGTGAGATCAATTTCCAAAATAACCGAATCGGCGGAAATGGCAATCGGTCTGATATCGCGCACCTGCTGAATGTATGGCTGCCGCTCTATTCGCTGCCGACCGCGCGCTAATAACGATGCGCTAAACAATGCGCCTGTAGGTAAGCCCAGCAGTTTTTGCAGAACCGCTGGTTTGGTTTGACCGGCTTTAGCTGTTTGAATTCCGGCAATAAAGCAGCGATTTCCTTCACGAATTTCAAAATTTAAGCTGAGCCCGGCGTTGTTTACGGAAATAGTGACGGATACCTCCGCAAAAGTAAAACCCTGATTCGTATAAAGCGCAAGCAAGGATGTGACAGCCTGTTTAAGCCGGACGGACGTGCAATAATCACCGGGGTAAAGCTGTAGCTGCCGGCGTATTTCTGCTTCGGATAATACAGCCGCGCCCTGAAGGTTAATGTGGATTATAGGCCGGCGTTCGCCCTCGTTTATATCCAGAACGGCATCACGCAGGCAGGAGTCATCGGGTGAGGCTGTTTGCAGATTGAGTGTAACGCAGAAGCCGTGCTCTAAATAAAACTGCGTCAGACGGTTAAGCGGTGGGGTTAACAGCGCGGGAGGAATGCAGGGTGAAACCGGGAGGTCCAAAATCGAATAAAGCTGGGCTGACGTGAAGAAACTGTTACCGCTTAATTCAAACGGCGCGGCGGCGATTGCGGGTCTTTCACTAAAAGTGAGCGCCAGAAGAGTTGCGAAAAGCAAGCGTCGCAGCACGGCTAAGACACTTTTTTTGAGATGAAAATAAACTGCTTCATTTTTGGCGGATTTGCAAGTCAGGAATCCATTTAATTGTCCGATTTCGACCATTCTCTTTGGCATTATACATAGCGGTATCGGCGCGCTTAATGAGTTCCTCAGGCAAAATATCTTCAAGATCATACGTGGCAGTGCCAATACTCACAGTAACGGTCGGGATATCTGGAGCAATGGCCGACATCTGCTCGACAGCCGTGCGAAAACGTTCGGCACTAAGATAAGCCTGCTCTTCATTGGTTTCCGGAAGCAGCACGACAAATTCTTCGCCGCCCCAGCGGGCTGTCAATTTCTTGCCGCCGGGTTCATCCGCTGCATCCTGCGTTTCTGACCGAACCTGACTGTTTGACCAACGCGCCGGGATGTCCACATCCGTTCGCACTTTTTCTTTTAGAACACCGGAAACGGCTTTTAGCAGCTCATCGCCTATTTTATGCCCGTAATTATCATTAAACGATTTAAAACGGTCAATATCAAAAAACATAATTGATAGCGGTCGTTTGTAGCGCTTGGCCCGTTTCATCTCCACCTCCAGATTCCTTGAGAAATGGCGACGGTTATAAAGCGTTGTCAATTCATCGGTTATAGCCATCCGGTGTAATGTGTCAACTAAGTAGCTGTTTTCAATTGCCAACGCCGCCTGATCTGCCAATGCTTTCAATATTTCTTCGTCGTGGGCGGTAAAGGCGTTTAAATTACGACTTTCCACATTAAAAACACCAATCAACTTGTCCCGTGTAATCATGGGCACAGCTAATTCCGACCGACCACCCTGAATTCCGGGTGAATAATTAGAAACCTCCGACACATCACTGCAAATGATAGATTGATGCGTTTTCGCCACTGTGCCGGTAATGGAATTATCGTCAATAGGAATCTGTAGTTTGGCCATTTCGGGATGATAATCCCCGTTATACGCTTCAATGTACAGATTTTGTTGTGTCTCGTCGACCAACAAAATGGAGCAGTTGTCATAATTAAAAAACTCGTGGGCAACTTTAATGATTTTCTTTAGCAGCTCCGTCCGTTCCAGAGTTGAATTGATGATATGACTGGATTGAATCAAGGCTTCCATTTCGCGGATTTTTCGTTGCAACTCTTCGGTCAGGCTAACGGTTTTTTTATGCAGCCGCGAGTTGTCTATAGCAATTGCGCCCTGTTGGCTGAAGGTTTCCAGCAGCTTGATGCGGGTATGTGTCAGCGGCTTAAAAGCCATGTAATCGTCAACACGGAGGATGCCCACCGCCTCGCCCTTGACCACAAATGGCATATCGATAAAACATTCACTTTTTAAGCCACCCTTCAAATTCGATGAAAAACGCTGATCCATCGAATATTGGGTGACGATAACCGGTTTGCCTGTTTTAACTGCCAGGGCCGCCGGCTGGGGATCATTATCGCTTAACGAAATAACGGCTTTTTCGTCGCCGTCATGTTTGCCGCTGCTTTCAGCAATTTCGCCGATCAGCGCCGTTTTATCCTTATTTACCAGTGCGATCCAGCCCCGGCTAAAACCGAGGCCACGCCGCGCGCCCTTAATTACCATGCGCAGTACTTTATCAAGCTCGAATGTGCCGGTCATGGCTTTAATGATTTCATCAAGCGCGGCTAATTGATAAAGATGATTGTCTAAAAGTTGGTTGGTATTATGGAGAATGCGCGTCCGGGTTGGCTTTTCCAGATGTTCTGGAATTGAGGGGACCAGTTTTTTCGACTTCTCGTATTCCTGCATGCATTTGTTGATCAATTCCAGAAAATCGGCAAATCGAATCGGCTTATTATGAAAATAATCCGCCCCGGTCAGGTGACTGCGCTGACGATCTTCCTGACCATCCAGAGCCGTCAAAATAATCACCGGCACTACATGGAAAAACGGGTCATTCTTGAGCAGACGACACACCTGAAAGCCGGTAATTTCCGGCATCATCAAGTCGAGGACAATAACATTGGGGCGAAATGAATACACCTTTTCAATTGCAACAAAACCATCCTCGGCCTCTTCGACCTCATACTGCGCATTTTGAAGAATGATTTTGAGCAATTGCCGAATTTCCCGTTCATCATCGACGATTAAAATTTTTCCCTTCATTTTCCGGCAACCGTCCTAAGAATTTAAAAATTGCGGCATAGCAGCGCCACACCATTTCCGGCGATAATTGCACGTCATCAATCTTTCCGAATCCGTTGTTGAGGATTTGTACAACAGGACTTGGAAGGTTAGCGTACAAACCGCGTTCCCAAATTTTATTTGGGAACGCAATTGCTGGCGAAACTCTGTTTCGCATCTTGTTAATATAATTGAAGATAGACGGAAAACAGTTTCCGGGGCAATTGCGTTCCCAATCAGAGATTGGGAACGAGGTCTGTCGCTCGAAATCAAGTTTGACGGGCATTGCTAAAATAACCTTCCAAGTCCTGTGTACAAAACTTCTTTTAGAATGATATGTGTCTCGCCGGGAAGTGCCCGCGGTTTCAGCTATTTTTTGTGCAGAGGCAATCCGAGTTTTTACCCGAAGGATTATAATAGTTTGGATTTTTTACGCACTTCAGCCGAAAATCTTTTTGGCTCATGGAACAAGTTTGTGGAAATCCAACCTTGCGAAGGCTTCAGTGCACAAAAAATGCGGATTTCAAATTAAGACTTCGCAAGGTTTCACCACCATGAACCATCTTTTTTGTCTCATCATGATTAGGCCAAAGTGTACGATTACGGTGAGTGGTACACTAAAGATATTGGAGGGTTTAATGGACAAACGGCTTACAATATGGATATTTCAGGTCGTACGTCAAGTAAATGTCGCGGTTTTACTTTCTGGGCGTAACTTTTTCTGAACTTTCTCGCGGTACAAGCTCGGCGGGATCAATCTGTGCGCCTGTGTTCGAATTGTATCCACTACTTTTTTTGTTAACGGTAGTGTTGTCTTTAATCTGGCCTTGCTCGATCAGCATTTGCCGTGTAACCGGCATAAATTTAGTTGAATCTTGCACAAAATGACGGGGATCCCATAAGTCCGGCGGCATGGACGGAGGATTTCCCTCATTGTTATGCTGATCGGGAGGATCCTGGGCCCAGACGGGCAAGTCTGCCTGTCCCTGATCCGGTCCAGTCTGCACGGTATCCGGTGTGGCATACGGATATTGACCGGAATCGCCATTGCTGTCGGATCCCGATCCTGAAGCGGATGATTGGCCGCCGGGTGATAGGGTATCTTCCAAAATCCCATGAATAAAACCAAAAGGTTTTTGACTGGCGTCTATCTCCACATACAAGCCGCTTATTAAAGGAAATTTAAAAATGGTTTCATTTTTAGGATGCTGCATAATCATAACGGCCAAAAAACAAATCGATAAATAGAGCCCGATTAAGGCGCCGGCGATAGCGCCGCCGGCCGGCCGTTTTTGATCCGGAAAAAATCGCTGCATTTGCTTTTTCCAGCCCAACCAGCCGGCCACAACTGCGCTGCAAATCACCAAAAAAGCGACAATAAATAGCACCGTCCCGACCAGATTGGGCATCCGATTGAAAATCTGCAACCGCACCAACTCGGTGATGCCCAAAATAATCGGGATAAAAAATATCCAGTATAGTTGGTTTGAGGTTTTGCGGCCGCCGAGTTTAATCCCAATGCCTACAAACAGCAGGATCAGGCCGACCATAACCGGAAACACAAACTTCATTTTAATATCCGTAATGGGTGAGAGGCTCTCGTATCTTTATAGTTTGCTTTAAACAAGCAACATAACTTATTTAGTTATAATCTTATACCCCGAACTTATTATACATGATAAAATTCAAGATGTCAAGCATCTCTGCTAAAGATTCAATCAAACCAATCAGATTCGGACTTGGCAGGCTGGAATTTGGCTTGACAGTCTGGAGATAAAAGTATTATTCTCGTTGAGATTCTTCATAATGCGGCAAGCCACAATTGTAGCGTCAATCGCCATATTCGCGTCGCGATTTAGGCAAATCGCGCTACGACTCCAACATTCTCGTGGACACCGCAAATGTTGCAATGCAGTTTTATAAAGGAGCGTAACATGAACCTGCACATCGGATTATTCCTTTTTCTACTAACGGTGCAACCGGCGGTTGCGCAAATAAATACTGGGTATGTTGACCCGCTGCCCATAAACGCCCGCGCGGTGGGCATGGGCCTCAATGAGGCTACCGCCGTGTCGGTGGACAACGCTTTAGCGGCAAATCCGGGAATGCTCGGATTTCTCAAAGGCATTCAAATTCTCCACAATCAGTATGAATTTTCCGATCCGCGCCGTTTATACGCCTTTAGCTATAATCGAGCCCGGATCGGCACATTTGCCATAGGATATGATCGCTGGCGTAATCGCACGGTTTCTCCATTAGAAGGTGTTTCTGAAGAGAAACGAAATAATTTTTCGGTCGGATTTGGCGCGACGTTGCTGAATACATTCGGCGTCGGTTTGGCGGCGCATAGCGTTAACGGGATATGGGAAGCGCACGGCAATTTTCCGCCCCATGATAAAAAAGAGCAGGATATTTATCTAAATATTGGCTTGCTGCTTAAAACGCCAATCTTGCGCTTTCGAACCGATTATTTGGATGATGAACTGAATATCGGCGCGGCTTTAAATGCCATTGATCGGGAAAGCGAGTCTTTAAATCGCGATTGGGATACCTGGCGCCGTTTGGGTATTTCCTACGAACTGGCGCCGGTGATGTATTTGCCGGCATTCAACAGCCAATTCCATCCGCTGCGTTTTGTAGTCGCTTATGAGCGGAAAACCTCCCCGCCCGATTATGTCATTGTCAGCGATTCGCAACAAACAGTTGAATTAGCAGATGACGGCAAAACCAGCACGGGATGGGGCATTGAATTGGGTTTTGGCGAAGTTTTTACTTACCGCAAAGGCCGCTATACCGACCAGACCGATCATAAAACCGACACAGAAGGTTATGGCATACAAATCCCGCTCAATATCCTTACCGGCGATGCCTGGCCGATGCGTCTGCAATATGATTGGGCGCACTTTGGCGGCGCAAACCACACCTATCATTCGATAAAAGTTGATCTTCAACTAAGCGGCAAACTGGCCTTTTTTGATTAGCCCTAACGCTATTTCGGCAAATCCGGTATCCCCGGAATGCCGTCATTCGGCGCTTTCTTATCGTCCGGCTTTGTCAGCAGATACGTCAGCGTGGACGCGCCGACCGTGCCTACGCCAAGCAGCGCATACTGCCACAAGCGATTTTTTTTGAATTCCAACGTCACGTTATTTTCGGTGTTGGGATTGAGGCGGACGGTCTGGGTCGCCCGCTTGTCGCCTTTAGTCACGACAATTTCGTACACGCCGGCGGGTAGATCGGTAAAAATCGCGGGTGTGCGGCGGCCTGTATTCCATCCATTCAGACGGATGACGGCCTCGGCAGCGCTGGCATCCACCGTCAGCGTACCAAACTCGGCCTGGACTTGCACGCTTTCCGGGTGATCGGCGTTGAAGTAGATCGTCTTTTCCACCGGCACACCATGCGGCTCGACCCGCAGCGTATACACCCCACGCGGCAGGTTATCCAGCGTCACCCCTTGATTTGGTCCAACCGGCTGCGGCAAGGCCCCATCCTGAGTTTGTCGAAGAGCGCCGTCCTGAGCTTGTCGAAGGGGCACATTGTTGACAAAGAGCGTGTCCGCTGCAATATTGGCGGTAACAGTCAGTGCGCCGACCTCAAAGTTCAGCTTCACTTGCGCTTCGTCGTCGGCAGTTACGGCCACTTTTTGTTGCAGGCGATTGCCGAAAACGTCCAGCAGTTCCACGCCATACGTTTTGGCCGGCAGGTTACGGAAAAAAGCTGGTGTCGTCTGCCCCGTCTCACGCCCGTCCAACAGAATTTTAGCGTTTTTGACGTTGGATGTGACCACCAGCGAGCCCGTTTCTTCTGCAGTCGACAGGCCGATTAACCCCAGCCACAGCCCGATTGTCAAACCTAAAATCTTCATCCTCGCCTCCTTAATTTTATTCTTGGTACGATTGCCCAAACCGCGTTAGCGGTGGAATGTTTATAGAAGCGCACAAGCAGACAGCGACCATCTTCTTCACCGCGTTAGCGGTGATATGTGCCTGGTCCGATGCTGGTTGGCGAAGCACATGGAACCGCTAACGCGGTTCTGCGAGAGTGCGATAATTCCGGCTATAGACATTTTACCGCTAACGCGGTAAGAAGGCTTGTAAACAACATGTGTTCATTGCCCATTGTTCATTGCTCATCTCACCAAAATCATCCGCTTCGTCTCCTCAAAATCTTTTGCTTGCAACCGATAGAAATACGTCCCGCTTGACACTGCCAGGCCCGCGCTGTTCCGGCCATCCCACGACATTTCGTAAAAGCCGGTTTCGCGCACATCGTCTAACAGCGTCCGCACCAACTGCCCGGCCACGTTGTAGACACGCAGCGTCACCGGCTGCTGCGACGGCAGGGCAAAACGCAGCGTCGTTTGACCGGTAAAGGGATTGGGATAGTTCTGGCCCAGTTCAAAGCGGGTGGGCAATTGGGCGGCCAGGTCTGCGCCCTGTTTGGCCACAAACTCCGGCGTGCCGACCAGCAGCGTGAAACGATGATTTTGTTGACTGTCAAAAGTGTAGGCCGTCACATCGTCGCGGGTTTGGTTGTTGGAGATGTCCATCAAGCGCAGCGTCCAGCCGTCCGGCAATTGGGCTAAATCGAATGTCAGGCTGAGACGTTGAATCGTCGTCGGATTCTCCACCACCAGATCAAACACATGCCCGACGGCCCCGCCCGGACGCAGGTCGTAGGCTAAATGACGCATGTCCTGCATGTCCCCGGCACTTGTTGGCGCTGTTCCGTTTAGATTTGATGTCGCTAAAGTGCCGGGGACATTCAAATAGGGGACATTGAAATACAGCCGCAGCCGATTATCCAGCGCGGGCGGTTCCGGCTCGTCGTAGGCGTCGAGGCCGTCTTGCGCGTTTTTGGCCGCGCCGACGAGATTACTGGCATCGGTTTGGATGCCGTTGGTGAGGGTGATGGGGACGCTCCAGTTCCATGCGCGAGAGACCCTAAGGGTTTCCGAAACCCTTAGGGGCTGGGCTGTGGCCGATGAGTTGATCGCCTTCCAATCTAAGACCGCGCTCATTTTGATCGTTCCAGTGGTTTTGTTGCGGACTAAGAAACCGCCATAAGAATAGACCCGCCGATCCGCCGCCCATGCACCGTTGACGAGTTGCCAGACTTCGCCGATTTGGGTTTCCGCGCCGCTTTTGCTGTTGAGTTGGGCCGGGAAGGCAAACGGCCAGGGCACGAGATTCCAGCCGGGTTTCAGATCGTAATTGTCAAAAGCGCTTAAAGGTTGATTGATAGCGGTCGTATCGGCTTGCTGCAAATGGGCGGGCAACAGGCGATGATACAGGAAGTAGGCCCGACCGGGTTCCAGATTGCCCAGTGGAACGACACTGAAGGCGTTGTCCGTGGCGCTTTCCGGCCATTCCATGTCCCAGTTGGTCGGCTCGTTTTTGTCGTTGACTTCTTTGGCCCCAAAGACGCCCGTCAGATTGAGCGGCGTAGCGGTTTGATAGGGTAGGCTGACAATGTGCCACTGCTCCGCGGGCAGGCCGGACGGATAGCGGCTTTGGCTTTGGATGGACGCAAAATCGCTGATCTTGACCCGCAGCGGGATATTTTTTGTTTTAACCGCGCCGCTATCATTGGCGGCTTCGATGCGATACCACAGGCCGTTGGGCGTGACGTGTTCCGGCGGGATGACGGCGTAATAGGTCAGATGGCGCGGGATCATTTCAATAGCGCCGATAATGCGGGTGGTTTCACGATTATCGCCATAGACGAGTTTGACCGATTGCGGCAGCCAATTGACGACGGTTTCGACTCGGATCGAGTCGCCCTCGCTAAAGAGCGTATCGGCGGCGGGGAAGGTATGCTGCGCCTGGATCACCGGCGGGCGACTCCAACGGGCGAAGTTGGACGAGCTGTATTGCCCGGCCCATTTAAATTCGCCGCCGACATACAGGGCTGCGCCCGCCGTCGCGAGTGCTTTTACCCGGCTATTATCAGCATGTAACTCATCCAAATTCCCGTGCAAGCCATCGCCCAACGGAAACCACTCATGTCCGTTCCACATCGCCAGGCGATGCGCCGGTTGACCGCCCGCCTCGGTAAAGACGCCGCCGACATAGAGGTCGCTGCCGGAGACGGCCAGGGCACTAACCCAATCATTGACCCCATCGCCCAGCGCCGACCAATTCTGGCCGTCCCATTTGGCGATATGGTTG
>CAYOLL010000083.1:0-25325 GCA_964404765.1 uncultured Gemmatimonadota bacterium | reverse complement strand
AGGCGTGTAAGTGACCAAACCTAACAGGTCTTGGAGACCTGTTAGGTTTCCATGCCTCGGTTGATTGACAATCGTAAACGTCAGCGGGTCATTATCCGCATCGCTGCCGATCAGCGTAATATTGTGCGGCGTGTCCTCATTCACGGCAAACGTCGTATCACGCACAACCGGCGGGTGATTGATGATCCGAATATTCAGCCCAAACGGGTTATTCGGATTGCCCACATTGCTATCGCCGGCAAAAAATAAGCTGTCAACAACAGCCCAAATAACTCCGCTTGAATCGTTGCAAACTTTGAAGTGAATCGTTTCACCTTCCCCCTGACCGGAGATAGTCAAATATGTCAGGTAGGCGTTGACCTGCGGGACATACTCGGCATAATTCGCCCCGCGCGCTTCCGACCCGACGAAGGCCCCGACCAACACATTCGCGCTATTGACCGCCGCGTCGTTGATGCGCACTTGCGCCGTCACGATCATCGTGCTGCTGGAAGGCGCCGCCGACCAGTCCGGGCAATCCGCCTGCGCCTGTCCTAAGCTTTTCGAAAGGGCCGCGCTCGCCAGCAGCATCCAAATTAACCAAAACTTTTTCATCAAATCCTCCTTTTTATAGAACACGGATGACACGGGAAAAGACGGATAAGAACAGATCTAATTACCACGAAATACACAAAACACAAGAAAATGAAATTTATAACTCTTTTATTTTCAACATTTTAAAATTTTGTGTCATCCGAGTATTTCGTGGTTAAATAGCTTTTTAAAGTGAGCTCTTTTCGTTTAATCCGTTTTTATCCGCGCTTTTCCGCGTCATCCGCGTTCTATTCTTATTTCAGCATTACGCCGCGTTTGACATCAACGAACCGCCCGGCCTCCAGGCGATAGAAATACACCCCGCTGCCGGCTGCCTGCCCGTTTGTGTCCGTGCCGTCCCATTCCACTTCATGCCGTCCGGCTTCGACCGGTTGATTAACCAGCGCTTTGATCAGGCGACCGCTTACGTCGTAGACGCTCAGGCGGACGTGCGCCCGATCCGACAATTGGTAGGCAATCGTCGTGCGGGGGTTAAACGGATTGGGCCAATTGCCCAGCAGCTTAAATTCGCGCCCGCCATCCAATTCGGGGTTGTCCGTACCCAACGAGCCTTCAACAACCAGTGGATAGGGCGCAAACATCTCGCCCACAAAGGCGTCCGGGGCAAAGCGAATCGCCGCATTCACCGGAGTTTCCGCGCCGGTTCGGGCATCGCGCAGGAACAAATCCACTTGCCTGTCGCCGGCGTTACCGTAAATGCCCAGAATGTACAGCCCGTCCGCCGACACAGCCACGCCGCGCAGATCGGCTCCGACTTTGGCGATCAATTGGCCTTGTTCGGCGGGAACGACCGCGCCGTCTTCATCCGTCAGCGTCGCTATCAAAGTCATAAAGTCTTCGTAGCGAGTCGGGTCTACTTCCAGGCTATTCCCGCTTTGCCCGGTTGCCCGCGCGCCACCATGGCCCGGCTTGTAAAGCTTCGCCGCGTCGCCGGGCTGCACAATCTTGTAGCTGCCCATAAAACCGCCTTGCCCATCATAATAAACCGTAAACCTCTTTTCCGTCTTGATCTGAGTGGAATCAAACTCCGCGCTCATGTAATCGGCAAACTGCGCTTCCACCGCCACGGGTTCGTTATTCATCGTTCCGACGCGATTCCAACCGACTACCGGCGGATTAATCGGAGGAGTCGGGCACATCGTTCCGCTCAGGCACAGCACCGGCGGATTGGGCAGCGGATTGCTCATCGTCAGCTTGTAGGGCACGCCGCATTCGATATGCTGCAGAGTTCCGTGCCATTGTTGCGTGGACGGGTTGAAACTGGCCGCCTGTGACGGATTGTTCATATTCTGGATGTGGCGGCCTTCGCCATTCAGACCGGCCAGGGCCTGATTCAAGGTCTGGGCGCTCAAATCCACATAAAAAGTGATGTAGTTCACGCCCGCGCTCAACACCTTGCGCTGATAAACCCCGCTCGTCATTTGCAGCGGACGCGGGTTAAACGTGCTGCCGATCATGCCGTCCGGATCAAACAACACATGATCGCACAAATGCTTGATCGGACAATCAGTTGGGTCATACACATCAAACACCACCGGCTTGTTGCGCTCGTTATTGCGGCCATAAACCAGCAGCGTAAAATAACCGGCGGTGTGGTCCACTTCCACCGTGCCGCGCAGTTCATCATTCAGATAAGCGGCAATCCTGACATTATGATTGAGTGGCTGACCGGCGCTGTCGGTCAGGCGGCCAAAGATTGTCAACCAGTCGGGATAGGCGTTCGGATTGACCGTCCACACCGGCTGGGGACAATTCGCCCGCACAATCACCCGCAAAACCACGTTGTCGCTGGAACCGCCGGACGCGCCGGTGATGGTAAAATAATACGTGCCCGGCGTCAGCGTGGCCGGGTTGACCGTGACCCGCACCTGTTGCGACGCGCCCGGATTGAGTTGGGCGATGCTGACGGTTTGCAGTTGTACGGCCGATGATGCCGGGGAAACGCTCAGTTGCACATTGAATAAAGTTTGGTGCCCTTCGTTCTCCACATTCAACAGCGTATCGGCTTGTTGCCAGGTATAGAGCGTGCGTTGCACCGTATCCGACGCTGCAAGGAACCAGTGCAAGTCCACCAGACCGGGCAGGATGCCGCCGCCGTAAAAGCTGGAGCTATCCGGCAGACCGACGGACGCGCAGGACGTGGCCGACACGATTCGCGTCGGGGCGGTCAGGTTGACGGCAAAGAGGCGGTCGCAGAAGAAACGCGGCTGGCCAAAACTACCGGCCGTATTTTGACAAACGGGATTCAGTTCCGGCGCGTACCACACATTGAGCGTGGGCGAAAATACGACGCTGGTGGTCACGATACCCTCGGCTATCCGGCCAATGGCCAATGTTGAGCCGCCGCCGGCCAGCAAGTTGGCCCTGCCCACCGGCGGATTATCGCCATTGTTGGAGTAGAGCGGCGCGGGCGGATACACCGGTGTAATGCAGCAACCACGACCGCCGGGCAGTTGGATAATCCAGATGACGTTATCATAACCGGGATCGTCGCTGGCGCGGAAGGCAATGAGTTGGTTGCCGATGTTGTCCTTGACAAACGTGGCGCTCAGGACGTGGCGGTTGACAAAGGCCGGGCCCAGGTCCACTTCCTGCCAGGTCAACGTGTTCAGATCGCCCACGGCCAGCTTGAAAAGACCGGGATGACCCGCGTCGGTGATAAACAGCGCCTTTGTTCCGTCCGGGTGAAAGCGGAAGTTGAAGCTTTGGGCGTTATGGATGGGATCGCCGACCGGGAACAGCGGGGCGGGCGCGCTCCAGGTCAGGCCGTTGTCGGTGGACATGGTGCGATAAAGCCGGGCGGCCCCGCTTTCCTGGCGCGTCCAGACCACGATCAACTGTGGGGCATGGTTGAAAATATCGGCGTCGGAGTCGTCGGCGGTGTCTGTGCCGGTGGGGTTGCTGAGGTTGCGGATGGTGCCGGGAATGGGCTGATCGTTGTCAGTCACGCGGGCTGTGTAAATGTCCCCGGTGTGGGTGTAGACCAGCGGGCAGCCGGTCGGTGTAACCGTGACGGTGACCTGCGCCGTATCCCGGTGACAGCCATCCGTGACGATATACGAGAAGTTGCACGGACCAAATGCGCCCACCGCCGGCGTAAAGGTGACCGTGGTCGTTGTATAAGTGACAGCGCCGCAGGCCGCTCCGCCAATGCCGGCAATGGACAGCGGGTCATGCTCGGCATCGGTATCATTGGCTAACGGGAAGATCGTGATGGCTTGACCGGCGGGTGTGGTGGCGTTATCGTTGCCGGCTACCGGCGGCTGATTGCTCTGGCAGGGATCCGTGATTTTAACCGTTTTAGCCCGATGATACAGCGTCAGCGCGGGCGCGAGCGGATTGGTAACGGAGATTGTATAAACGCCCGCATCAGCGATGGTGACGTTGGGGATGACTAAGCAGCCGTTGGTTGTGCCGGAAAGTGGCTGCCCATCCTTTGACCAATGGAATACATCGCCCATTGTGCAGTTATCCGGACAGATTTGGAGCGGTTGACCGACTGTGGCAGTTAGCGTAGCAGTTGTGCCAACGCTGTCTTGTGGGGAATAGCCGAAATTAGGCGCTAAATCCTTTACCGGAATAATGTCGCAGAAATCTAATCTGTTGTCATGAATATAAAGCTCCGATAGATTTGGATAGAAATTCGGATTTGAATTTGCAACTACGCTCTCAAAATGGTTATGTCTTGCGTCTAATCGCGTCAAATTAGGCATGTTGGAAATATTCAACAATCCCACAATTTCATTATGATCTATGCCATATTCAGCTAAGTACAAATAATAGTTGGGAGCGTAGTTGGTAATTAGTTCCGAGAAATGATTCCCACTGGCAATAAAGCGTTGCAATACGGGCATGTTGGAAATGTTTAGCGCTCCATTGAATCGCATTCCGGCAATGAAAAGCTGCCATAAGTGAGGATAATAGTTGGGTTCCGGATTTGTTACAAAAGTGTCGAACTGATTTGTAGAGGTTGGTGCTCCCATATAGCCCGACGCTTGAAGAAGGCCCAAGCCGGGCATGTTGGAAATATCCAGAACACCGCTAAAAACATTCCCATCCAAGCCAAACTGATACAAATCTGGATAATAGTTCGGCGCATGGTTGGTAATCAATGTGTTGAATTGGTTATTCCCGACATAGAGAATTGACAGCGCTGGCATATTGGAAATATCCAACGTACCCGTGAACTGATTCGAACTCAAATAGAAGTTCCACAAATTCGGGTAATAATTCGGGGTATGATTGGTGATCAATGTGTCGAATTGATTCTCATGAGCTTGGCACAGTCCCAGGCTGGGCATATTGGAAATATCCAACGTGCCTGTGAACTTGTTTCCCTTAATCCCCATTATTACCAGATTCGGATAATAATTGGGCGAATGATTGGTAATGAAGGTGTCAAATTGTGTTCCGTTGTCCGCGTAAAACACAGTCAACGCAGGCATATTGGAAATATCCAAGATACCCCTGAACGGGTTTGAACTCAGGTAGAAGTTATTCAAATTATGGTAATAACCCGGGGTGCGATTGGTCACCAAGCTGTCTAATTGGTTACCATGAACTTGACAAAGTCCAATGTCCATCATGTTGGAAATATCCAGCGTACCGGATACATTGTTATCGGCCAAAACAAGAGTCTCAAGCGCATCCAATTCGCGAAATGATACAGGTAGTACCCCCATCAAATTATTTTGATATAAGTCAAGACTAACGACGCACCCGTTTCCATTGACCCGTACGCCATGCCAGTTTGAAATAGGCTGACCGGGCACGAGCCAATTGGTCTTATTCGTCCAGCCCGGCCCGTTGGTGGCATGATAAAACTCGGTCAATATCAACGAATCGCGCATGGCGCAGGACATGGGCGCAACTTGCACGGTCTTTGCCCGATGATACAGCGTCAGCGCGGGCGCCAGCGGGTTGGTGATGGTGCAGGTATAGACGCCCGCATCGGCCGGCGTGGCGGCGGCAATGGTGTAGCACGCGCCGCTTGCGCCGGGGATGAGCGCGCCGTTTTTGGACCACCGATACACATCGTTCGGCTCGACGCAAATATCGCCGCAGATTTGCAGCGGCTGGCCGGTCGTAGCGGTTAGCGTGGCGGTTGTGCCGACAGTGTCTTGTGGGGCATATAAAAAACCTTCAATTGCAGCATCTTTTGCTGGCACAAGATCACAAAAATCAAATCTGTTGGCCTGCACTTGGAAATTCGTCAACTTTGGGTAGTAAACGGATGTTGGGTTGGTGATTAAAGCTTCAAACTTGTTTCCATACGCCGTGACTTCAGTTAAAGCGGGCATATTGACAATGTTAAGTTCACCGGCAAATTGGCTATTACTCAGAAGTAGTTCAGACAAGTTTCGGTAATAGTTTGCTGTCGTTGTATGCGTAATAAATTGTGTGAGTTGAGTCGAACGGGCGCGAAGAGTTGTCAATGCAGGCATCCCTGAAATGTCTAAAACTCCGGACACCAAAGAGTGATCAGGCCATAGCGTTACTAATCCGGCATAATAATTCAGCGTTGGATTTGTAATCAATTCTGAAAAATGTGTGGAGACTAATTCAACTGTTGTTAATGCGGGCATTCCATTAAGATTGAGTGAACCGCTGAATTGTTCTCCACTAATCTGAAGTAAGCTAAGTCGGGTGTAATAATTCGTGCTCGTATTGGCAACAAAAGAATCAAAACTGTTTCCATACGCCGTGACTTCAGTTAAAGCGGGCATATTGACAATGTTAAGTTCACCGGCAAATTGGCTATTACTCAGAAGTAGTTCAGACAAGTTTCGGTAATAGTTTGCTGTCGTTGTATGCGTAATAAATTGTGTGAGTTGAGTCGAACGGGCGCGAAGAGTTGTCAATGCAGGCATCCCTGAAATGTCTAAAACTCCGGACACCAAAGAGTGATCAGGCCATAGCGTTACTAATCCGGCATAATAATTCAGCGTTGGATTTGTAATCAATTCTGAAAAATGTGTGGAGACTAATTCAACTGTTGTTAATGCGGGCATTCCATTAAGATTGAGTGAACCGCTGAATTGTTCTCCACTAATCTGAAGTAAGCTAAGTCGGGTGTAATAATTCGTGCTCGTATTGGCAACAAAAGAATCAAAACTGTTTCCATACGCCGTGACTTCAGTTAAAGCGGGCATATTGGAAATATCAAAAACTCCGGTTAATCCCGCGCCGTTTGCTGAAAGTACAAGACTTGCTAAGGCTGATAGATTTCTGAAACTGGCGGGAAGACTTCCCACAAGATTATTTGTAGATAGAGACAAGCCTACCACACGTCCATCTTGCACCGTCACGCCTTCCCACGACGAAACCGGCTGCCCCGGCGCCAGCCAATTATTGCGCCGCGTCCAAATAGTAGGGCCGCCGGTACTGTTATACAAATCCACCAACGCCAAAGAATCCTGCGCGGCCACCCGTATCTCGGCGCTATCGTCTGCCGCGCGCAAGGCGGCTACCGCCGGCGGCTGCGGCAGCGCGCCCTGCGGCATCGTCATAGCAATGACATTTTTTGAAAAAATGTCACTTCTGTTCGTCGGCTCGTCGCTTATCCCGTAAAAGCTGCGCAATCCTGCCAGCAGCTTGCGGTCGCCTTCGCTCAAGCCGGGTCGGTCCGGGAACAGATCGGCCCGCTCAAACCGGCTTGCTTCGGGCAAGCTGCCCGCTGCCAAGTCGCTCAGCCTATTTTCAAGCTTTACCGAGCAGGGCAGGTTGTATAAATTCTTTAAATCCGCAATGGTAACCTGCGGCGCTGTCTGGCCGTTAGCTACGCCCGCCATCAGCATCAGCCCGGCCATGGTCATCATGAAAAACTGTCTCACCTTACGCATCTGTCACGCTCCTTTTTTAGCAATGAACAATCAGGAATGAATAATGAATAATGAACAATAAGATTTTCGCCCCGGCGGGGCGGCCCGTTTGTAGAAAAGCCAACCAACCGAACCCGGCGGATAGCCCCGGCGGGGCTTCGTCGTGAGCTCAGCCGAACGGCGGCCCGTTTTAACCGGAACGACACCGCTCGTGTTTCCACGGGTCGCCCCGATGGGGCTTATCACATCTATGTTTCCGCGTATCTTTCTACAAACAGCTTGCTCCTACAGGGCAAAAAGCATATAAACGATTTGCCACCAACACGTGTTTTCGGCCTTACAAAAAATAAAGAGTACTCCATTTGGGCAAAAGGATCAAAAAAAGTTAAAAGTTATGAGTGAAAAGTTAAGAGTTGCAATGAACAATGAACAATGACGAATATAAACGATTTGCCGCCAACACGTGTTTTCAGCCTTGCAACAGGTAAAGAGTACTCGATCTGACGAAACGGATCAAAAAATTTGCGGATTTTTAAAAAAAGTTCGTAGTAGCGAATTCATTCGCGCTTTTCCCGGGTCGGACGAATAAATTCGTCACTACCAGCAAAGAGTACGCCATCCGGGAAAAGGGATCACGAAAGATGAGTAAGAAGACATGCAGCACGAATTTTGGAACATGATGTGGTCTAACCTGTAATGCTGATGTATGGCACATGTAATGATGGAACCATTAACAATGCAGGAGGAAAAAATGTCACGCGCCGCTACCATTCAAGCCCGGATTGATCCGGAAATTAAAGCCCAGGCCCAGGAAATTCTGCGCCGGCTGAACCTGTCCATGTCGGACGCCATTTCGCTGTTTTTGACCCAGGTCGCTTTGCAGCGCGGCCTTCCGTTTCCCATCAAAATCCCCAACGCGTTGACCGCCGAGACCCTGCGCCGGGCCGAAGCCGGCGAAGAACTCCATCCGGTCAACGATGCGGACGCCTTGTTCCGGGAGTTGGAACAGTGAAGATCGTCTATACCACGCAGTTTAAGCGCGATTATCAGCGGGTTAAGCGGCAGCATAAAGATTTGTCCAAACTTGAGAATGTGATCCGCCAATTAGCCGCTGCCGGCTCATTAGCCCCTTCGCACAAGGATCATCCGCTCATCGGCGGCTGGAAGGGCTATCGCGACTGCCATATTGAGTCCGACTGGCTGCTCATCTACAAAAAGACTGCCGATAGCCTGATTTTGACGCGAACCGGTTCGCATAGTGAATTGTTTGATTAAGCGCTTCCGGCGGAGTTCAAAGCGATAGCTTTGTTCTTTATATCGGGCTCGCCCAAGCTGTCGCTTTGGACTCCGCCAGTTACGGTTTCATAATAGTGAGCAGTGAACAGTTAATAGTGAACAGTTGTTGTTAGCCGTCGGCTTAAGCGCTTGTAAAGGTAAAGAGTACTGCAATCGGGAAAAAGGATCAAAAAAAAATTAGGAATTAGGAATTAAAAGTTACGAATTAGGAATTAAAAATGAGCATCGGGCCGAAAATCTTAGTAAAACGGGCAATCTTACGAGTTCATTCGTTATTTGCCGGGTCGGACGAATAAATTCGTCACTACCAGCAAAGAGTACGCCATCCGGGAAAAGGGATCAAAAAATTTGTAGGTTTTGAAAAATTCTTCGACCTTTCAGGCATTTTGAAGCAGCGGACTCATGTCCAGCGCTAAAAAGCGGCAGTTAAAAGGCTGTTCCGGCAAGTAGTCGTAATTGCGTTTATCTACGGGCAAGATCGGTAAATCGTAATCGGCGGCCGTATTAATCAGCCGCTCCATTTCGGCCTCGCTTTGCAGGGTCAAAACGGCCACAATAATCCGGTCATAGCCTGGCGGCAAAGCGGGATAGCAGGCGCGGATCAACTCGCAACCCGTGGTCACCCGCTCCCGGCCAAAGCGCGCAGTCAGGGCGGCAATAGCGGTTTGTTCTTCTATGGTTTGGCTCATGTTTTTGTCCCTGGTTCGCGTCTTGCATAGGTAAAGAGTACCCGATCCGATCTGATCAAAAAAAAAATTAGGAATTAGGAATTAAAACGGGCAATGGGCACAATGAACCGAAAACCTTAATAGCCTGAATTATTCACCACGAAATACACAAAATACACGAAAGGTTTATGAATTAAAGCGTTACGTAGCTCGGACAAGAAAAACTCAAAATTCTGGCGTAGTGCAGATTTTTTTTGCGCTTGCATTATGTTTTTGTCCGTTTTATCTTAAATGCGCGTGAACGCATCCCGCAGAAACCCCTATCCCTGGAGAAAATATGACCTTGACTTATACCGTGCCGGCGGACGGTCGGCTGGTTTTAGACCTGCCCGAATTTAAAGGAATGCAGGTCAAGCTCTTAGTCGCCAAGCCGCGCCGCCCTAAGAAACCTCGCCCGCAGACCGACCAAGAGCGGGAGTACCAGAGACGGCTAAAAGCCTTGCGAGACGACCGGGCCAAAAATGACCCTTATCAGCATTTGACTGACGAGGAATATCTTCAACTGCTCCGCCGCCAGCGCGAGGCGGACGACGGCAGCGATAACGAGTCGTGGGAAGAGTTTCGGGCGTTTCGGGCGCGGATGGGGTATTATAAACCATGATCATCAGCTTAGACACGAACATCATTCTGTTCGGAATTAATCGGCAGCGCCCCGCGCCTATTTTGATTATGGACTCTCTGCGTCTGTTTTCGGTTAAGCTGTCCCGCCAGGTCGAAAAGGAGGTCCGCCGAAATTTAGACCCTTCCGGGAATCGAGAGTTCTACACCCTGCTAAACGCGCTCCCCTCCGTCGAGATCAGCTACGACGAGCCGCCCGCCCTGTTAATTGCCCAATACAAACAATGGCTCAAAGGCGGCGATATTGAGATTGCGGCGTTCTGCGAATGGCAGGCGATTGATCTGTTTGTATCGGAAAATCGGCATTTTCTTCGCACCATCCCCGCTCTGCCGTTTGAAGTCCTCGATTCGATGCAGTTTTGCGACCGCTTTCAGTTATCCGCCTAACCTGAAAAATTCAAAAACCTGCCACAAAGGCACAAAAACACTAAGTTCCACGAAGATTGTTCAAAATTTGAGCTTTTGACATCGACGCTGTTAACAATTAACAATCATCATAAAGCCTTTTAATTTAACATCTTAGTGATTCTTTGTGCTTTGGTGTCTTAGTGGCTGATGAATAATTCAGGCTAACGCCTGTTCATCACTGAACAATGAGGAATGAACAATATAAACGATTTGCCACCAACACGTGTTTTCGGCCTTACAAAATGTAAAGAGTACGTCATCCGGGAAAAAGGATCAAAAATTTTGCAGGTTTTAAAAAATTCTTCGATCTTTCAGATATTTTGAAACAGCGGGCTCATGTCCAGCGCTAAAAAGCGGCAGTTAAAAGGCTGTTCCGGCAAATAGTCGTAATTGCGTTTATCTACGGGCAAGATCGGTAAATCGTAATCGGCGGCTGTATTAATCAGCCGCTCCATTTCGGCCTCGCTTTGCAGGGTCAAAACGGCCACAATAATCCGGTCATAGCCGGGCGGCAAGGCGGGGTAGCAGGCGCGGATGACTTCGTGATCCGTGGTCACCCGCTCCCGGCCAAAGCGCGCAGTCAGGGCGGCGATGGCGGTTTGTTCGTCAATGCTCTGTTTCATGGGTTGTGCCCTCCGTTGGGTTGCTTTCCGTTTCAGCAAGGTCATGTCGTTCTTGCTAAGAATGAAGAGTACGGCATCCGGGAAAAAGGAGCAAAAAATTTGCGTGTATTAAATAAAAAATTTCGCTTCTGGAACACATCGCTGAATGGATCAAGACGATTTGTTGCCGGAAAAGCCTGTTGACGGACAATCCGGTAAATGGTATTTTGCTGAAGGTGCAATGGACAATATCAAGCTTTACTCGCATAGATGCACGGAGGATTTGTTATGGAAAACAAACCGGCTCTTTTTGAGAATTACAAGATTCGCCGCATGTACGATGAGAAGACCCAAACCTGGTTTTTCTCGGTTGTGGACGTGATACGGGCGCTGCTGCAACAGCCGGATTTTCAGACCGCCCGAAAGTATTGGAACAACCTGAAAGAGCGGCTTTTGAAAGAAGGTAGTCAATCGGTGACAAATTGTCACCAGTTGAAAATGGTGGCCGAGGACGGCAAATGCGGCTAACCGACGTGATCGGCGTGGAAACCCTGCTGCGGCTGCCACGGACGCTAATTACCGGGTTAGAGCGAAACGTTATCTTTAGATGATAAGATTTACGACCAAACGAAAGGAGACCGATATGTTTGATAGGATTACGGTAAATCCGGCGGTTTGTATGGGTCAGGCCACGATTCGCGGGATGCGCATCACCGCGGCTTTTGTGCTTAAGCTCATGGCTTCCGGCATGTCTCAGGCCGACATTTTGCAGGCTTATCCTGAATTGGAATCGGCCGACCTGCTGCAGGTTATGGGTTATGCGGCCTGGCTGGCCGGGGATTATCGCCAACCGCTTTACCGGGCGGCGGCCTGATGCTCAAATTTATCACGGATATTCATATTTCGCCGTTGACCGTGACCGATTTACAAGTCAGCGGTTATGACGCCGAGCGCGTTACCCGTTATTTGCCATGCACGGCGGCCGATACGGAGATTATTGAATTGGCCGGACGCATTCGGGCCGTTATCATCACGCAGGATTTGGATTTTTCGGCGCTGATTGCGCAAAGCGGTCTGAATATGCCCAGCGTTATTTCGTTGCGTATCGGTAATGCGCAGCCCGCGGTTATTTCACAACTTCTGCGCCACGTTATTCCCCAGGTTATCGAGTATCTGGAAAAAGGCGCAATTGTCTCCGTTGATGAGATGGAGTTCAGAGTTCGGTTGCTGCCGGTAACGACCGGATAAGAGGTGTCTGCTATGTCCCGACAGGATTGGATCAATTTGATGAAGCGGCTGCGCAACGGCGATCCGGCGGCGTGGCCGGAGTTTGTGGAAGCAATGCGACCGTTCATTGTCGCCGCGCCCAATCGTTTTCATCGCGCCGGAGGTATCGGCAAAATTGAAAAGAAAGATGTGGACGATTTTCTGAGCTATTTTACAGATGACTATATGAAGCAGTCGGGGCGGTCTTTTGCCGACCATGTGCAGGACGAACTGGCAGGACGGGCTTATCTGACGCCGGAAGTTTTGCTGGGCCATTTGATGGACAATATCTTTCTGTTTGAGCGCCGGCAAAGAAAGCTGGCCGAACTGGCAGAGGTCAATTCGCAGGATACGGAGCGGCAGGAAACATTGACCGCCGAAGCAAACAACATTCTCATCCTGATGGTCTTCCAGTACAGAAAAGAAGTGGAAAGCTGGCTACGCCGAAAATTTCCAAAACTTCGCCACACGGCGGCGCCCTCACAAAACCTTTTAAAGACGCATATTAAATCGGATGACCGTCAGGCAGATGACGCGAAACTCGTTCCTTTGGATGGGGCGGCGCAGGTCTTCCAGACCGTTCTTGTCAATATCTTCCGTTGGGGGCAGCCACAAAGTCCGTTGGGCGTGGCTGCTTTTGTGTTTGATATTGCCGGGAAAGAGGCGATTCGACTACTAAAAATTCCACTAAGTCTGGATCACGATGCGCTTCGGCAAAAGTTGGAAGCGCAATTAAAAGTGTTGGAAGAGCAACTGTTAAAATCGCCCGACCCTGCTTTAAAAGAAAAGCAGCGTGACTTGATACAACAGTTGAAAGAGCTTACCCAATCGCGCTTTGTGCCTTTAGACCCGACGATAAAAAACCAGTTTGATATCTTAAAGCAGCAGGAAATTCGCCGCAGCCTGCTGGACGGCTTTCGAGCGCTAAGCGATTTTTGCCGCCGAGCTTTATTGTGGTTTTTTCGCCCGTATGTATTTGACGATGCGGAACTTCATGCCGAAATAGATGGCATGAGATTAAATGACGAGGAAGATGAAGCGGCGGCTATTCAGCGTATTTTCGGCCTGACAGTCCCCGCCTTCAAAGGCCGGCGAAGAAATTGCCAGCAAGCCATGCAAGATTTAGTGGGTGATTGGGAAATGAAGTAGCAAAATTTATTTTGCCCGAAGCCGGTCTGGCAAAATAAATTTTGCTGCTCCGGTTTTTTTGATCCTTTTGGCGATTTGCGGTACTCTTTATCATCAGCAAGGAAAAAATCATGGCTTTGACGGATAGACAACTTGAACAACTGATGCGCTTTGCAAGCGGCAAACTGCCGTCGGAGCGCGCACAAAAAGTGGCGGCCTGGCTGGCGGACTCGCCGGAAGCGCAGGCCTGGGAACGTTTTTTCCGCGCGGCCAAAACATCGCTGTACCCCGAAGACTTAGACCCGACCCGCTTAAGCTACATGCCATCGGAACGGCTGTGGGACTGGGCCAAGAGCAATAATCCGTTTGCGCCGCCAAATCAGCCGATCAAAAAGCCGCTCATCGCCCATTTGAAAATGGCGTGGCAAAAATTGGCAGATCGTTTGCCCTCTTTTGACCCGGGTTTGACGCCCGCCTTTGCCACACGCGGGCTGCGAATGGGCTTTCGCGGTCAAGCCTGGCCGGCGCTGGAGTTGGAGGCCGGGCCGTATCAGGTGCGCGTGGAGGTCAGCGAAATCGGCGCGGGCCAACAAGCGCAATTGTTCGGCGAAATCAGCGGTTTGCCCGCCGAGGCCGCGCCGACGGTTAGTTTACGTCATCCCAAATGGGACCCGCAGACCGTTGCCGCCGATAACATGGGCAATTTCCTGTTCCATGCCGTGCCGACCGATGATCGACAGGGCTACGAATTGATTATTGATCTGCCGAATGAACAAGTAATTATCGAGAATCTGAATATTGGTTAGCCGGAGTAGCACATTTTAATTTGCCTGCAGCAATTGAACTGATCAAAGGCAAATTAAAATTTGCTACTCCGTATCCGTATACTGTAGGTTAAGTTTTTTCAGGTCTCACGCAAAGTCGCGAAAGCGCAAAGTAAAGATGAAGAAAGATAGGCTTTTCGCATTTCTTGGCGTCTTTGGGCCTTCGCGTGAGATATAAAAACTTATTTTCCAGTATACTCCGGTTAAAATTTGCTGAGACGGTATGAACCCAATGACACCACAAAATGTAACGCCCGAAGCCGGGCACGTCCTGTATGCGCAGGCCGGACAGTTGCGCGACGCCGGACAGTACGATGCGGCCTATCAGGCGATTGACCAGGCCATCGCCGTTTTCGAGGCGTTAGAGCGCTGGAGCGATGCGGGCATGGCCTGGCACCGGCGGGCGACGATTCCCTACATCACCCGGCATTTGGATAAGGCTTTGGAGAATGCCGAAAAGGCCGAATCGGCGCTGCAAAAAGCATTGGAAAATGCTGCCGCGCGGGAACGTCAGGAAATTTTGCTCAGACAAGCCCGCTTAGATACATTTTACGGCCAATTTCTTACGGAAATCAATCAATATTCGGAGGCGGAGCGCCGGCTTCAGTCGGCTTTACCGCGATTGGCGCATCACGGTGATTTGGCTTACAGTCCGGCATTGAATCAATTGGCGATTATCTACCGCCGCTACAGTAAAAATTCACAATACTATTTTGATCTGGCCCGCCGCTTGATTCATCGCGCTATCCGGGCCGCTCGAAAACCGGCCGATCTGCGGTGGCGCATTTCGGCGCAAGTGAATATGGGGCGGCTGTATGAACTGCACAAAGAACATAAACTTGCCCTTCGCTGGTTTGCTCGAGTGGACGCGCCGGATCGAATGGATTTTTGCGTCTTCCAATCCCGCTGCTTGATAGGGTTGAAGCGCTTAGACGAAGCCGAGGCGGCGCTGCAAGCAGTTCTAACCCGGGAAGAGGAACGGCCCAAATTGTGGCTGGCCATCATGGCCCGGCACACGCTGGCCCAACTGCGGCTGGCGCAAAATGACTTGCCCGCAGCCATCATCGCCTATGAGGAAACGATTGCCGCCATTGAATCGTTGAAGAGCGTCATCAGTTTGCAGGAAAATTGGCAGGCCTCATTTTTTGAGGATTATCTGCCGATTTACGAGGAGTTTGTGCTGCTGTGTCTGCAAATGCCCGGTCGCACCGAACAGGCTTTGGAATATGTGGAACGGTCGCGCTCCCGGCTGCTGCTGGACTTGCTGCTCAATCGCCTGAAAATCATTCTGGAAAATGAGGCCGAGTACGATGCGCTGCGCCAACAGGCGGACAAACTCTATCGCGATTTACAGCGCTTGCAGCCGGTGGACGGGCAACGGCGGGCGGAATTTGAGCAAATCAGCGCTGAGTTACAGGCGGTAGAACTGCGGCTGGAACCGATTGTGTATCGCTATCAATATGGCGATGCGGCTTTATCAGGCACAATCAAGCCGGTGTTTGATCCTCGACACTGGCAGGATGTGGCCATTGGCAGTGTGGTGGAATATTTTGCGGCGAATCAAGAACTAATCGCTTTTGTGCTGACACCGGACGGCGTCCGGCATTATTATTTGGGATCGTTAGAACCGATTGAAGTGGCGCTGACGGCATTGTTGTCCAGATTGCGCCGCTTCCCGGAATATTTAACACAGCCGGATGAAACGGGGCGGCTGGATGGCCAAATCGGGCAGTTGTTGAGCCGTTTGTATGATCAACTGCTCGCTCCCCTTGCCGCCGATCTGAACAATCCATTGACCATCATCCCCTGCGGCAATTTGCATTATTTGCCGTTCCACGCCCTGCAACATAATGGCCGTTCTCTGATCGAACAATTCAACCTCAGCTACGTTCCCAGTGCCCAAATTTTGGGCATTTGCCGCCAGAAAGCGAATCGGTTTCAAAACCGGAGTAGCAAACTTCAGTTTGCAAGTCATCATCAAAATCGGAGTAGCAAGCTTCAGCTTGCAAGTAATAACCAGAATTATGGGCAAGCTGAAGCTTGCTACTCCAGAGCATTGCTGATCGGCGGGAGCGATGCCCGCCTGCCGCACATCCAGCGCGAGATCGAGCAAGTGGCTGCCTTGTTTGACAAACCGATTGTGCTGACCGGCGCAGATGCTACGCGCGCCAACCTCTTCCGCTATGCGTCGGAGTGCGATTATCTGCACATCGCCGCCCATGCCGCCTTCCGCGACGACAACCCGCTCATGTCCTTCATCAAACTGTATAATGAGACGCTGACAACATCGGACATTTTCCGCCTGCGCCTCAACACCCGCTTAGTCACTCTCAGCGCCTGCGAGACGGCCCGTCATCACATCCTGGCCGGAGATGAATTGCTCGGCCTGATGCGCGGCTTTATGTACGCCGGCACGCCCGCGCTCGTCCTGAGCCAATGGCTGGTGGACGACGAAACTGCGGCCCAATTGATGCCGCAGTTTTATCGCTTGATGTTGCGGAATGGTTTGCGTCCGGCGGAGGCGTTGCGGCAGGCGCAATTGGATTTGCGGAAGAAACGGCCGCAGGCGTATTATTGGGCGCCGTTTGTGATGGTGGGGATGTGATGGAGCGTCCGGAAATTCGGCTGATTTCACGACGAAGCCCGTTGGACAAGTGAAATCCAACGGGCTTTTTGTTGTGCCGCCACTTTTTGTAGAATGGGCACAAGTGCTTAATTATTACCCGCGCTCACGGGCCTATTAGTGGCTTACGCTTAACGCAAATTACGCTTCATATTTTTTAACAATCAGAGAAACATTGTGCCCGCCAAAGCCAAATGAATTAGATAACGCATAGCGAACCGGGCAATTGCGGGCTTCGTTAGGCACATAATCCAGATCGCATTCCGGATCAGGCGTTTGATAGTTAATCGTCGGCGGAATTTTGTCGTGTTGAACAATATAGGCCAACGCCACAAACTCAATGGCCCCGGATGCCCCCAGCGAATGACCGGTCATAGATTTGGTGGAACTGACCGCCAACTTATAGGCATGGTCGCCAAAAACCGATTTGATAGCCGCGGTCTCGTTTTTGTCATTATAAGGGGTGGAGGTGCCGTGCGCGTTAATATAGTCAACCTCTTGCGGCTGAATCCCGGCATCGCGAATCGCGCCGCTCATGGAACGAATAGCGCCTTCGCCGCCGGGAGCCGGGGCGGTAATGTGATAGGCATCCCCAGTAGCGCAATAGCCAACCATTTCGGCCAGAATAGGCGCGCCGCGTCTTTTGGCATGTTCCAATTCTTCCAGAATAACAATGCCTGCGCCCTCGCCCAACACAAATCCGCTGCGGTTTAAATCGAAAGGGCGACTGGCAGTTTCCGGGTGGTCATTGCCATCGGAACATAGCGCTTTCATATTGGCAAAACCAGCAATAGACAGGGGCGTAATTGCCGCTTCAGATCCGCCGGTAATGGCCGCATCGGCATCGCCGCGCTGAATCGTCCGGAAGGACTCGCCAATAGCATGAGCGCCGGATGCGCAAGCCGAGACCGTACAATAGTTCGGCCCTTTCGCCCCGGTGCGTATAGAAACTTCGCCGGCGGCCAGGTCCGCAATCATCATCGGAATAAAAAACGGGCTGACCCGGCGCGGACCTTTTTCAACAATGGTCCGGGCTTGATCTTCAAATGTCTCCATGCCGCCAATGCCAGAGCCGATGATCGTGGCCACGCGGGTCGCATCAACAGCATCCATTTTAAGATTAGCCTGCTGTATGGCTTCGTTAGCGGCGATAACGGCATACTGCACAAAACGATCCAGGCGCTTGACTTCCTTAGGGGTCAAAAACTTAAGCGGATCAAAATTTCTGATTTCTGCGGCAATTTTTACAGGTATATCCGCGGGTTGATCAGGGTCAAAGCGGGTAATACGGGACACGCCCGATTTCGCATTGATCAGTCCGTCCCAATATTCCGGCGCAGTACTGCCAATAGGGGTTATTGCGCCGACACCTGTTATGACGACCCTTCTTTTTGTCATGCCAAACCACCTCTTTACCTTTACCAAATAGATTTGGGAGTTCAGGCAGAGAGTGGCTCTGCCTGAACATGTTAAGCCATTTTCTTTTCCAG
Source organism: uncultured Gemmatimonadota bacterium (assembly GCA_964404765.1). Lineage (GTDB taxonomy): Bacteria > 4572-55 > 4572-55 > 4572-55 > 4572-55 > CAYOLL01. Next base: position 6,927 of record CAYOLL010000083.1, on the reverse strand, counting down.
ATAAACGAGGGCGTCACCAAACGTGGTGAGTTTCTCGGCATCTTCATCAGGAATCTCGATGTTAAATTCCTCTTCAAAAGCCATGACCAGTTCAACTGTGTCCAAAGAATCCGCTCCCAAGTCATCAACAAAAGAGGCCACGAGCGTTATTTGCTCGGCGCTGACACCTAACTGTTCCACAATAATTTTCCGAACTTTTTCTTCTAACTCGGCCGATACCATTGAATAACCTCCGGTTAAGGGTTAAAACGAATGAAAATTAACAATCATTTGCGCTGACAAATTTCTTTTAAAAAATTCTTAGCCACGAAAACACAAAAACACAAAGTTTCACAAAGAAGAATGAAAAGTTAAACCGTTAACGTTGATCTGCAGCTTCATCATTGCAACTTATTATTAATTAAAACCTTAGTGATTTTTTTGGGCTTTGGCGCCTTTGTGGCGCATTTTAAATTTTTCAGGTAAACATCCCGCCATCCATAACCAGCGTTTGCCCGGTCATATAAGCCGCTAAATCAGACGCTAAGAACAAAACGCCGTTGGCGATGTCCTCAGTCGTTCCAAATCGGCCTAACGGAATACCTTCCAAGTATTTTTTCCGGATGTCCTCGGATAAATTGCCGGTCATGTCGGTTTCGACAAATCCGGGCGCAATCGCATTGACGGTGATGTTGCGGCTGCCGATTTCTTTGGCCAATGATTTAGTCAGACCAATAATACCGGCTTTAGAAGCAGCGTAATTGGCCTGACCGGCATTTCCGCTCAAACCGACCACGGATGTAATATTGATGATCCGACCATACTGCTGCTTCACCATCGGACGTAAAAAACTTTTAATTACGCTAAAAGTTCCATTCAAATTGACATTAATTACCTGTAACCAGTCCTCAGTAGACATTCGCAGCACCAATTTATCGTTGGTCAAACCGGCATTGTTTACTAAAATGTGGACTTTCTCATATTTCTTAAGGATCGCGCTTGCCGTTTCGGCTACCTGTGCGCTATCTGCAATATCCATAACAAAGCTATCGGCCTTAAGACCGGCTTCCTGCAATTGGTTTTGGGCTGATTTTAAGGCGTCGGCATTGCGGGCGCAAATGACAACTGTCGCCCCGGCCAGACCCAGCGTTCTGGCAATGCCCAAGCCGATGCCGCGATTTCCGCCAGTCACGACTGCTACTTTTGAAGATAAATCAATCTGTATCATCTTTTATAACCGCAACTAATTTTTGAGGTGTTCGAGCGCTTTTTCCAGGTCCTTAAGCGAACTCGTAGGCACTGCCGTTAAACTTCGATCTATCCGGCGCATCAGTCCGCACAAAACCTTACCGGGTCCGACTTCAATAAACAGCTCAACCCCGGCGTTCGCCAAAAGTTGAATGGTTTCTATCCAGCGCACCGGATGATCCAATTGTTCAATTAAAGTAGCGCAAATTTCCGCCGCTTGTCTTACCGGCTGCGCGGTATAGTTGGCAATAACCGGAAAAGTTGCATCCCGAATGTCGGCTTGATTCAGTTTTTCGGCTAAACCCTGTTTGGCCACACGCATTAAGGCCGAGTGGAAAGCGCCGCTGACTTCCAACTGCACCGCTTTGGATGCGCCTTTAATCAAAGCAAGTTCCATCCCTTTTTTGACGGCTGCAATTTCGCCGGAGATAACCGTTTGCTCCGGGGAATTGAAGTTGGCCGGCTGACAAATGCCGACGGATGCGGCCTCGGCGCAGACTTCCGCAACTTTTTCCGGGGCTAATCCCAGAATCGCCGCCATGGTGCCCGGTCTTTCCTCGCCGGAGCGATACATCAATTCGCCGCGCAGGCGAACCGCGCGTAAGGCATCGGCAAAACTAAGCGAACCGGCAGCTACATGGGCGGAATATTCACCCAAACTATGACCGGCGGCAAAGACCGGCTGAAGATCGGCTTTTTGCAACAAGCGCAACACAGCTACGCTGTGGGTCAAAATCGCCGGTTGGGTGATATGGGTTTTTTTCAATTCATCGTCGGGGCCGTTAAAGCAAATTCCGCTCAGGTCAAAACCCAATACCGCGTCGGCTTCCTGAAAAACGGCCTTTGCTTCAGGATGCGCCTCAAAAATATCTTTGCCCATGCCGACTGATTGTGAGCCCTGGCCGGGAAATAATAGTGCGATTTTTTTAGACATGCGTCATCCTCTGTGTCTGTTACAAGCGCACGACCGCCGAGCCCCAAGTGAATCCCGCGCCAAAGGCGACCAGCAATACATTGGAACCTGACCCGATGCGTTTTTCCTGCAAAGCTTCATACAAAGCGATGGGGATAGACGCGGCGGTCGTATTGCCGTAGCGGTCGATATTGACGAAGACTTTCGCCATCGGCAGGTCAATCCGTTTGGCGGTTGACTCGATGATGCGGACATTGGCTTGGTGGGGAATCATCAAGTCGATTTGTTCTTTGGTCAGCCCGGCCTGGGCAATGGCGATTTCCGCGCTTTCGCCCATAAAGCGAACGGCGTTTTTAAAGACCTCGTTGCCGGACATTTTTAACAGGTGATCTTTGCGATCGATCACTTCATGCGTTGGGCGCATATTGGTGCCGCCGCCGGGAACATGCAGCAGATCGGCCAAACGACCATCGCTGCGCATGTAGCGGGATAAAATACCACGTCCGCTTTCGACCTCGCCTAAGACCACCGCGCCAGCGCCATCGCCAAACAGAACGCAGGTATTTCGGTCTTCCCAATCTAAAATGCGACTCATGATTTCCGAGCCGATCACCAGAACATGCTTGCAGGCGCCGGATTGAATTAAACCTTCTGCCGTCAGCAATGAATAGATGAAGCCGGAACAGGCGCCATTCAGGTCAAAAGAAGCCGCGTTTGGAATGCCAAGCTTTGTTTGGACATAATTGGCGGTCGCCGGACAAATTTTGTCTTCGGTGACAGTAGCCAGCAGGACCAGATCAATCTGCTCAGGGGAGATTTTGGCGTTTTCCAGCGCCATTTTCCCGGCTTTCGCGGCGAAATCGGAGTTAAGTTCGGTTGGGCCGGCCACGCGGCGTTCCCGAATGCCGGTTCGTGTCCAGATCCAGTCGTCGGAGGTTTCAACCATTTTTTCAATGTCATGGTTGGTGACGATGTTTTCCGGAACCGCCATTCCGGTTCCCAAGATACCGACGGATTTCAAGGCTTATTCCTCAGCGGTTGGAGAGGCAGGCTGAACGCCGACACTCAACTGTTCCCGAATCAGATCGTTCACGCGGTTTTCCACAAATTTGGCGGCAACCAGCAACGCATTTTTGATGGCTTTGGCATTGGACTTGCCGTGGCTGACAATCCCCACGCCATCTAATCCCAATAAAGGCGCGCCGCCATATTCGGAATAATCCATGCGGCGGGTCAAGGCCGTCAGCGATGGCGCCAAGAGCACCAGCCCGCCTTTGGCCAGCAGGCTTTTGGAGGTGTGATGTTTCAGCGTCGAGCGAATAAATCCAATGATTCCTTCGGCAAATTTAAGCACGATATTGCCGATAAAACCGTCGCAGACAATCACATCTGCCGTGCCTTTAAAGATATCGCTACCCTCGATATTGCCGATAAAGTTGAGCGGCAATGTGGTCAATATCTCATGGGCCTGACGGGCGGCTTCGTTGCCTTTTGTTGTCTCTTCGCCCACATTAAGCAGACCAACACGAGGGGAGTCGACGCCAAGCATGTGCTTACAGTAGATGCTGCCCATCGTGGCAAATTGCGCCAGGTATTCGGCTTTGCAATCCATGTTAGCGCCGGCATCTAGCAAAATACAGCGGCCTTTTTCGGTCGGCAAAAAAGTCGCAATCGCCGCCCGTTTAACCCCGCTCAGTCGTCCCAGACAAAATAAACCGGCAGTCAACATGGCCCCGGTATGTCCGGCGCTGACGGAAGCAACGGCTTTATGCTCTTTTTGCAGATTATACATCACATTGATCGACGCGTCTTTTTTTTTACGCACACCCTGAGTTGCGGCGTCGTGCATCGTAATTACTTCCGAGGCATGATGAATAAACAAGCGATCTATTGGCGCAGCGTACTTTTTTATAAGCGGATTTAAAATTCGCTCGTCGCCAACCAAAACGATTTCCAATCGTGAGTCAATTTTGAGCGCCTCAAGAGCGCCCTCCACATTTACGATTGGCGCGTTATCACCACCCATTGCATCTAAAGCAATGCGCATTCACCACTCCTGGCAACAAGTCAAGTTAAAATTGTGGTCATCTATCCGATCAAATTCCGCGATACGTTATCAGGATTCTTTAACCTCAACTATTTTACGCCCATTATAATAGCCACAATGCGGGCAGACCCGATGCGGCAATTTCGTTTGGCTGCAATTTGAGCAGGTGCTCATCGCGGGAATTGCCATTTTCCAAGTAGCGCGACGCATATCGCGTCTGGATTTGGAATGGCGGCGTTTAGGATTTGGCATGATTATCTCCTTCAGTTCTACTTAAGTTGCTTTAACTTTTCCCAACGCGGATCATGTGTTGGGGATTTGCACGAACAATTGGTTTCGTTTAGATTTTGACCGCAATGAGGGCAAAGCCCCTTGCAATCTTTTTGACAAAGATGTTTGATCGGCAGCGCTAAAATAATCATTTCGCGCAGGTAGAGGCAAAAATCAATCTCTTTACCGGTATAAGTATACTCTAATGTATCGTCTTCACTGAGTTCTAACTCTTTGGGATATGCGGTTCGTTCCGGCCGGAGGCATAGCTCAAAGGTCTCTTCCAAAGGCTGATCAAATTGGCTCAAGCAGCAATGACATTCGAATCGGCCATATGTTTTATAATCACCGGTAAAAATTAGCTCGGCTTCTATCTTTTCGATTGTCAGATTGATTTGCACAGGCGCAATTAGCTGCACCTGATCTTCAGCCAAACCAACAGCGTCCGGCTTTAGCTCAATCGTAAATCGGTTTTTACCCGCACGCAATAAAAATGTGTCGATAATAAATGATGACACCATTAACAGAACCTTTAATTTAGAGAAAATTAAAGCGGGTAAAGATATGACTCGTATAAAGGGAATGCAAGCAAAAAATACGCCAATGCTGACAGGGAAAGATTACAGTATGTCTAAAACAGAGCTTGTGTTATTATAAACCCATCTCCTGTACAAAATGGGTAGTGACATCGCCGGCAATAAAGCGCTCGTCTTCCATTACCCGTAAATGAAAGGGGATGGTGGTGTGAATGCCTTCAATGATGCATTCTTCCAGACATCTTTTCATACGGGCAATGGCTTCCTGCCGCGTCTTGCCGTAGACAATAATTTTGGCGATCATGGAGTCATAGTAGGGCGGGATGACATATTCGGCATAGGCATGGGAATCGATGCGGACGTTCGGCCCACCCGGCAAGTTCAGACTGGTAATTTTACCGGGCGACGGCGCAAACCCTTTGGCCACATTTTCGGCATTGACCCGACATTCAATGGCATGGCCGCGGAAGGTGATGTCGCTTTGGGTATATCCCAGCGGCTCGCCTGCAGCGATGCGAATCATCTCTTTAATCAAATCAATGCCGGTCACCATTTCGGTCACAGGATGCTCGACCTGAATGCGCGTGTTCATTTCCATAAAGTAAAAGTTGCGCTTTTCATCCATCAAAAACTCCATCGTGCCGGCGCTTTGATAACCGACCCTTTTGGCCCCGGTTACCGCAATTTCGCCGATTTTTTGACGCAACACTGCGTCCACAACGGGCGACGGGGATTCTTCAAGCAGCTTTTGATGCCGACGTTGTATTGTGCAGTCACGCTCACCCAGATGTACCACATTGCCGTATTTATCACCCAGAATTTGAATTTCAACGTGGCGCGGTTTACTCAAAAATTTTTCGATGTACACCCGTGAATCTTTAAAAGCGTTCTCGGCTTCTCGGCGAGCCATAAAAAAGTTTTGCGCCAGTTCTTCCGGACCGTTGACTACGCGCATACCGCGACCGCCGCCGCCGGCAACAGCCTTGATAATAATCGGATAGGTGATTGTGCCTGCGATAGCCGCAGCATCTTTAATATCCTCTACCGGCGTGTCACTACCGGACAGCATGGGTACACCCGCTTTTTTCATCTGGGCTTTGGCCTCGGATTTATCACCCATGATGCGAATGGTTTCGGGGCGCGGACCGATAAAGGTAATGTTGCAGGATTCACAAATTTCGGCAAACTGAGCATTTTCGGCCAAAAACCCGTAACCAGGGTGGATGGCGTCGGCGTTGGTAATTTCTGCGGCACTGATCAAGCGTTGAATATTGAGATAGCTGTCACTGCTCTCCGGACGACCAATGCACACATCTTCATCGGCAAAACGAACATGCAGCGAATTAGCGTCCGCCTCGGAATGAACCGCAACCGTTTTGATGCCTAATTCTTTACAGGCACGAATAATACGCAAGGCGATTTCGCCTCGATTGGCAATAAGTATTTTTGCAAACATACAGGGATACGAATCCTTACCGTTGCTGTTGTTAAAAAAAATAAAAAATAAGCGATTCCGTTATGAACGGAATCGCTCTTTTAAGTGAAGATCCATTCGATATAGCCACATTTAGCCGCGTCTGGTAGTTTCCATAACGCGCAAGCGCTGTTCATGGCGATCTTGACGGGCGATCATGGCTGTTTTTTCAGTCTTCAGCTCGGGCACGTCCTTTACAACAAGCTTATCTATTGCACTCATAATAATGCTATGATTTCGGTCGATTTTTTTTGTCTAACGCTTCGATTTTTTGGTTCGGAGTTACAGTCATTTCAAACAGCTTTTTATCTCCGGCTTGCCTATTTTTTTCGGCTTCGGCAAAGCGTTTAACATTTTTCATTCTTTTCTTCGGCTTCGGCAAAGCGTTTTGAATTCAGCCTTAACTTGACGTCAGCGATTATCATATAACGATAATATTTACATAGCATTACAAACTTTG
>CAYOLL010000082.1:0-25680 GCA_964404765.1 uncultured Gemmatimonadota bacterium | reverse complement strand
GGACAAGGTGGCAAACTGGGCCCCGCGCGCCCGTTGGCCTTCGATGTAGACCCATTCGGTTTCGCTGCCGGAGCGCCCGTCCACCCACGAGCTGTCGGCCGGGCTTTGCACCAGTTCGTAAGCCGTCAGTTCGATAGACTTTTGATAAGGATGATCACCGCCGCTCAGGATATTCGGGCCGTTGGTGTAAAATTGGTAATTGGAAATCGCGCCGTTGCCAAAATAAATGGTCGTATCGCCCGTGTCCGAAGCGCTATTGGTGACAACCACGTAGCCGGTGTCCACCGCGCACGTCCCGCCGTACGGGCTGTAATCTTCATAAATCGAGGCGCTCAATACGTATGGAAAATAATCCTGCTGTTCCAAAATCGGCCCGCCGGCCAGCGTCGAACCGTCCGTCCCTTTGACGCAGGTTTTGGTGTACGATTCCAGACCGCTCATGGCCACTTGAATATCGCTATGATATTCAAAGCTGACCTCGCCGTCGTCCGTGCGCAAATCGGCTTCCTGACCGTCAAACTCAATATTGCCGTCGGGATGCTCGATGGTGACGGTAAAATTCGTCGCCGGCAAATCCTCAAAGGTAATGGCCGTGCCGGAAGTCAGGTTTTGCGTGGTCTCGTAACAGGAGGGCGTGCTGGTCACGGTGACTTGCAGGTTGCCGGTCGGCGGTACCAGGGTGATGCCGCAGGTTTCCGTTCCGCCGTAGACATTAACCGTCAGATCGCGCACGGTCTGGTCTTTGAAGACAATGCCGGCCACGGGCGAAGTCAATTCGTCGATTTCCCATGTCGCCGGAACAAAGCTGTGATTCTCAAACGACGGGCTGAGAATGTGGCTCGTGCCCGGTTCAAATTCGGCCGTGAACGCGCCGTTTTCGTCGGTCATGATTTGCGGATTGTAGGACACGCCGTTCACCAGAATCTCCACGTTTTCCTCAAAGCAGAGCGTGCCGGTAAAACGGACAAAACCGGTCACCGGGATCAGCGTTTGATCCTCAAAATCGGCATTGTCGATGGCCGTATTGCTCGGCGTCAGCGTCACCTTGCGCGATTCCGGCAAAAATTCGTGAATGACGGTTTCGGAATTGGGCGTATCGTCGTCCCAAACGGTCGCTTCGGTCGTATTAGTCAACAGGCCGTTGACCGGGTTATCGGCGTCTTCCTCGCCCACGCTGCTGTCGGTGATGACATCGCCGGAACCTTCGTTGCACGGCCAGTAACCGACTAAGCCGTCGGTGTCGCTGTCCACCACATTGTCTTTGTTAGCCGAGATTTCGGTCTGGCTGCGGGTCGTACTCCAAATCCGCACGTCGTCAATGCGGGCGTTGATATAGCCTGACGACGTGACCGGCGACGCGCCGAGCCACAAATCGCTTTCGGTCGTGTTTACGCCGGAATCCAGATCGGGCGCGCTTTCCGTATCCGCCAAAACGCCGTTGACGTAGAGATACATGGCCTTGTCGCCGTCGTTGTAGGTCATAGCCACGTGATACCAGGTGGACAGGCTAAAGGCCGAGCCGGTGGCGGTGTAGACATTCACGCCGTCGCCGATGACCGCTTCGATGCGGGTCGAGCTTTGATTGTAGCGCAGGATGTAGCCGTTGACATCGCCGGCGTCGGTGTCGTATTTGGCTAAGATGATTTGCTGGCCGCTGCCCGCGCTCAACCGCTTGACCCAGGCTTCGACCGTAAAGGTATTGTCCGTATTCAGACGGCTGTCGTGATCCAGGACCACGTAGTCGTTTGTGCCGTCTAACTCCAGCGAATACGAGTCAATGGGCGATGCCTTGCTCGGCGTGGCCGTAAAGGTCGTGCCGTCGCCATAGTTGATGCCGTTGATTTCATAATTACCGTCATCGTCGGTCGTGCCCACATAGTAGACCGACGGAATATCGTCATCGTCCCAGGTCGGATTATTGTAAAGCGTGCCGTCGTTGTTATTGTCGGTCAAATCGAAAGCATAGTCACCCAGATTTTCATTAAGGCCCCAGTAAGCTTGCAAACCGGTTTCACTGCCGCTCAGGGTGCGGCTCATGTACGTGCTCAGTTCCTCGGCGGAACGGGCCGTGTTCCAGATGCGCACCTCGTCGATGCTGCCGGAAAAGTTGTTAGCCGCCTCGCTGCTGCTTTTGCCGCCCAGCTTAATGGTATGGGCGGAATTGTCATTGTTGCTGGCGGCATAATTGGATGTGGACGTATTGGTATCATCCTGCCCGTCCACATATATATGACGAGTACCGCTGGTGCCGCTGCCGCTGTAGTCCCACACAACGGCAATGTGATGCCATTGGCCATCATTGACCGCGGTTGTGCCTTTGATGTAGTTATTGCCAAAACCGACAAATTGCGGGATACCGCCACTGGTCAGGTAAAACGATTTTTCGTTCGCTTCCCACGACGTATCGCCGTCGTTCTTGGTCAGGATGCCCTGCGAGACCGTGGCCGTGGTCTTGACCCAGGCTTCGATGGTAAAATCCGCTTTGCCAAATTCAGTCACGGTCGGCAAGTCTACATAATCGTCCACCCCGTCAAAATTCAGCGCCGAACCGACCAGCGGCGTCAGCGTCACATCCACATCGTTAACCGGCCTACCATTCTTGGTATCCACATATCCGGTGATCGTGCCGTTGGGATTGATAAAGCCGATGTCGTCGCCAGCACTGCCTTCGCCGAACTGGTTGATGCCCAGCACTTCGTACGTGTAATATTTACCGGCCTTGACGTTGAAATCCTGGTATTCGTCCACGTTATAGCCGACGGTGGCCAACAAGTTACCGCCTCTAAAAATTTTAAAGCCGTCCTGGGCCGATGGGCTGAGGCCGTTTTCCGTCCACGAGACCACGACTTTATCGGCGTACGCGCCGTCGGTGGCAAAAACGGACGGGCTCATCGGCTCCAGCTTGAACCGCGCCCAAAAACCAATCGCCGCGCTGGCCGATGTGGTATAGCCCAGATCGCCCACCGCGTTTTGCCCGACCGTGACTAAGATCGTGCCGCTGGACGTGCGGCTGGATGTCACGCCGCCGTTGGTCATAATGGCCGTGTGCTGCACCGATCCGGCGTGACTCAAGGTCGGCAACAGGATGATCCATCCGATCAGCCATAGCAAAGATTTATATTTCATAAAATCCTCCATTTTTGAAATTACGAATTAGAAATTACGAATTCTTCATCCGTACTTGATTAATGAAGGCTCGTTTGTTTGACCTGAGGCTTGTCCGCGCCATTCAACATGGCTTTGATGGCGGCCATTTCCGTTTTCAGACTTTCCAACTCGGCCAGCTTGGTCTTGAGTGCGGCATTTTCTGTTTGCAGCGACGCCATTTGTTTGGCCAATTCCTGCGTCGCGCTGACATTGAGCATGGAAATGGCCTCGTAATCCACGACGCGATAGTCTTTCACCCATTTGCCATACACAAAGGCTTTTTCCGCCGAATGATCGGAAGCGATTACAAATTCATTGGGCGAAGGCACGGTCAGCACTTCGCGCATCGTCAGGTTACCTTGATCGGTAAATACATTCACTTTATCGCCGATGGCAAAATCGTGCGGCTGTTCGGTCGTAAGCGTCAACTGCTTTTTGTCGGCGTCATATTCGACCTTTTGCGCGTTGGCATAGATGGTGGGCAAAACATTTTCCGTTTGTGTGACCGCATTGGGATAAACCCGCTCGACTTCCTGGGCGATCACCTTCTTTTGCGGCCGGCCTTGGTTCAGAGCGCGGTCAATCCATTGATAATCCGTGATTTTCAGTTGATTCAAAGTCTCTAAATCCGCTCGATTATCGCTCCGACCTAAAACACGCTTGGCCCGGCTGTCGGAAGGCGAAGGACTTTCGGCCGCGATGATGGAGTGGTCAACGATAACGCGACCCTCTGAAAAATAGGCGAGAACGTCGCTTGACGAGCCGCTGTTGACCGCATCTTGCCCGTTATAACCGTATTGATCCGCATTGCTGCCGTATGTGAAATAGGCGCCGGTGCCGGTAACATGCAACAAGGCGCTGGGGCTGCTTGTGCCGATGCCGACGTGACCGTCGGTCTGGATAGTCATTTTGGTAGCGCCGCCGACGCTGCCCCACACGTTATCAAATTTCAGCTTGTTACCATCGCTGTTGTCAATGCCCATAGACCAGCTTGATTCGCTGTTCACATCCAATTGGAGATATGGATCGCCCGCCGTCGAGCCGTTAACCGTGGCGCAAATAATGGCATGGTTGGTCGAAGCCGTGCCGGCGTCATACAAATAGATGCCGTTGCTACTGCCCGTTAGATTGCTGCCATTGGCGATAACATGTAGCGGCGCGCTGGGGCTGCTTGTGCCGATGCCGACCTTGCCGGTGTTGCTCTGGTTCAGGCAGACATCGTTGTTGGCCTTGAAATTGATGTAATTGTTGCTGGAACTATTAAACATGCGCAACTCGCCGTTATAAGCATCCACCGAATAATAATTGACCGTCCCATCCGAGGCGTCCGAATTATAAATATCAATCTGCCCGCCTTCGGTCGTGCCGGTGCCGCCGCCATAAACATTAAAAAAACCGCCGGTATTGTCATTGATTCCGGTGCTAAGCGTGCCGGTGATCGTTCCTGCTCCGTTCAGATACGAGCTGCCGACGACGTGCAGCGTCGAGGTTGGGCTGGTTGTGCCGACGCCGACGCTGCCGGACGAGGGAAAGACATTACTCGTCCCGACCAACGCCATGGCGTAGGGTGAGGCGGTCAGTTGGACGCGATCGGGGAATTCTGTGCCGTTGTAGGTGATGCCGATGTAATAATCAACCGAAAAGGTCAGCGCGTCCAAATCGGTGCCGCTCAAGACGACCGAATAGACGCCGTTGACGACAGTCACGCTTTTGGCGGTCGTTTCCAGCGCGGTGCCGCCGGTCGAGGCGCTATAAACTTTGAAGGTCAGCGAATAGGTGCCGTCGTCCACGGCCTTGCCGTCGCTATCGCGCAGGATGCCCTGCAAGCTGAGGGCGGCGGTGATGGCAGCGGAAGCGGTTTGGGCGCTCAGCGCCAATAAGATGATGAGAAGAAAAATCGCGCGTTTCATGGGAAACTCCTTTTTGAAAAGGTGAACAATAATAGGGATGTAATGGCACAACGTGTAATACACAGACAATAAGGCCGTTTTTCCGGGATGTCAATCAAATTCAGAAATTTTTGCGCCGGGAAGACCTTCAAGGCATAAAACCTTGAAGGTCTTGGAGGCTGCCGCTGCTCGAAAAGCGTCGGATGAAACCTTACCCCGCCATATACCACAAATCAACCTGATTCAAATCGGAACAGCGGCAGCCATTTGGCGGACAGCGTAAGTATATATATTCTACCGGACAAGGGGGGTACTCAAATCATTACGTGGGGATACTGAATTTTCGGAGCGGATTTTCGGAGTTCAAAGCGATAGCTTTGGACTCTATCACTAAACCGTCTCCATCACCACACCCAAATCGGTCTCCGGTGACAGATTCAGCTTTTTACGCACATTATAGCGATGGGTGTCAATGCTGCGTTTGGAAAGAAAAAGAAGATTGGCGATCTGACGGGTGGATAAACCGATCTTAACCAGGGCGCAAACCTTGAGCTCCTGATGGGTCAGCGTTGGATAAAGCTCGCTTAAGCGACCTAAAAACTCCGGGTAAGTTTGATTAAACTGTTCTTTAAAAGAGCTCCAGTCGGCCTGGGCGCTAAGGCTGTCTTGCAGCTCGTGCAGCACTTTTTCGGCAGGTGTTTGCTCAGTGTTTAGATCGGGCGGAGCGTATTCGTACAGGCGGGCAATGACCTGATTTTTTTCGGATAGGGCTTCGGCAATTTTGATCAGTTTCTCACGCTGCATCTCGATATGCCGGGCCAATTCCCGGTTTTGTTTTTTAATTTCGCTCATGGCATCGGCCAGGCGCAGCATGGTGCGGACACGGGCCAGAAATTCCACGCGGTCAATCGGCTTACGGATAAAATCGACCGCGCCGATGCTCAGGGCTGTGTCCAAATGGACCGGCGTAATCATAACACCGGTGCACATGACGATAGGAATATCCTGCGTGGCCATATTTTCCTTCAACTTTTGGATGAGTTGCAGGCCGTCCATTTCCGGCATTTGCCAATCGGTGATGATTAAATCGGGCACGTGACGGGAAGCAATTTCAGCGGCTATGCGGCCATTCAGCGCCTGCAGCACCTCGTATGATTCGCCTGAAGATTCAACAATTTCCAACATCGTTTCCAGATGCTCCGGCTCATCGTCAGCAATTAAAATGCGATAGGTTTTCATATATTCAGCAACTCCTTATAATGCTCTTCATTTCCAGCATAAATCGTTTTTTTTAACTCCGCGCTCCACTGCGCGATATTTCCACCGGGAAGAACTTCTACGGATTTTAATACTTTACGAATAGCGGAAATTTCGTAGACTTGCAATTTTCGCAACTCAGCAAGAAAGTTCGCCAGCGCTTGCCGCTCATCATCATCAAAAATAAACAGCGGCATCCTGGCTAAAGCTAAATCATCGGCCGGCGATTTAGCCTCGGCAATCGTAGCCTGCGCCGGTTGAGCCTGGCGAAGCGTGAACCAAAATGTCGCCCCCTTGCCGACTTCCGATTCCACGCCGACTCTTCCGCCGTGCGCCTCAATGGCTAACTTGCAAAACGTCAGACCCAAGCCGGTGGAGCGTACGCCGCCGGACTTTTTGGCCTCAACCTGCCCGAAGCGGCTGAAAATCAACTCCAGCTTGTCCGACGGAATGCCATCGCCGCTGTCATGAACTTCAATTCGTACAAAGCTGCTATCTGTAGAGATGACATTTTTTTGAAAAATGTCATTTCTAGCCGAAAGGTTGATCCGCCCGTTATTCGACGTAAACTTAATCGCATTGGTCAACAGATTGACCAGCGCCCGCTCGACCAATTCGCGATCACAAGTCATGGCAAGTTGCGTCGGAATCTCACAGCGAATGACAATATTTTTGCGCTCGGCCAAAAAGCAGACTTGTCGCATGGCGCTATTCGCCAAATCGGATATGACATGGTTGTCCAAATCTAATTTCATTTTGGCGTCTTCAAATTTCTGTACATCCAGAATATCCATGACCAGATTCAGCATCTGGCGGGTGGAATGGCGCAGCATTTCGATTTGCGACTGCACGGAATGGGATTCAATGACATTGAGGATGGCGCTGAGCGGATTTTTCAGGTCGTGCACGATCATGCTCATCATGCTTTGCTTGAAATGATCCATTTCTACCAGTTTTTGATTTTTAGCCTCGATCTCATCTTTTTGGTGAACTATTTCCGCAGTGCGTTCGCGCACGGTTTGTTCAAGCCTCCGCTGCCGCTTTTTCAAATTGCTGACGCGCCAGAAATAGATGGAAGGGCCGCTGGTCAGGAAAAAGACGACATAAAATGTCTTAGCCCACCAGGTTTTCCACCACGGCGGCGTGATAACTATTTTGACCGACGCGCCCTGCTCGTTCCATATACCATCATTGTTGCTGCCTCGAACATGAAAAATATAAGCGCCCGGATTAAGATTAGTATACGTCACAAAACGCCGGCGAGCATCCGTATATGTCCAATCATTGTCAAAACCGTCCATTTTGTAAGCATAGCGGTTTTTTTCCGGCAGGGTAAAGTTAAGCGCTGCAAATTCAAAGGAAAAAACGCTTTGATGGTACAATAGCGTAATTTGGTCCGTCAGGCTAATGTGTTTTGTCAGTGGAGTACTTGCCCCAATCGCAACCGTTTGGTTAAAAATCTGGAAATCGGTTAAAACGACCGGCGGGCGATAGGAGTTGTCCGAAATTTGCTGCGGGTCAAACACACTGATGCCATTGATGCCGCCAAAATACATTTGGCCGGATTGATCTTTGAAACAGGCACGGGCGTTGAAGCCGTCACTTTGCAGACCATCTCGCGCATCGTAGTTTTTGAAAGTCTTTGCCGACGGGTTAAACTTGCAAATGCCCTTATTGGTGCTGAGCCATAGGTTGCCCTGCGCATCTTCCAAAATACTTTGCACGCTATTGTTGGGCAAGCCATCTTGCTCAGTTAAATTGTAAAATGCCTTTTGAATCGAATCCCAACGGCTTAAACCGCCGCTTGTTCCAATCCACAGTGTCCCCGCCAGATCAACATACAAACAGTTTACATAGTCGCTGCCCAAACTATGCAGATTATTTGGATTGTTCACGTAGCGCTTGAAAACCCTGCCGGATTGATCCAATACATTCAATCCCTTGCCCGTGCCGATCCACAAATTTCCCTGCCGGTCTTCGGTCAGCGCAAAAACAAAGTTGTCGCTCAGACTGCCTGGATCGTTGGGATCGTTTTGATAATGCTGAAAGTCCTTTGTGTCCGGATTAAACCGGTTCAAACCGGCCCCATACGCACCGACCCACACGCTATTTTTGGGGTCCACATAGATATTAATGATCTCATTACCGCTCAGACTACGAGGATCATTCGGATCATGGGTGAACATTTCAAAATCCCTGCTCACGGGATCAAAGCGGCCTAAACCGCGCGTTGAGCCAAGCCAAAGCCCGCCCGTGCTGTCTTCGCTCACGGCCTTGATGCCCTCAATCAGAATTTTTCCATCGCCGGGATCGTGGGTGTAGTGCGCAAATGTTTGCGCAGACTTGTCGTAGCGATCCAGTCCGTTTGGCGTGCCGACCCATAGTTCATCCCGCCGATCCACAAAAATTGCCCGCACATCATTATCCGCCAAAGCATTTTTCTCGCCGGCCAGGGCCTGATAATGCCCAAAGCGGGCCTTGTTGCTGTTGGGATCCAATTTGTTGACCCCGCCGTTTAATGTGCCCGCCCACAAACGGCCAGCCTGATCTTCATAGACCGTCATGACGCTGTTGTTACTGAGACTGGCCGGATTATTCTTCTTGTTAACGGATGCCGTAAAAACCGCAGTCTGGGGATCGGCGCAGACCGGATCGTTCAAATCCAGGCGAACCAGACCGCCAAAAGTGCCGATCCATAAAACACCGTGTCGGTCCTGCCATAAGGAAGTGATCGAATTGTGCGGCAAACTGTGAGGATTAGCGGGGTCATTCCGGTAGCAAATAAATCGGCGCGGATTTGTGCCAGGGTCGGAATCTGCCGAACGAGCCAGGCGGCTCAAACCTTTCTCCGCCGTGCCGACCCATAAATCGCCGCGCCGGTCTTCCAAAATGGCGGTGACAAAATCCTGTCCCAGACTGTAGGGGTCGTCGGTACGATATCGATCATGTGTAAAAGTGCCCATTTTCGGGTCAAAGCAGTTTAAGCCGCCTGCTTTGGTGCCGATCCAGACCAGACCGGTTCTGTCGGCGCAGATAGCATAACACACATCGTCACTCAAACTTGTGGAATCCTGCGGGTTGTGCCGATACCGGCTGAACAAAACCTGGCCCGGATCAGCCGCGGAAAGCGTCGAAGCATCCAGCCTGAACACGCCGCCGCCGTAAGCGCCGATCCATAAATTACCCAGGCTGTCTTCACAAATCGGCTTGATCATATCCAGGCCGCGGTTGACCGGATCGGTGGGGCCGATGCGCTGAAAACTTTGGCTGGCCGGATCAAAGCGGTTCAATCCGCCGCCAATGGTGCCGACCCAAAGACAGCCATTCTTGTCGATATGAAGCGACCGCACAAAATTGCTGGTAATGCTTGTTGAATCTCCGGTATGCTTTTTAAAGATCGTGAATGTATAACCGTCATACCGATTGAGCCCGTCCCCTGTCCCAAACCAGAGGAAACCTTGCTGATCCTGCGCGATGCTCAAAACCTGATTTTGCGATAAACCATCCTGGATGGTCAGATGATCAAATCTCGACTCGTTTTGCGCAATAGCCGAGACGACCGGGAGCAAAATATCCAGGCATAGTCCAATCAAAAATAGTGCAATGAATTTCATCCTTTCGACTCCGAGCAATGCCAATAAAAAGGCAAAAAAAACGGGCACAGGAGAAATTCCCATGCCCGCTGTTGTGCAAATAGCACATCGGTTTTCAAAATTTGAGGAATATGTTCTAAACAACATTTACCGCGTCAATTTTCCAGACATTTTTTATGAAATCCGGAATGGCGGTCAGAATAGAGGCTGCTGTTAAAATTAACTCTACGTGCGGCTCTTTGGTTTTTAAAAACATGCTAAGTTGATCAATGGTAATCAATTGCTCGGCTATAGCCCGATCGATATTTTCCAAAATAACCGTGTCTTCTAATGGCCAATCGCCGTTTAACTGCTTGTAGTCAATGAGATTAACCCCTGGAAAGATACTCATCGTTTCGGCAGTTTTAGAATGGGTCAAATGATAAAGCGCCAATCGTCGTCCCAAATAAAGCGCAGTGCCGATAGCAAACAAGTTGGGCTGTCGGCCAGGCCCTAAGTAGAGATGAATTTGACCGGTTTGCGTCGCGTTAATCGGCTCTTTTTTTTTTAAAACCATTTCCTCAAGTTGCGGCAAAACTTGACGAATATAAACCAAGATCTCGTCACGCGCAATTTGATAAGCGACAAAATCGCCACCAAACGGGTCTTGAATATCGCGAATACCCAGACCGGCGTATTCAGACAAAGTGAACGTCTTTTTATGGGCGCGTGGCTGCAGATACAGAACACTGTGCTTGTGGCCTTCGGTCATGGTCAAAATCAAATCGGACTCGTCGATCATGGGCTCGGTCAAGTGGCGCGAGCGATGGCGGGAAATATCCACATTGATTTTTTCACAGGCCTGCCAGGCCAAATCGGTAACGGGATAGCCATTACCCATCGTGCCGGCGGAGGAAACACGCACTTCGCTGCGAATTGATTCCGGCAACAGGGCTTTAAGCAACCCCTCAGCCATCGGAGAGCGGCAGGTATTGCCGGTACAGACAAATAACACCTGAAATGCCATAGCTTATCCTTATTAAAATAAATGGCAACACGGCATATTTAGTAACATACGGCTTGACAATCATTATAACTATACATTACAATTTTGCAACAAATTCTGCAAATTCCGGCAACTTTTTAAGTATTTATCTCGTAATGTCTCTAATGGTCTGAAAAGTTTATGCTTTGCCACAAATCGGCAAAGACGGTAAGTTTTACGAAAGCCGCGTTAGTCCGGCACGGAACTAACGCCCTTTTTCGGGATTTTTCGCGTCTTTGGGCTTTGTAGTAAATGAGGTTCATGGGATAAGATGTCAAACCTTGCGAAGGCTTAATTTGAAATTCGCATGTTTTGCGCACTGAAGCCTTCGCAAGGTTGGATTTCCACAGACCTGCTCCATGAGCCGTAAATGAATAATTCAGGCTATGCGCATATAAAAATGGCCGAACATCTTGATCAAGAAGATTCAATTCTGGTACAGCGCTGTCTAAAGGGCGATCAGCAAGCTTTTGCACAACTCCTGCGGAAGTATCAGCAGGGTGTGTACAATCTATGCTTTCGACTGATTTCGGATCCAGAAATCGCCCAGGACCTGGCTCAGGAAAGTTTTGTTAAAGTCTTTAATGCGCTTAATCAATACGATGCCGACTTTAAATTTTCCAGCTGGCTTTATCGAATTGCCAAGAATCATTGTTATGACTATTTGCGGAAGAAAAAACCGGCCCAAATTTCTTTGGATGATGACGGGGACAGTGACAACCGACCGCTGCAAGTTGCTGATCAGAGTCTGCGTATTGACCAGACCATGGAGCGGCAACAACGTGATCGGGTTATTCAGCAAACCATTGCGGCTTTGCCGTTAGAAAGCCGCGCAGTCATTGTCCTGCGACATTTGCACGATAAATCCTACGAGGAAATGGCCGAAATTTTAAATGAGCCGGTTGGTACAATCAAAGCCCGAGTGCATCGCGCCCGTAAAAAATTGGGCGAGCTCTTGAACATTGCATTGTTTTGAAACGGATGGAGATTATGAACGATAAAAAATTTGAGTCCCTGTTAAATGATAAATTAGACGGGTTGTTAACGCCCGATGAATCACGCGAATTTGAGACGATCCTGCGCCAAAATCCGAGCTGCCGCAGGCAGTATCAAAACATGATGCAGGTAGCGCAATTGCTGGGGGAAGTCCAGCCGCTGCCGTTGCCGGCCGACTTTGCCGCCAATGTCTTAGCCCGCATTCACATACCCTGGTATTATCGCGTACAAAATGCGCTCATGCGTTGGGCGACAATTCTGGTTTTACGGCCGATAATGACCGTCGGTATTGTTACCTTCATCATTATGAGTCGGAACAGCTATGTTTTCCTCTTTAATAAAATGCTCAGTTTGCTGAGCCTGAAAAGTTTGTTGACGCCCTTTAGTAAAGCTGCGGAGATCAAGACGATTGTCTTCTGGCTTAAGGAGTCGTTTGCTTCGTTGGTTCATTTTTTAAATTTCAGCAATCTGTGGCTTTCAATTAGCAAAACTTTTTTTACTCTCGTTGCAACTCTCTGGATGTCGCTCTCGTATTTGTTACCAGTCGCGATAATCGTAATAGTTCTTTGGACCTTTGTCCTGTATCTCATGACCGAACCAAAAGGGAGTTTGCAATATGCATAATTCAAGTAATGCTTTTAAAAATGTGATTGGCATCGTAGCGATGCTATGGGCCGCTGCAGCGGTTGCGCAAACTAACACGCAACCGTCGGATAAGCCTGCCGTCATCGTCGCGGATACGACCGTGCATACTCCGCAGCCGCCCGCTGCACCCGAAATCCCGGGGGAAGTTGAGAATCAAATCCAGGCCATCGAAGAGAAAATTCGTAAAGCCCAGGAAGACCTGCAGCGAGCTGAGGAGCAGCGCGAAAGAGCGTTGGAATTACAAGAAGAAGCCTTACGGCGTGGGGAAAAAATTTCCGAAAGTCATGGTGATATCATCCGCATCGGTTCCGGCGCCGATGTGGCTGCCGATGAAATTATTTACGGCAACATTTTTTCAATGGGCGGGGAGGTTCATATTGTCGGTCAGGTCGAAGGAGACGTTGTAGTGATTGGCGGACCGGCCAATATTGAAGGCAAAGTCCTGGGCAGTGTGGTCAGTGTGGGCGGCTCGATTAATCTTGGCCCAGATGCAGTAGTCGAGAAAGACATCGTTACAGTTGGCGGACTTTTGGATCGTGCCGAGGGCGCGAAAGTCGGTGGACAGAGCGTCACTGTCAGCACGGGTGATTTTGTTCAGAAAATTTTTGAGGACGGTGGTTTAAACCTTAATGTCCATGATGGTGAAGGCATTCAGATTTTTGATAACGGCTGGGGCAGCAGCTTTGGTAGCCGTTTTGTAGATTTTCTTCAAAATGTTTTGGCCACCTTGCTGATCCTGGCCTTCGTAGTACTGGTCGTCGTTTTTGCCCCGCAGCGTGTGGAAAATAGCGCAACCCTGATGCGTGATCATCTTGGGCGCTCGTTTCTGTTCGGAATATTCACCTGGATTGCCTTTCCTTTTGTGTTCATCCTCATGACGCTCACCTGTGTCGGTGTTATTTTTATCCCGTTCCTGGCTATTTTCCTAAGCCTTTTTGCCTATGCTACCGCTGCATTAATGGTCGGAAATGTAGTGAACAATCGTTTCAGCTTTGGCGTTAATAATGTTACTCGCCAGACGATGCTGGGTGTGCTTGTGTTGGAGCTGCTGAGCCTGGCCGGCTATTTTATCTCACTGCCCGGTGGCTTTGCAAAGGCAATTGGTATTTTGATGATCATTTTTGGCGCTTGCCTAAAACTGGTTTTGGTAACTGCGGGTCTGGGCTCGATTCTGCTTAGCAAGTTTGGCAAGGATACTGAGCCAGGTAAAGTTAAGGTTATTGTGAAAGTTTTCAAAAATGACACTCCCGGCTATTCATCACAACCGGAAACCGTGTATGATACCGAAACTGCAAGCGCTGATAAAGCAAGCGGCAGCGAGACCTCGGCAACGCAAACGCCTAATGACAAAGAGACTCCGCCTGCTTCGACAGGACCCCAAGCATAAGCCTCTTTAAACATCTATAAATAATGAACCTCGGAAAGCCTCCCTGCTAAAAATAGTTGGGAGGTTTTTTTGTCAACCACCTTTAGAAATTTGACCCTCTTTGCTGTATGGCGGAAGTTTGGGTGAGCTTTTCCGGTGTCAAAATATGACTGCTTTTTTAAACCGGTCAGATATAAGTTGACTTTCAAATTTTTTTAGAATAAATTTTGAATCCACGTTAATAACCGTTCGAAATCGCGCCTTAACTATCTGACAGGTAATAGCGCATTGTTATTCTGTCGCCACACACGCAACCCCATTCACAAAAAGAGGCCAATATGATCCGAGTTCAAATCATGTATCCAAACACACCGGCAGCGCGTTTTGACGTTGCATATTATCAGAAAACGCATATTCCTTTGGCAAAAAAGCTGCTAAAACCGATTAGCGTAACTCTCGACAAGGGATTTGCCGGAGGCGCGCCAGGAGTGCCGGCGCCCTTTATAATGATCGCCGCAATGGTATTTGAAACACTGGAAGATTTTCAAACCTTGTTTGCTGCAGCGGCTGATGAGCTTTTGGGCGATATACCCAAATATACCGATGTTCAACCCACAATCCAGATCAGCAGCGTTCTTGAATAAGCATCGTCGGAAGGATTTATCTGCAAAATCAGGTCCACGCTACACCCATCGCCCCGGTTTTGTAATTAATTAGACGCTGTTTCACTTAACTGTTGGTCGCTTCGGCCCCATTTTTCTATCATCTCTTTGATTTGTTGAATTTGAACGGGCTTGGTAATATAATCATCCATCCCGGCTTCCAGACAGCGCTCACGGTCGCCCTGCATCGCATTGGCGGTCATGGCGATAATTGGCGGACGCGGATTCAGCGCCATTTTATGAACAATGTGCCAAGCCGCTTCCAAACCGTCCATTTCCGGCATCTGCACATCCATAAAAATCAGATCATAGGTTTGCTGCGTCAGCTTTTCGATAGCTTCACGGCCATTGCGGGCTATGTCCACGCTAAAATCCATTTTTTGCAGGATCAGCCGCATAATTTTGATGTTGGCCTCCACATCTTCGGCCAGCAAAATCCGCCGGGTTTCGGCGGCGGGCGGAGAAGTCGCGTCTGCCGGTGTGACAACAGCCGGCGGAGTGACCGGCTTAGATTGTACCGCAAAAACCCGCCCCAACGCGCTTAGCAATTGGGACTGCAGAATGGGTCGATTTAGAATTGCCGCCACGGAGTCTGGCGCTGCCGAATCGGGCTTAAAATCGACAGCGCGGCATAAAATAGTCGCCTGATCCGGTCTTTTTTCATAAAGCAGTCCGCTCAGTTTTTCTAAAGGCGCGTTGGCGAAAGCGGAATCCAGCAGAATAACATCGGCATAAAATTTATTGGCGATCAGCCGCTCAATTTCTGCTGTGGTAGTGATGGCGCAGGGTCGCATTTGCCAGCAGTTCATGTGCGAAGACAGCATTTTTTGATAAGCCGGGCCGCCGCCGAGAATGAGCGCATGTTTGCCGGCTAATATTGAAACAATCGGGTCAACTTCTGCCGGTTCATTAGAAATGGCGGAAGCAATAGTAAATGAAAATGTCGAACCCTGGCCGGGCTCGCTTTCGATCCAAATTCGCCCGTTCATCAGTTCTACGAGTTTGCGGCAAATCGCCAGACCGAGGCCGGTGCCGCCATATTTCCGCGTCGTTGAAGAATCGACCTGCGAGAAAGCGTTGAACAGCTTGTCTACTTTTTCCGCCGGAATACCAATCCCTGTGTCCCGAATGGAAAATTTCAGGATCAGCCCGTTTTCTTCCCCGATTTTTTCTACGCTTGTAGAAATTTCGCCATTTTCTGTAAATTTAATGGCATTGCTCATCAGGTTGCCCAAAACCTGCCTTAAGCGCATGACATCGCCCATAATCACGGCAGGCACATCCGGGTTAACATCATAGGTTAATTCCAGGCCCTTGGCTTGACTGCGCGGCCCGGCCAGACGGTATACATCTTCCAATAGACCGTTAACGGATACGGGCCGATGCTCCAACTCCATCTTGCCTGCTTCGATTTTGGAAAAATCCAGAATATCGTTGATGATGTTCAACAGGCTTTCGCCACTGACGCGGATGGTTCCTACGAAATCCCGCTGCTCCTCGTTCAGCGGTGTCTGCAAAAGCAATTCGGTCATGCCGATAACCCCGTTCATCGGGGTGCGGATTTCGTGGCTCATGGTGGCTAAAAAATCGGCTTTAGCCCGCGCAGCCTGCTCGGCAGCCAGACGGGCGATGATGAGCGCTTTTTCACTTTCTTTTCGCTCGCTGATATCCCGCAGAACCGCAACCAAACCGGCGTGCTTATTTTCATGCAACAGCGGTGTCAGGGTTATCGAAAGCCAAAATGTTTCATCAACGGATGTTTGTCCGATAACATCATCACGCCAGCGACCGGAAGCAATTGCCGACGCTCGCCCCGCTTCAATAACCGCGGACATTTCGGCGGAAAAAAGTCGGGCAAATGGCTGACCAATAATTTGCCGGCGTTGATCGCCGTATCGATCCAATAGCGCGGCATTAACAAAATTAATCTTACCGTCCAAATCAATAATGACGACTAATTCGCCCAATGAAGCCGTAACGCGGGCCAGACGGGCGGTTTCCAATTCGGCGGCGCGTTTTAAGCGCAGTGTTTGCCAAAATTGACGGCCCGCGGCAATGAACGCCAGAAGCAGCGCGGCGCAGCCAAAATAAGCCGGACGACTGAGATACCACGGCGGCGCTACGTTGAACTTCAGGACGGTCGGCGGACTCCAATCGTAGCCGGATTGTCGGGCGCGGATTTCAAATTGATAGTGACCGTATCGCAGGCGGGGAATGATGCGCTGATTTTCGAGGTCGGGCGGCTCCCATTCTTTTTGCAAATCGTTACGGCGCGTTTGATATTGAATATGTTCGGCCGGATAGCACAGCGTCGCAAAGGTCATCTCAAAGTAGGATTGATCGGCAAACACGGTGCTGTCGGTAAGGGTATAAACAGGCCGGCCATTGACCAACAGTTTAATCAATTGCGGCGACGGCGTTTGATTGCGCTGCCCGACATCCGCTTGCCAAACAGACAGGCCCGAGGCCGTGCCGACCCATAGCCGCTGTCGGCGATCCAAACACAAGGCACGGTAGCTCATGGTTGTGCTGCTTAACCCATCATTCATGCCAAATGCCGTAACCGTTTGTCCGGCATAGCGAAACAGGCCGCGATTCGTGCCTGACCAGACCTGATTAAGGCTATCCACGGCAATGGCTTTGATCGGCAGTCGGGCCAGATCATCCAATCCGTCCGGCTGACTTATCCGGCCCTGATCGTAAAGCCAAAGACCCTGATTTGTGCCCAGCCAAAGGCGGCCGGCGGCGTCAAAGGCCATGTCGTCGATCACCGGTTCCTGCGGTGTAGGCCAGGGGGTGTTGACGGTTAGATTTTCAAAGCGATCCGTTTGGCGGTTGTAGCGATAGAGGTGGGAATTTTTGCCGCTGCTGCCGGCATAAAAATCATCGGCGCGGTTTGTAAGACAAATGACGTGGGTGGGAAGGCCCTGATCCAGGCCGTAATGGGAAACCCGCCAATCAGGTCCGATTTTATAGACCCCGGTCAAGCCGTCCTGACAAACCCAGAGATTGCCAAGATGATCAAGGGCCATATCATTGATCACCCGATTCCCCAAATCCGGCAGGTCAATGCGCCGGGTCGTCCCGTGGCGCAACCGCTCTACAAAGCCATCGCGATAGCCAATCCACAAGTCATCATCAACAACCAGCAAGCTGAGGATAAGACTGCCAGGCTTCGTATAAATCTTGTTAATCGTTTCGGTTACGCCGTTTTTTTCGATCCGGTAAATATGATCGCCTTCGCTGGTATAAATAATTCCGGCGGAATCGACGGCGACCGTATGGATATAAAAATTTGAGCTTGGCAGTGACAGTTGTTTAAAGAAAGCGGTTTTGAAAAAGGTGAAACCTTCGTCGGAACTGACCAACAACACCCCGTCCGGCGTGAGGCGCAGGTTGTTGACGACGCGCGGCGAATTTTGCGTTTCCGGTTGAATCAATTCCGGGCTCAGGCGAGGATCAAAGACATGGACGCCGTTTCCCCAGGTTCCCAGATAAAGCCGCCCGGCGGGGTCCTGAACTAAGGCCGAGATATTGGGCAGATTGACCGCTAACCGCCAGGTTAAATTCTCTAAAATTGTATTGAATGTCAGCTCATACAGGCCGACGTTCGATCCGGCCCATAATTTTCCATGCGGCTGCATCACGACGGCGTCAATCAGGAACGGGGCTGCCGGCGGAGGAATTGCCAATTCTACGAAAGAATCCGCTTCGGCCTGATAAAAAAAGACGTGACCCCGTTCGGCGATGGCATAGATGCGATCGTTATCGTCTTCAACGACATAAAAGGAGCGCACATAGCTGTTGGTGCGGTATTTTTCGGCAAAATAATAGCGTTTTAAATGCCCGTTTCGGTAGCGCACCACGGCATCCGGCTCGCTGATCCACCAGGCTCCGCTGTGATCTTCATAAAAGGTTTTGGGATAAAAAAGTGTCGAATCCGTGCTGCCGCCGCCGGGCAATAATTTGCTGAAAACAATGGAATCCCGCCAGGCCTGAACGCGATGAATCCCCTGATCGTGAACAACAATCAGCCGGGAATCACGGGTAAGATAGAGGTCTTTGATGTAAGGCGTCGGCAAGCGGCCCGCATGATTATAAAATGTCTTGCCGTCAAACTGAACGAGTCCTTCATCTGTGGCCAGCCAGATAAAGCCGGCGCTATCCCGGCAGGCCGATTTGACTAAATTTGTGGTTAAGCCGTTGGAGACGGTGTAGGTAGGGGCAATAAATTGCATCGCCTGACTGTCCGGGCTTATCGCCATGATCAGGATGAACAGCAGCAACCCGCCCGGACGGGTCTTTAACAACGACAAGCTGCTTGTAAATACTGTTTGCGCTTTGTTGAAAGCGATCCCGTGCTTACGTTTGTTCAATTTGGTTTTGTTGTTATCCCGCTTTAATAACATGATCACTCATTTAACAAAAAGACCTTGCAACGTTTATTTATTCGCTACAAGGTCTAATATCAAAAATATGCCGGGAAAAGTCAAGGGGAAATGGACGCGCCAAGGGTCGGCGCAAGGACTTATCCATGCTTCCGGCTCAGGCTACGCCACAGCATCCTTCCGAATCAACCACGCCCGCGCCGCATCCGGCGACTCGCCGAACAGGCCGGCAAACAACACATACGGACTGGCTGTCGCCTCGGATTCATTGCCCGGACAGTCCCCGGGGCCTCTATGGTGCTAAAGGCGGATGCCAACCCACACTCACCCAACGCCGGCGAGTCGCCACAATCACCGGATCGTTCATGTTTAAACCCGGCACTGTGGCCCGGCCTGTCGCCGATAGTCCGATCATCAACGCGCCGGTTTCGTCCCATTCAAAATGTTCGCTCCATTTTTGTCGGCGTGGATGAAAAAATGGAACAACTTCGCCGGTCAATGGATCGATGGCGGCGATTTTACTGCCTTTAAATTCGTTGCAGCGGCGGCAGCAAAAGCACAAATTGCCAAACTCGGTTAAACCGCAGTGCGTTTCCGGCAAAATATGATCCACAGTCATGGGCTGACCGGAATTCGCTTCGGTCGTTAAACAATAGGCGCAGCGATGATCATCAACCCGGAGCAATTGCGCCCGCAATTCTGCGGTCAAATAGGCGCTCACGCTTGCACCCGCATTTGATTTGCCGATGGAATTTGATACCCGCGCCAATGTAGTAAGGCGACGGCTTGGGCTTTACAAAGCATCAAACGATCCGCTTTTAAGCGAAGTTCACGAAGTTGCTCCCGTTCGGCGTCGGACAAGGTTCCGTTCCGGTTTTTGTCTAACAAATTTTGATATTGAATCTGCTCCGACTCGTGCTGTTCCATACGGGCGATATGCCATAAGGATTTATCAGTTAAGCGATCTAATGCGGCTACATCTGCCTGGAATTCCGCCGGCACATCTTGCCAATTGGGCGGGCTGCCAATTTCCACGGCCCGTAAAAACATAGCGTCCAATGTTTGTTGGGTGGCCTGGGCGGCCTGTTGCAATCGGATATAAACGCTTTCCGGCAACGTCAAGGTGATGGTGCGTGATGGCATGGATGAACGCTCCTTTTGTCGATTAAAATCATTTCCCAAACAATATGCCTAATTCCTCATTTTATCAAATCCGCTGAAGTTGTCACCTGATTTGTCTTGCAAGCGCGAACATTCACTCGACCCGATCCTTCCGAATCAACCACGCCCGCGCCGCGTCCGGTGATTCGCCGAACAGGCCGGCAAAAAGCACGTACGGGCTTGACAATTGCAGTTTGATCAGGCTTGCGATGCGGCGGTTTTAGGTGCGGCAGTCTTTGAAGGAACTAACGAGATCAGCGTTCGCAAGGCCCGATTGACCGCGTCTGATGTGGAAAAGTATTCCCACACGTCGGCATCCAGTACAACGGTTTTTTCGGGTAGAACCTGTTTCTCCGTAAACGTGCCGTCCGCATGATAAATGCGGATCGTACAGCCGTTTTCCCTTAGGGACTTGGCATATTTGCCGCGGACGCCGCCCGAAAAATCAATCTCGGATGGCATTTCATCGGATAGTTGCTTTTTAGATGTTGTCTTCTTCATATTGATTCCGCTCACGTTTTGAAGCTTTGCGTGCGCTTATTAAACGAATTATTTCGCCGCGCTCGGTAAAGCATACAATCAATAGACGTTTTTTGTTAGACATTCCAATAATCCACAAACGCTCTTCACCGCTTGAATGCTCGGAATCAGGTTTGATAATCGACAAGTTGTCCGTAAAAATCGTTTGCGCCTCGTCGAAAGTAATCGTGTGCTTGCGGTCATTCAACTCAGCTTTATCGTTATCCCATTCGAACAACATAATTCCCACACATTCAACAAACGATCTTACAACATTATTACAGTGTTTAAGATATTGTTTTTGGCGACGATGTAGCACAGATTAGCAATCTGTGCCTATCCTCACAAAGCACAGATTGCTAATCTGTGCTACATCGCCGGTCTGATCCTTCCAAAACATTTTCTTAAATACTGTAGACTACGCGACTTGGTTTAATATCAAAAATCAGCCGAGAAAAGTCAAGCGTGAAAATGAGACGAAGCCTGCCTCTGATTCAGATGGCATATTCATCGAGGACATAAAGTTTCCGCCCGAAGCTACGCCACAGCATCTTTCCGAATCAACCACGTCCGCGCCGTATCCGGCGACTCGCCGAACAGGCCGGCAAACAGCACATACGGGCTGGCCGTCGCCCCGGACTCGTTGACTCGCGCGGTCAGGCACAGCTCTTGTCCTGAGCCTGTCGAAGGATTGTCCAACCACAGCCGTTCGATTTCCAGGCCCAGATCAAACTCCTTGTCACGATGTTTCAGCCGGCCCGGTCGATCCCCGGCCTCGAAGCGGGCCGCCACCGCCGCCATTTGTGCCGATTGACCGTTG
The DNA here is from genome assembly GCA_964404765.1 of uncultured Gemmatimonadota bacterium. Taxonomy (GTDB): domain Bacteria; phylum 4572-55; class 4572-55; order 4572-55; family 4572-55; genus CAYOLL01. The sequence continues at coordinate 4,213 of CAYOLL010000082.1, read as the reverse complement.
GCGTTCAGCAGGCGGTAGGTCACGGCTTTGAGCTTGGGCAGGCGGGTCTGCTCCAGTTGTTCGATGTGCGTCACGGTCATGCCGGCGGGCAGCAGTTCGCTGATGCGCCCGGCCCAGGCGGTCAAATCACCGGTCATTTCCGTATTCAATTCCAGGGCCAGCGTCTCGCAGTTGGAGGCCAGGCCCAGCGGCAGCGCGCCCGGATTCTTCAGCACCGGCTTGGGCTTCATCCCTTCCGAATAATTCAGCCGCAAGCCCAGCCGCCGCAGCGTCTTGACAAAAATATCCAGCGTGATTTGATGGGCCAAAAAGCGGGCCAGACCGGTTTTGCCGTAAGTCAGTAAATATTTGTAGACGTTTTTCTGCCGCTCGCGCCGCTCGGCCGCCAGCTTTTTGATCTGCTCGACCGTTGTGGGTGGGGCGACGTATTTTTGCGGATCGGGCGCGAGTTGGGTGTCGGTGTAATTACCGGGAATGCCGCAGCGCTGACAATCCGGCTGACCCCATTTGCAATCCGGCACGCGCTGTTTTTCGGCGTCATACATCTTCTTCAATTCCACCCGCAAATAGCCCTTGCTAACCCCGGCGTGAATAAAATCCCACGGAAAAACATGCTCCTCCGTCGGCAAATCGTCATAAACCCGGCGTTGCTCATAGCCAAACTCGGTCCAAATCCGCTGCCAGCCGGCATAGCTGAAAAGCTCGGAAAAGCTCTCGAACACTTGCCCGCGTTGATAGGCGGCGTAGATCATTTTGGCCAGCGAGCGGTCGCCTTTGGAATAAAACGCCTCCACATGCGTCTGCCCGTAATCGGCCCAGGTGATTTTGACCGACGGCCGGCCGCGGAAATATTCGCGCACATAGCGAATGTGCCGCATGACCTTATCTTCCGGCATCAGGCCCAGCCATTGCATGGGGGTCACCGGCTTGGGCACCAGAATGCCGATGTTGGGATGGACTTGATTGCGCTTGCCGTACTTCTGACCGATTTTGTCTAAATTTTCGATCAAGTTGCAAAAGGCGGCCATGTCCTCCAGATTTTCCGACGGCAGGCCAACCATCGTATACAGCTTGATCTTGTGGAAACCGTTGCTGAAAACGGCCTCGGCGGCCTCGTACATATCCTGATCGCTGATGGTTTTGTTGATGATCTTGCGCAGGCGCTCGCTGCCGGTTTCCGGGGCAAACGTGGCGCTGCGGTTGTCGCCCATAAAGGCCGTTTTCAGGGCCAAATCCTGGCCGTAACTATTGGCCCGCAGCGACGGCAGCGACAAATCCACCATGTCAAAAAACTCATCCTGCGCTAAATAATCGGTGACGGCGCTGACCTGCCCGTAATCCGCAGTGGACAGCGACAGCAGGCCCAGTTCGGCCTCGCCGGTCGCCGCCAACCCGGCTTTGGCCAGATCGATCACGGCGTCCGGGTGCAGCTCACGGTTGGGCCGATACCAGTAGCCGGCCTGACAAAAACGGCAGCCCTGGGTGCAGCCGCGCATGACTTCGATGGAAAAGCGTTCGTGGATCAAGTTGGTATGCGGCACCAAGTTGCGCCATGGGTAATCGTCCTTGTTCAACACTTCCACCCAATGGCGTTTGATGCCTTTCGTCCGCAAATATGCGCCGCGGGCCGAATCTATCGCCGGCACAATCTCGCCATAGGCATTGGTCGCTGTCTCCAGAAAAAGCGGCACGTAAATACCGGGCAGTTCGGCCAGATTTTTGAGGATTTCCACGCGCGGCAGTCCGGCCCGGCGGCCTTCGCCAATCACGCGCAGCAGTTTGGTCGCCAGAATCTCACCGTCGCCGATGACGAACAGGTCGTAAAAATCGGCCACCGGTTCGGGATTGGCCATGCACGGCCCGCCGCCGATGACGAACGGGTCGAGTTCCGCCCGATCCTTGCTGAAAGCCGGCACGCCGCCCAACTCCAACACATAGGGCACGTTGGTGTAATTCAGCTCGGTTTGCAGTGAGATGCCGACGGCGCTAAAGGCGGAAATCGGCCGATACGACTCCAACGTGTAGAGCGGAATGCCGTGTCGCCGCATTTGCTCGGCCATATCCGTCCACGGGGCAAAGCTGCGCTCGGCGGCCAAATCCGGCTCGCGGTTGAGAATATGGTACAACACCTTGGTGCCGTTGTGCGACATGCCCATTTCGTAGACATCGGGAAAAACCAGGGCCATGCTGGCTAAGATATTGGCCGGGTCTTTGACGATTTGGTTGGACTCACCGCCGATATAGCGGCCGGGGCTCTGTACTAAAGGCAGGATGGCTTCGAGACGGGGGAGGATATTTTGGGAGCGATTCATGGGTATTCCGATGGAAAAGGTTGATAAAACATAAGTTCAGACTTGGGCACTTCTTAAATACGGGACGGGTTGGGAAAGCTTCCCTATACTGAATTAAGGGTTAGAAGTTGCATTTCCAAACCTTAGGGTTTGCTGTTCAAAATTGGTGAAAACCCGCAAATTTGCTGGATCGTCGTAGAGTAAACCCTAAGGGTCTTTTCTGCAAAAATCAACCTTTAGGAACGTCGATAAAATATGTTTGGGTTTTGGAATAAATGCGCCGGGTTGCGTAACCTAAGAGTTTTGCTTTTTAACCCTTAGGGTCTGGCTTCTCGGAACACACCCTAAGGGTTGAAGAGCAAAACCCTTAGGGTAAACTTACCCAAAGTTATTAAATTGACATTCCTTAACGAGTATAACTACGGAAGGGATTCCGGTTTTGAGATCAAGCGTACAAATTAACCGCCTGCCGCACTTCTTTCATGGTTGCTTCGGTAATCTCCTGCGCCTTTTCCGCGCCTTTTTTAAAGATTCGATCAATTTCGTCCCGGCTCTTTTCCCAGCGCACGCGCTCTTCGCGGAAGGTTTGCAGCGAGTCGGTAATTTTATTGGCCAGATTTTTCTTGCAGGCGACACAACCAAGCTCACCTGATTCGCAGGTACGGCGGATTTCGGTCGTCTCGCCGTCGTTAAAAATTTTATGATAGGAAAAGACATTGCAGACATCGGGCCGGCCCGGATCATTTTTGCGCAGTTTTTGCGGATCGGTAATCATCGTCTTGACTTGTTGCTGAATGGTGTCCGGGGCATCCGCAATATAAATTGAGTTGTTATAACTCTTGCTCATCTTGCGGTTGTCGGTGCCTAATAAGCGCGGGGTCGGCGTTAGCAGGGCCTTTGGTTCGGGAAAAGTTTCGCCAAAAATATGGTTGAAGCGCCGGGCAATTTCCCGCGTCAGCTCGATATGCGGCACTTGATCTTCGCCAACCGGAACATGCGTCGCCTTATAAACCATGATGTCCGCGGCTTGCAAAACCGGATAGCCCAGATAACCATAGTCAATTTTGATCATATCTTCATCGCTCTCAATCAGACCAAGATCACGCGCCTGCTCCTTAACCGCCGGGTTGCGAATCAGCCAGGGCGTCGGCACAATCATCGACAGAACGACGTGTAATTCGGCATGTTGCTTCATTTGGGATTGCACTATAATTGGCGCGACCTCCGGATCAATCCCCAAGGTTAACCAATCTATGGCCATTTCATAAATATTTTCACGGAGCTGTTCACGTTTAGCCCACCCGCCGCCAGCCAGGGCATGCCAATCCACAATACCAAATACGCACTCAAATTCGTGTTGCAACTTGGCCCAATTCTGCAATGCACCCAGCCAATGGCCGATATGCAGCTTGCCGGTTGGTCTCATGCCGCTAAAGATACGGCCTTTTTTTGCGCTCATCCAATCCTCCCTATAAAATTACTCCCAAACATTTGTGTGCAACAATCTTACCTATCTATATTTATACTCAGTATACTGTAAATTAAGTTTTTTCAGGTCTCACGCAAAGTCGCGAAGGCGCAAAATAAAGATAAAGAAAGATAAGCTTTTCGCATTTCTTGGCGTCTTTGCGCCTTCGCGTGAGATATAAAAACTTATTTTCCAATGTACTCAGTATACTGTAAATTAAGTTTTTTCAGGTCTCACGTAAAGTCGCGAAGGCGTAAAATAAAGATAAAGAAAGATAAGCTTTTCGCATTTCTTGGCGTCTTTGCGCCTTCGCGTGAGATATAAAAACTTATTTTCCAATGTACTCAATATACTGTAACCTAAATTGAGCGATTTTTAAAAAAATTATTGACATAAGTGCATATTTATTATATATTTAAGCTTCATTATTTATGAAGCTGCCTTCACCTATTAG
>CAYOLL010000081.1:0-25916 GCA_964404765.1 uncultured Gemmatimonadota bacterium | reverse complement strand
GTTGCAAAAAATGCCGAAAATGACCCATAGGGAAGGGGTCATGAATAATTCAGGCAAAGAGCTGCCGATTATTCAAAAAACATACGATCTGATCAAGTGGTATGTGCCGCTATTGAACAAATTACCGCGCGATCACAAATACGGTTTGGGGGATCGCATCATCGCGATTTTATATGAAACGCTGGAACATCTGCTGCGCGCCCGTTATCAGCGGGACAAGCTGGCGCTGCTGCAAGAGATCAACATGCGGCTGGAGATTTTGCGCTATCAAACCCGGTTGCTGCACGATTTTTCGGTCATCAGTACGCAGCGTTATGAATACGCGGGCCGCGGTCTCAACGGCATCGGGGCGGAACTGGGCGGCTGGATCCGCCAGCAACAGGACGCTAAATGACAAGCTAACCTTGCGAAGGGTAAACTTACCGCGAGACTTGGCCGCCGGGATGTTTTGAGCCACTTTGAGACGTGACCCTTCGCAAGGTTACGATGGATCATTGATTGAGGATGCAAATGAAACGCTACGGCAATTTGTGGGACGAAATCATCAGCTTTGAAAATCTCCATCTGGCGGCCAAAAAGGCGCAACGCGGTAAGCGCGAATGGCCCAACGTGCTGGCTTTTAACGACCGGCTGGAGGATGAACTGTTCCAACTGCAAGCGGAGTTGACCGGCCAAACCTATCGCTGCGGGGAATATCGCAGCTTCATCATTTACGAACCGGCGACATTAACCCTGTCCGTTCAAAGCTGGCTGGCCCACCTGAATCACGCCAATTCCAAAATGCTCAAGACCGATATTTTTAGTGGATTAACGTTTCAACGCGGCATATCTTGATGTTGAGCGGCCTGGTCATCATTTTTGGCAAGGCGCTCGAAAACGGGACGGGCCTTCCGGGTGTTGCGTGGCGGTTCATGGATCAACAATCCCATCAACTGTCGAGCATCCAACCGCAACAACAATCAACCCGACAACCACAACAACAATGTCGGTTTTCGCGTTGTTCTTTCCCCCCCAGCACGCTCCGCTGCCAGAACCGCCAAAAGGGATTTTGGCGGGCGCGCCGGAGAGCGTTCAGCCCTGTTCCGGCGATACGGAAACGTATCCGAAAAGCGTGAAGGGTCCGGTGTCCCGGTAGAGCAATCGAACGGTCGCCGGGCCTGTCGTTTTAGCGCCTTCTTAAAACCAAGAAAAGACCTGAGGTTTTTTGCGAAATGAATGGCGCGGCTATACCATTTAGAACAATTTAGAACGATACGAATTGCGCAACGCCGCAAAATTAAAATTTTGCGTTCCAATCCAACCCAAACGAAGGAGTTTTTCTATGCCCGTCGATTTAACGCATCCCGATCATTTTGTGCACCGGCACATCGGTCCGGACGAAAAAGACATCAAGGAGATGGTCAAAGTCCTTGGTTTTGCCTCGCTTGACGCTTTTATCGACAAGGTGGTGCCAAAGGCCATCCGCGCTCAGCGCGCGCTGGAATTGTCGCCGGCCAAGAGCGAGCACGACCTGCTGGACGAATTGCAGGAAATTGCCGCTCAAAACAAGCTGTTCCGCTCGCTGATCGGCCTCGGCTATTCCGACACGGTCACGCCGCCGGTCATCCAGCGCAATATCTTTGAAAATCCCGGCTGGTATACCCAATACACGCCGTATCAGGCGGAAATCGCTCAGGGCCGGCTGGAGGCGCTGCTCAACTTCCAAACCTTAGTCACGGATTTGACCGCGTTGGAAATTTCCAGCGCCTCGCTGTTGGATGAAGGCACGGCCGCAGCCGAGGCCATGACCCTGTTCCATCGGCTCAAGCCCAAAGATCAAGGCAACGTCTTTTATGTCTCGGAAACCTGCCATCCGCAGACCATCGGCGTGGTGGAAACGCGGGCGATGCCGCTGGGCATTCAAGTGCTGGTGGGCGATCACCGCGCGCTTACTTTTTCCAAAGACGTGTTTGGTGCGCTCGTCCAATATCCGGCCACCGATGGCGTGATCTATGATTATGCCGAGTTTTGCCAAAAAGCCCACGCCGGGGGCGCGCTGGTCGTCGTGGCCGCCGACTTGCTGAGCCTGACGTTGTTGAAAGCGCCGGGCGAGTTTGGCGCGGACGCCGCGGTCGGCAACAGCCAGCGTTTTGGCGTGCCGTTGGGTTATGGCGGGCCGCACGCCGCTTATCTGGCGACGAAGGATGAATTCAAACGGCAGTTGCCCGGCCGCATTATCGGCATGTCCATCGACGCCAAAGGCAAACCGGCCCTGCGCATGGCCCTGCAAACCCGCGAGCAGCACATCCGCCGCGAAAAGGCCACCTCCAACATCTGCACGGCGCAAGTACTGCTGGCGATCATTGCCAGTATGTATGCCGTCTATCACGGCCCCAACGGCCTGAAGCGCATCGCCCTGCGCGTCCATCGCCTGACCGGGATGCTGGCCAACAGCCTCAAAGAACTGGGCTATCAATTGGCGCACGATCACTTTTTCGATACGATTCGGGTCAAGGTGGCGGTCAGTAGCCGGCCTGCAGTCCTGGCCGCAGCCGGCGCGAACGGCTTCAACTTCCGGCCGTTTGACGACGGCTCGGTCGGCATCGCCTTAGACGAGCGCTCCAACGCCGAAGAAGTGATGAAGCTGATCAAAGTATTTGCCCTGGCCCAGCCCGCGCCCAAAACGCTGGAAGCCTTAGCCGAAGCTGTTCCGGCCGGCTATCACGGGCCGCTGGGGCGCGCGTCTAACTATCTGACCCATCCGGTCTTTAACACCCACCATTCCGAAACGGAAATGCTGCGCTACATCAAGTCGCTGGAAGAAAAAGACTTGTCGCTGACTTTCAGCATGATCGCCCTCGGCTCGTGCACGATGAAGCTGAACGCCACGGCGGAAATGCTGGCCATCACCTGGCCGGAATTTGGCAAGATTCACCCGTTTGCCCCGGTGCAACAGGCCGCCGGTTATCATCGCATTTTTCAGCAATTGGAAAAATGGCTGCAGGAGATCACCGGCTTTGCCGCCATTTCCTTCCAGCCCAACTCCGGCGCGCAGGGCGAGTACGCCGGCCTGATGGTCGTCCGCGCCTATCACATGTACCGCAACGAATCGCGGCGCAATATCTGCCTGATTCCAACTTCCGCGCACGGCACCAACCCGGCCAGCGCGGTCATGGCCGGCATGAACGTGGTGCTGGTCAATTGCGACGAAAACGGCAATGTGGACGTAAGCGACCTGCGGGCCAAAGCCGACAAGCACAAATACGAATTGGCCGCGTTGATGATCACCTATCCGTCCACCCACGGCGTGTATGAGGAAACCATCCGCGAGATTTGCGAGATTGTCCATCAGCATGGTGGCCTGGTCTATATGGACGGCGCGAATATGAACGCGCAAGTCGGCTTGTGCCGCCCGGCCGAACTGGGCGCGGACGTGTGCCATCTGAATATGCACAAAACCTTCTGCATCCCGCACGGCGGCGGCGGACCGGGCATGGGACCGATTGGCGTGGCGCCGCACTTGGCGCCGTTCCTGCCGTCGCATCCGATTATTCCGACCGGCGGCTCGCTGGGCACCGGGCCGATTTCCGCCGCGCCCTGGGGCAGCGCCAATATTTTGATTATTTCCTGGGCCTACATTGCCATGATGGGCGGTGACGGCCTGACCAAAGCCACCAAGCTGGCCATTCTGAACGCCAACTACATGGCCGAAAAACTGAAGAAATGCTATCCCATTGTCTACCGCGGCATTGGCGGCTACAACGCCCACGAGTTCATCCTGGACTTCCGCGAATTCAAAAAAACGGCCGGCGTGGAAGTGGAAGACGTGGCCAAACGCCTGATGGATTACGGCTTTCACGCCCCGACCGTGTCGTTCCCGGTAGCCGGCACGCTGATGATCGAGCCGACCGAAAGCGAATCCAAAGCCGAGCTCGACCGCTTCTGCGACGCGCTGATCGCCATCCGCGAGGAAATCCGCGAGATTGAAGACGGCAAGGCCGATAAGGACAACAACGTGCTCAAAAACGCCCCGCACACCGCCGAAACGGTCATCTCCGATTCCTGGAGCTATCCCTACAGCCGCGAACGGGCCGCCTATCCCGTGCCGTCGGTGCGGCAGCGCAAGTTCTGGCCGTCGGTCTCGCGCATCAACAACGCCCACGGCGACCGCAATCTGGTCTGCGCCTGCCCGCCGATGGAGGCGTATGCATAAATTAAACCCTAAGGGTTTGCTCCTCAACCCTTAGGGTTTGTCCGTAATTGATATCGACACCGTAAAGGATTTGAAAAAAGACCTTCACCGGGACTTGGAGGCAACCGTGTCCAATCGCCGTATTCCCCTTATGCCGAATCGGATTTATCATGTCTACAATCATGCCAATGGCGGCGATGACCTGTTTAAATCGGCGGAAAACTTTCGCTACTTTTTACGGCTGTATGCAAGCCATCTTTGTCCGATTTTTGACACATACGCCTATTGCTTGTTGCCGAATCACTATCATTTGTTGGTGCATGTAAAGGAATTGGAAGCGGTTTGGCCGGCGTTACAACGAAGTCCCAAAGGTTTTGAGAAGCCTTTGGGATTGGAACGGCAGACCGAAATCAGTGACTTGCTGGCGCATCGGGTCGGTTCGTTTCAGAATGCGTATGCGAAGGCCTTCAACAAACAACAGGGTCGTATCGGGTCGCTGTTTATGCAGAGTTTTTGCCGCAAGCCCGTGGAAGATCATTCGTATTACGTACAGGTGATGCACTACATTCACATGAATCCGGGCTATCACGGGTTGATTGATGATTGGCGAAACTGGCCTTATTCTTCATACCGCGCCTTCTTTTCTACCGGTTCAAGTAAAGTTGATCGAGAGGATGCGCTTTCCCGATGCGGCGGAAAGGCAACGTTTGAAACGCTGCATCAACAACCGGTTGATGAGCAATTTGCGCGGATAATGGAAGATTTTTCGTAGCCGTTAAGTTTAAGAAAACCCTAAGGGTTGAGGAGCAAACCCTTAGGGTAAGTTAACAGCCGCTTGATGAGAACTTTATGCGGATCATGGAAGATTTTTCGTAGCCGTTAAGAAAACCCTAAGGGTTGAGGAGCAAACCATTAGGGTCAAATCTGCGCCTGCCCGCCGATGGAGGCGTATGCAAGTCAACAGGAGTAGCAAAATTCAGTTTGTTCGAAGGAGAGTCAACGATGGCAAAAATTAACTGGCGCGACTATTTGGTCGCCGATCCGCTGATTCATCACGGCGATTTGTGCTTTCGCGGCACGCGCATTCCGGTTTCGATCATCTTAGGCAGTCTGGCCGATGGGATGACGGCGGAGGAAATTAGGGCGGCTTATCCGCAGTTGGAGCCGGTTCAAATCCGGGCGGCGTTGGCGTATGGCGGAATTAGCTCGAGCAAACAAGGAGGCAACGCAATATGCTGATCGAATACATTCAAAAAGCCATGAGTCTGGCGATGTATGACAAAGTGGAGGATGGCGGTTTTGCCGGCAAGATTCCGGTTTGTCCCGGTGTCATTGCTTTTGCCGACACCTTGTATGGCTGTCAGGAAGAGCTGCGCTCCGTGCTGGAAGGCTGGCTGATCGTCAAAATTCGGCATGGTGATCCATTGCCGGTTCTGGGCAAAATTAACTTAAACCGAATCGGCGGATCCGCAAAAGGAAAGGCCAAAGCGCATGAGTCGCTGGCATCCGTGCAAGCGTAAGGATTTTATCAAAAAGCTGCGGCAATTGGGATTTGACGCGCCGGAACCGGGCGGCCGCCACTTTTATATGCGACACGGCGCTTTTACGCTGCCATTGCCTGGCGACAAGGAATATTCGGTCGGGCAATTGAAAATGCTGCTCACCGAAATCGAAAACGGCATCGGCCGCAAAGTTGACTTGGAGACTTGGGAGCGATTGTAAAGAACGGACGTTGGCGTACTTGTTGATAAAGGGACGAATTGTATGGAAATATATTACGATAACGATGTGGATGCGCTTTATATCCAGCTTAGCCTGGAAGAACCTGACGGCGTGATTGAAATAGCCGAGGGTTTTCATTTGGACACCACCGCAGACGGTCGAATTGCTGGCTTTGAGATTTTAAACGCCTCGCGCAAGTTGAACTTGCAGACGATTTTGTCTTATTCGTTGGAATTTGAGCCGCAATTGTTGATGCGGGCCGGGGTCGGGGCGATTGCGTAGTTGGATTTGTGCGGCTTCAAAAACGCAAAAGGTGAACCCAATGGTTAAAATAAAAACTCGCCTGTGTCCCGAATGCGCTGGTGAAATGCGTCCCCGTCTCATCAACATGCTCTACAAAAAAGAAGGCTGTGACGCGCAGATTGACGTTATCGACATACCGGCCAACGTCTGCGGGCAATGTCATTACCGCATTATTCCGGCCAAAGTCGCGCAATATATTGACTCGCTGGTAGACCCGGTTTTTGCCGCCGAACTGCGTCGTCAGGAGCGCGTTTTACCCGCGCCGCATGTAGACATCATGTTTCCGGCGTTAGAAAAACCCGCTTATGCCTTTTGAGGTATACAACGCTAAAGATAAAGGAGTGAACGATGACAAAAATTAACTGGCAGGACTATCTGGCCGCCGAGCCGCTGGTGCATCACGGCGATTTGTGCTTTCGCGGCACGCGCATTCCGGTTTCGATCATCTTAGGCAGTCTGGCCGATGGGATGACGGCGGAGGAAATTCGGGCGGCTTACCCGCAGTTGGAGCCGGTTCAAATCCGGGCGGCGTTGCGTACGCTGCGGAATTATCGCTCGCAGGGTTTGTACGGATAACTTGTCGAAGAGGTTAACGCAAAAGTATAAGCTATGGATATTTTATATCATCTTCAAGGGCTGGAATTTGAATGGGATGCGCAGAAAGCCCGTCTCAATCTGCAAAAGCATGGCATTCGTTTTGAGGAAGCGTCGGAAGTTTTTCTGGACCCCTTTTATCAAGAAGGCGACGCCGCGGAGAACGAGGAAAGCCGTGACTTCATCCTCGGCTATTCGTTGGCACAACGGCTTTTGTTAGTGGTACACACCCAACGGGGCGAACGTACGCGCATCATTTCGGCGCGACAGGCTACCCGCCAGGAAAGGAAATTGTATGAAGAAAGCTAAAAACGATCCAAGTCTGAAGCTCAAACCGCGTCCTTCCGAATCGCTAATGCTCAACGTGCCGACGGATGTCATCGAATCGCTGCGGCAAATAGCGCTCACCCGAGATATGTCCGTGGAGGCGCTGCTTAAGTTTTACGTCGGGCAAGGCCTGCGGCAAGATTTGGCCCGGATTTACGCTGACCGGGTGTTGGCGCAGACCGAACAGGTCTTGACCCGGCATCGGATCTCCAAAGACAAAGTGACGGAGATCATGCAGGAAATCCGCGAAACCGGGGCATCATATCACATTGGGCAATGAACCCTGCTTATCATAGAGGGTCACAATCCTAACCCTGAAGTTTTGGAGTAAAGGAATGACGCTATGAACCAAAAAGAACTGCTCCAGCTTATCAAGCAAACCGTCTTGCAGCTTGAACCGACGGCCGAGATCATCCTATACGGCTCGCGCGCCCGCCGTGACGCCGCGCCCGACTCCGACTGAGACTTGCTGATTTTGGTGGACGGACCTGTGGATTTGACTCGTGAAAAACAAATTTGTCATCCGTTGTATGAAATCGAATGGATGAACGATGTGATTTTATCGCCGCTGGTATACAGCAAAGCGACCTGGCGCAGTTCATCGTATCAGGTTATGCCTTTGCATGAGAATATCGAAAAGGAGGGAATTGCCCTGTGAACGAACCCAAAGATGATTATATTCGCTATCGTCTGGAGCGCGCCGAGGAACCAGCTATGCCGCTTAACTTTACCGAGACAGAATTTTAAAAAACGCAGGAACGATCACGAATTTCAACGCATCAAACAACCGTCTGATAAGGCTCGGCGCCCGGATTGAACCGCCTTTGCAGCGCATCATACATGAGGTGACTATGAAAAAAACTGTGATCACGACCGATCTGTACACCATTGATATTGACGAAGGCAAAAACCGGGCCTATGTGCGAATTATCGGCTTTTGGACTGATATCGCCATTGTTGGGCAACATACCAAAGACTTTGTGACAGCCATCCGGCAGTTGCTGCCGGGCTTGACCGTGTTGCGTGATACCCGTCAGATGAAGACACCGCCGGATCAAATCTTTGCCGAAATGATGAAAATTCGCAAAGGGATCGGCACTCTGGGCATCAGCAAGATCGCCTATATTGAGCCGGCCAGCATGGTCGCCCGCCTTTCTACCAACCGTTTTGTCCGACAAGGCAGCGTTCCAAGCGGCATCTTTACCGAAGAAGCCGAGGCCGAAGCCTGGTTAGACGCGCCGTAAACGAGCAAACAATCAAGCCATTACAACGGGCGACGCGGATGAAATCAATGCCGCAGCGTCCGTTTTCTTTTTCCAGCGTCGGGCCCGAACTTTTTGTTGCGTTTACAGAAATTTTCGCCTATTCTGAATGTTGGATCGGTTTCCTGGATTTTTTGACCAAACCATGAGGAGAAACTATTATGGCGCTACCCGCAAAGAAGCTCATCACGCCTGAAGAATATTTAGAGCAAGAAAGCCTCAGCGAAGAAAAGCATGAGTACTTTGACGGCGAAATCTTCATGATGTCCGGGGGGACAATTTCTCACAATACCATTGCGGTTAATCTGGTGAGGGAAACCAGTCTTAACCTGAAGAAAAAGCCCTGCCGCGTCTTCAATAGCGACATGCGCTTGAATGTGGCAGAAAACGGCCTGTTCACCTATCCCGATGCGTATATTGTGTGCGGCGAGCCGCAATTTTATGAGGATCGTGACGACACGTTAACCAACGCTGTCGTTATTTTTGAAGTGCTGTCGCCGTCAACGCATCAATACGACCGCACCGGCAAGTTTGAACTGTATCGGGCCATGCCAACTTTTAAAGAGTATGTCCTGATTGACTCGGAGCGGATTTACATCGAGCATTACATCCTTCAGCCCGACGGGTCATGGACAATGATGGTCTACGATAAATTAGAGGATGAGATCAAGCTAAAAGCCGTTGACTGCGCCATCCCGCTCAGCGAGATGTATCTGGATGTAAAGTTTGACGCGAAAAAGGTTAAGATTAAACGGTAACAGGACGTAACGCCATTTCCCGGAAACCAACATGGATTTATTCAACCTTAAACGCAAACGTCTTCAGCAAGAATACGACGCCCTTCAAACGCAGAGCAATCTCGTGCTCGAAGCGGTGCGCCGCTTGCAAGTGGATTTTGCTATCAAAACAGATCCTCTCGTCAAATTCGAGTTGGAGCAGCAGCTTGGACGGAAAAAAGAAGAACTGGCCAAATTAGAAGCTGAACTTGCCGCCCTGGAAAGTCAACTGAACGCCAAAGCCGATCCAAACGCGCCGACCGAACTGACCGACAAACAGCGCGGCGATTTTATCCGCCAGCTTAAAAAGCGCTATGCCGACCGCCTGGCCCAAAAATTGGACGACCGCTTTGCCATTGATTTGGAGTTCAAATACACCCTGCACGGCGTGGATCAGCGCCAGTTGATCCGCTTGGACGATGAGGCCAAAACCGAGCGGGACGTGCAGCTTGAATTGGCCGATTTGCTGGCCAAACACCCGTATTTGTTGATCTTGGGCGAACCCGGCGCGGGCAAGACCAGCCGCCTGCTCGATCTGGCGTTGGGCCTGCTGGCAAAGGCCGAATCCGATGCCGCCGCGCCCATTCCGGTGATTTTTAACTTAGCCTCATGGACAAGTGATCAAGGCACGTTTGAAAAATGGCTGGCCGATATTTTGATCCAGATGTATGGCTATCCCAAAGAACTGGCCTTGCTGCATATCCGCCAAAACCGGCTGATTCCCCTGCTGGACGGTTTTGATGAGGTGGGCGGCCACCTGACCGATGCGGAGGCCCGCCAACGCTTGCGCCGGGAATGCCTGATCGCCCTCCACGATGAGTACAAAAACCAATCTTACAGCCCGCCGAGTTTTGTGATTTGCTCGCGCATGGCCGAATACGAACAGGCCGGGGAAGGTGCCCCGGTCGGCGCCCAGATTTTGGTCAAGCCGGTGACGGCGGACAAGGCGCGGCAGACATTGGAAAGCATTAAAGCCGACAAAAAACCACGCCCCAATAAAAACCCGGACTGCGCTGCGGCCGATAATTTGCTGATTCTGTTTGACCAAAACCCGGCCATTCGGGATGTATTGTGTACCCCGTTTTATTTTAACGCCGCCTTGCAAATCCTGAACCAAAAGAACGACTATAAGTTGAATTTTCCCGGCGAGGCGGAGCCGTTAAAAAACTATCTGGTCGAGCAATATGTTAACCGTAAACTTTGTAAGCCACACCGAAAATATATCGATCTAAAGATGCGACAGTGGTTGAGCTGGCTAGCGCAATGGCTAAGCCAACAAAAAACTGTTACCTTCGAACTGGTGCATTTTCAGCCGTGCGATTTGAAAAGTATTAAAGCCTTCGGTCGGATTACGCGCTGGATGGAAGGTCTAGTTTTTGGCTTGGTTTTCGGCTTACTGCTAGGCATAGGTTTAAGTTTTTTTGCGGGAAGTCTTGCTTCTAGTTTCATAATGCTAGCGAGCAGTTTTATCATCAGCGTTTTTCTTGGGCTAATTTTTAGTGTGTTTAAAGCACTATTTGTATGGACACCTATTTTTGACAAGGATATTGTTACCGAAGATATAATTAGATGGAATTGGGAAAAATTGGGTGATACTGATTTGCTCAAGATAATGCTATTTGCAGGCATATTTGCAGGCTCAATTTTCGGTCTTGTTGGTGGTTTAATTAGTGTAATTGTTGGCGGTGAATTTTTAAAAGGTTTTGTCTATGGATTGCTGTTAGGCTTATTAGGAAGCCCGTTAACTTCTTTGTATTATCGTATTCGCGAGATTAGCTATTTTGCTGTGATTGATAAGCCATATCGACGTTTAACTGCTAATATCATGTTAAAACCTTTTAGATTTGGATTATTCACATTTACATGTATTTTTTTCTTGTCTAAATTTTATATGGTGCCGTGGCTTAAAATTGAGTCGCAGTTGATTACATCAGTATCTTTGTTTTTCGCACTTGTATCAGGTCTTCTATCATTTTCGGATTTGCTTTCAAGTGCCGCGCTATTCAAGCATTTTGCATTAAACATTTGCTTGTGGCGGGAAAAATCCCTGCCGTTTCCCATGGCCTCGTTTTTCGATCACTGCGTCACCTTGCGCATCTTAGAAAAAGACGGCGGTAGTTGGCGTTTCCGCCATCAAATCATCCACGATTATTTTAAAAATCAGGCTGTCCCAAAGGAATAAATGGCCTTATGGATTCTTTACGCTTTGACCCCATTGATCTTCAGCAAATGCAACTGATCGGCAGCCTGTCGCCAAGTAAACGCATGTGGCTCATGCTGAAGTCGCAGCGCCTGGCCCGCGCGGCCATCCGCGCCCGCCTGAAGAAAATGTATCCCCAGGCCACCGACGCCGAAATGGGGCCATTAATGCTCCAGGAGATTGAACGTGTCAACCAATTATCCGGAAGATTTTGACGATGAGCCAGGTTAATTTTCTTCAGCGCATCATCACCAAACTCAACGCCGCCGGCATCGCCTACATGATCACCGGCTCGCTCGGCAGCGGCTTGTATGGCGAACTGCGCACCACGAACGATATTGACATTGTGATGGATCCGTCGCCGGTTCAGCTTAAAAAGTTTGTCGAATCGTTTGAAGACGGGCAATATTATGTGGATATGGAATCGGCCCTTGATGCCTTTCAGCGCCGCTCCATGTTCAACGTGATTGACTTTGAGACAGGCTGGAAAGTGGACCTGATCTTGATTAAAGACCGCCCCTACAGCATCGAAGAATTTACCCGTCGCCGGCCCGGAGAACTGCTGGGCATACCGGTTTACGTGGCCTCGCCGGAAGACATTATTTTGAGCAAGTTGGAGTGGGTCAAAATGAGCGAATCGGAACGGCAATTCAAAGATGCCTTTGGCGTGGCCGTTTCAAAATGGGATGACCTGGATAAAAACTATTTGCAAAAATGGGCGGTAACATTGGGCGTTGAGAAATTGTTTGAAAAGCTGAAATCTGAGAAGGAGCGCACTCAATGAACTTTTCCTGCTGGCCGGCCGATACCCCCATCGCCGTTAAGCGCAAACAATATGAGATCATTGCCAATATGACCATGTCCCGCCGGGCCGAACTCTTCTTCGAGATGAACGACAATCAACGTCTCATCCTGGCCGAGGGCGTCCGTCGCCGCCACCCCGACTATTCGGAGCGGGAAGTCAACCTGGCAGTGATTAAGCTGATGCTGGGCGATGAACTGTTTGCCAAAGTCTACCCGAATGTCAACGTCCGGCAATTGTAGCGCGAGTCACCCGACTCGCGGCGGCGACTCTGGAGAGTCGCGCTACATTCTGGCCATGCAATGCCGGCCATCAACCGCAATCTCCTAACCCAAATCAAAAATAGAAAAATGAATTCTCATACGCTCAAAATTCTGGAATATGACCGGCTTAAGGACATCTTAGCAAAGCGCGCCGTTTCCACTGGCGGGCAGGCCGCCATCATGGCCTTGCAGCCGCTGACCGATCTGGACCTCATCCAGCGCAAGCTGGCCGAGACCGGCGAACTGCGCGTTATCTTGGACGAAGCCGGCGAGTTCCCGCTCTATCGCCTGCCGGATGTGACCGACGCGCTGGGTCGCGCCCGCGCCATCGGCAGCATCCTGGAGATTGCCGACTTTATCGGCATTGGCGATATGTGCCGGGCCAGCCGCACGGTGCAGTCGTTTCTGGCCGATCACCGCGAAAAAGCGCCGCAACTGACGCTGCTCAACCGCGACTTGCATGGCTTTAAGGCGCTGGAGGAAAAGATCGAAGCGACGATTGATCCGGCCGGCGGCATTTACGATCACGCCACGCCGGAACTGCAACGCATCCGCCGCGCTTTGCAGACCAAACGCGATTATGTCCAGCAAAAGCTCAACGAAATCCTGCACAAACTCAGCGACGGCGGGCGCAAAGACGCCTTTATCACCCAACGCGAAGGCCGTTACGTCATCCCGGTGCGCAACGAGGAGCGCGGCAAGATTCGCGGCATTGTGCACGATCAATCCACCAGCGGCGCGACCGCCTTCATCGAACCGCTGGCCACCGTCGCCATCAACAACGAAATCCGCGCCCTGGAAATGGACGAGCGCAAGGAAATCAACCGCATCCTGCAGAACATGACCGATATGGTGCGCGAGGCGCTGGATCGCCTGATCGTCTCCTACCAAACCCTGATCTATCTGGATGTGACCTGCGCCAAAGCCCGCTTAGCCAACGACTTTGCCTGCGTCCTGCCGCTCATCGGGCCCGACTGCGAGCTGAATCTACGCGACATGCGCCATCTTTTGCTGGAAGACCTCCAACGTCGCCAAAATAACGCCAGCAGCGTGGTGCGTAACTCCATTCATTTCCCACAGGACATCCGGACCATCCTGATTACCGGCCCGAACACAGGCGGCAAAACCGTGCTGGTCAAGACCGTCGGCCTGATTGCGCTAATGGCCCAGACCGGCCTGCCCATTCCGGCGGCGGAAGGCTCGTCCCTGCCGATTTTCAGCCAAATTTTTGCCGACATCGGCGACGAGCAATCGCTGGAGCAGAGCCTAAGCACCTTTTCCGCCCACATCAAACAGATCGTCCATTTTGTCACCGAGGCCGACCGGGAGACGCTGATTTTGTTAGACGAACTTGGCTCCGGCACCGACCCGGAAGAAGGGGCGGCCCTGAGCATGGGTTTGCTGGATCATCTGACGGCGCGGCGGGCGCACACCCTGGCCACCACCCATCACGGCTCGCTCAAGTTGTACGCCCACGAGCATCCGCACATCGCCAACGGCTCGATGGAGTTTGACCGGGCCACGCTGACGCCGACGTTCCGCTTTCATCAGAATATGCCGGGCAGCAGTTA
This sequence comes from uncultured Gemmatimonadota bacterium, assembly GCA_964404765.1. Taxonomy (GTDB): domain Bacteria; phylum 4572-55; class 4572-55; order 4572-55; family 4572-55; genus CAYOLL01. The sequence goes on along the minus strand of CAYOLL010000081.1, from coordinate 11,925 downwards.
TGCCCTGGAAATCGCCGAGCGTCTCGGCATGCCGCCCGCCATTCTGCAAAATGCCCGCGGCCGCCGTGAATCGGGCGAGCACGACATCGCCAAGTTGATTGCCCATCTGGAAGACGAGCACCGCCGCCTGGCCGCCGAACGCGAAGGGCTGGCCACGGCCAAAGCCCAACAAGACCGGCTGGTCGAAAAATATCAGCAAAAGCTGGAGGATTTAAAAACCTTCCGCCAGGAGGCGCGCGAAAAAGCGTTGAAAGAAGCCGCCGACTTGATCAAAAACGCTAAGAAGGCGATCAAGGAGACAATTCAGGAAATCAAGCGCGAACAGGCCACCAAAACCGTTGTGGAAAAAGCCGAAAAAGTCGTCGAACAGTTGCACAAAACCATCACCTCCGAGCAGCGCGAAATCGCCCCGGAAAAATACGAAGAACCGCTGGTGGAGACGTTGACCGAGGCGCGCGTAGGCGACATCGTGCGCTTGCTGGATTGGAATAAGGACGGCACGGTCATGGAGGTGAAAGACGACGAGCGAATCACCGTCGCCGCCGGGGCGCTGAAAATTACCGTGCCGCTCAACCGCCTGGTGCGCAGCCCGCTGGCCAAGCCTAAAGCCGGCCCCAAAGTTGCGCCGGAACCGCGCCCGCAAACCGCCGTGACCTTTACGCCCAATACCGACGCGATCAAGCCGGAGTTGGACTTGCGCGGCATGACCGCCGAAGAAGCTATTCCCGAAGTGGACAAGTATTTAGACAACGCTTATTTGGCATCGCTGGAGCGGGTGCGGATCATTCACGGCAAGGGCACGGGCGCACTGCGCCGGAAGATCGGCGAACATCTGCCGCGTCACCCGCGCGTCCTGGAATTCACCCTCGGCGACTGGAACGAGGGCGGCTCCGGCGTGACGGTGGTAAAGCTGAAGTTGTGAGGGGAATTTCCGAGCCACTGAATCTTGAATCCGATGGATGACTTTTGAAAGGAACAGCGTTTTAGACCATTTTCGTGATGTCACGAAAATGGTTGATGTTGGGTCAAAAAAATCGAGCGCCGCTTGCAGGCCGAGCAACGCAAATTGCCCGGGAAAAAGTCCAAAACGGCTGAGGATTGAAGACCGTCAACTGCGAACTGTTCACTCTTAACTGGAGACTACACCATGAACCCCTTTATCTACAATGCCCCTGTCAGAAGGAACGATTTTTTCAATCGGGAAGAAACGATTCAAAAGGCCATGAATCACTTGCTCGGCAAGGCCCAGGGAGATGTTTGGCTGACTGGCGAGCGACAGATCGGCAAGACGTCTCTTTTGCAATGCCTCGAAACTTCCGGCACGGATTATGTGGCCGATTTTATCCATTACGGAACAGGCCGGGCCATGAAGCCGGTCTTTATTTATGCGAACGTCCAGGGTGTGGCCGGCGCGGATGACTTTTTCGGTTTTTTACATTACGGCTTGAAAAGCAAGTTCGATATGAAGGCGCGGTTCGGCAAAAACACCTACAAGAATTTAATCGCCGGCTTGATTGTCGCCTTCAACCAGGGCTATTATCCCGTCTTTTTGGTGGATGAGTTTGACTCCATGCTGGAGACGCTGTCCCTGACAAACGCCGCCGATGTGACCGCTTTTATCAAGTTATTAAACGCCACCGCAGAAACCCTCAAAGAATTGCCCGCCAAACCAAAAGCGTTTAGCTGCATGTATGCCGCCAATTGTTCCATGAATGATTTGCTCGGCAATCTGAATTTGAAAGAAATCGTCGGCTCAGGCCTCAAGTTCGAGGCCGTTGAACTCACCTGGTTCTCCAAAGAACAGGTGACCGGATTGGTCTCTCAATACCTGCAAAACAACGCGCTCCAATTGACCTCAAAAGAAATCGAACTTTGCCACAAATATACCCAGGGCTATCCTTATTTCACGCAGAAGCTGCTGTCCATTATGTATGAACAAAGGCCAAATTTTGCGAATGAAAAGGAGTTTGAAAACACCATCAAAGCGGAGTTTGGCCGGGAGTTTGAGAAGACGATCAAGGCCTGGGGCGCGCAAAAGATGCCCTCGCGAACAGTCGGCAAACTAAAAGAACTGGCCGCAAAGACCGGCTTTGAGTAATTTGCCAGAAACAATGACCCAACTCAGCCACGCCAAATTTCTGCGCTGTCAAGATGGCGAGTACGCCTTTGTTTCGGACTTTTTCCGGCGCTGGATTTTGGAAACCGTCTCGCTGGCGACGGTGGTGAATTGTCTCAGCACCGCAGCGGACAAGCCAAAACCGACGTAGATTGAAGATTGAAGACTGACAACTGGAGACTGGTAAAAGTGACCGACTTAGACCGCCTCAAACAAATGGAAAAAATACCGGCTCATGTTTTGGAGATCACCCAACGTTAAAAGGAGATGACCATGACGGCTTATGACCAAGCCATTGATAAGATTCAACATTTACCGGAGCCGCTGCTTCAGGAAGTCAATGACTTTATTGATTTCGTGCAGATGAGGCAGAATCAGCGGCGTTGGCAGTCCTGGCAGCTTTTTCAAAACGCGCTGGATATGGCCGAAAGCGATATGAGCGACTATCTGACAAATTTGCAAGATTATGAAAACCGTCTGGCCAAAGGAGAGATCGCATGGTAATTGTTCATCGGGCCGATGTGGTGTTATGCGATCTTAATCCGGTGATTGGTTCGGAACAAGCGGGTATTCGACCCGCGGTTATTTTACAGACGGATCGCGCCAATGCCGTGAGCCCCCATACAATTATGGCCCCGTTTACCACCAAAATTCGACAGAAAATGCTGCCATCCCACGTGTATGTTCCGGCCGGCAGCGGCGGCCTGACCCAGGATTCCGTTTTGCTGTGCGAGCAACTCCGCGTCATTGACAAAACCCGCATCGTAAAACTTCTGGGACGTTTGGATGACAACTACATGCAGGACATCCGAAAAGCGCTCATCATCGTTTTGGAATTGTAATTGTAACCCACGTTTGAAGATTGGAAATTAAATAAAATGACCGACTTAGACCGCATCAATCAAATGGAAAAAATAACCGGCCAGACGTTTAAAACCGTGCCGTTGGGTTATTATGCCAAAAATTACTCCACAGGCGTTTACACCTTAGACGACCAACAGCGGGTCATTGGCCTGGGCCTGGACATTATTGAAAAACCCGAATTGGCCGAACACGCGTGTGCTCTGCCTAATCTCCAAACCCTTTCCCTGCGCCAGACGAGATGGCCGGATTATACCTTTTTGTCGGGTCTGACCGGCCTGACCACGCTCTATTTAAGTTCCAATCAAATCAGCGACATTTCATTTTTGCAAAGGCTGACCAGCCTGACCATGCTCTATTTAAGGGGCAATAAAATCAGCAAGATTTCGTTTTTGCAAGGGCTGAGAGGCCTGACCACGCTTGATTTAAGGGGCAATAAAATCGACGACATTTCATTTTTGCAAGGACTGATTGGTCTGACCACGCTCGATTTAAGGGGCAATAAAATCAACGACATTTCATTTTTGCAAAGGTTGATCGGCCTGACTAAACTGGATTTGGGTTGGAATCAGATCAAGCAATTGCCAGAATTTTTGCTTGATTTTAATGCCGAAATCACTTGGCAAAGAAAAGAAAAATACTACTCAATAAACGAGAATGAAATCGGCGTCGAAGAAAATCCCTTCGAAGAACCACCCATTAACGTCATCAAACAAGGCAAGGCCGCCATCCGCATCTACTATGACCAAATCCGCGATGGCACGCTGCCGCTCTACGAGGCCAGGCTCATGTTTGTGGGCGAGCCGGGCGCGGGCAAAACATCGCTCATGCAAAAGCTGCTGGACGAGACCCACGCCATCCCCAACGAGGCCGACAAATCCACGCTGGGCATCTGCATCCGGCCGGGCTGGCGCTTTGCCTCGCCGCTCCACGCCGGCACGGAATTTGCAGCCAATTTGTGGGACTTTGGCGGGCAGGAAATCCAATATCTGCTGCATCAGTTCTTCCTCACTTCGCGCTGTCTGTATGTGCTGCTGGCCGACGACCGCAAGCAGCGCACGGACTTTGACTACTGGTTCCAGGCCATTGACCTGCTCGGCGGCGGCAGCCCCACCCTCGTCGTCCTGAACGAGCATGACTACAAATCCATCACCAACTTTGACCTGGCCGAATACCGCCGCCGCTTCCCCAATCTGTCCATCGAAAGCTGCGCCGTGGACCTGGCCCGCAAAGATGGCCAAAACGACCCGCGCTTTGCCGGTTTGCAGGCCGACATCCAAAAGAAACTCGCCACGCTCAAACACGTGGGCGATCCGCTCCCCAAACGCTGGCCGGAAGTGCGCCAGACCTTAGAACAACGCCGCGAGCAGGGCGTCAATCACATCGCCTGGGCCGAGTTTCAGGCCGTCTGCGCCCAACATCACATCGCCAAAGAAGACTATCAACTGCAACTGAGCCAATACCTGCATGATTTGGGCATTTTGCTGCACTTTCAACACGACGCCAATTTGTTAGATACGGTCTTTCTCAATCCCCATTGGGTGGTCAAAGCGCTTTATGAAATCCTGGCCGACAAGACGCTGGAAACGCAGCAGGGCGAGTTTGATCGGGACTGGCTCTTCCGCCAATGGCAGGCTTGCGGCTACAGCCGCTTTGAATGCGGCAAACTGCTCAACCTGATGCTTAAAAATCAGTTCGAACTCTGCTTCCCGCTGGATGATCGCGGCGAGCGTTTTTTAGCCCCGCAGTTGTTACCCACGTCCGAAATGTCCCCGGCACTTTTAATCGGCAATTTATCTTCAAGTTCATCGGGCGTTCAAGTGCCGGGGACATCCGGATCGCTGCAATTCCGCTACCAATACGCCTTTATGCCGCGCGGCCTCATGTCCCGGCTGATCGTCCGCCTGCACGAATATCTGGCCAAATCCGACGGCAAAAGCCTGTGCTGGCGCAGCGGCGCGATCCTGCAAGACGGCAACGCGCTGGCCAAAATCACCGAGTCCTTTGATGCCAAAACCGGCGGGAAAGGGCTGCATATTGTTATTTGGGAAGAAAACCCTAAGGGTTCAACAGCAAAACCCTTAGGGTCAAGGTCGTCGCGGCAAAAAGAACTGCTGCGTATTATCCGCCACGAAATTGACACCATTCATCATCGCTCCTTCCCCAATCTCAAGCCGACGCTGTTGATTCCGTGCAATTGCGAGTCGTGTCAATCATTGGCCGAGCCGTTCTTTTTCGACTATGCCAATCTGCTGCACTTCCGCGACAAGCTGCGCAAAACCACGCGCGAGTGCGGTCTCAGCGGCGCGGATGTGGGCATTGACGGCCTGATCGAGGGCGTGATGGATCGTGAAAATCAGAAATCCACTTTCTTGGAGAAAGTGGGTTTCTCAGATCGAAGTATGACGGATTTTAGAAATATGGAGGAGATGGTTCATGCACTTTCAAGCGAGGAGGATGAGATGGATTTGCAACAACTGTATAAGGAAAAGTTGGAACGCTTACAGGGAGCTTGGTTGATCGAAAATGACCACGCGACCAAGTTTAAGCTGGAAAAACAGATTGCCGAATTGAAAGAAGAAGCCGCAAAAATGGGCGTTACGTTGCCGGAGGCGTCAAAGCCGGCAATATCGGAAAGCCAAAAGTCGGATACGCCTGCGCCAATAACTGCCTCAAACGAAAAGGAAATTTTTGTTTCTTACGCCTGGGGCGGCGACAGCGCGAAGATGGTTGACGAATTAGACAAAACCTTGCAAGAAAAAGGCATCACGATCATTCGCGATAAACGTGATTTGGGCTATAAAGGCCGGATTAAGGATTTTATGGACAAAATTGGGCGTGGCAAAGCCGTTATTGTGGTCATCAGCAAAAAATATTTGGAGTCGGAAAACTGCATGTACGAACTTGTCCAGATTGCTAAAAACGGTAAATTTTATGATCGTATCTTTCCGATTGTGCTTGAGGACGCGCAAATTTACAAACCGGTTGCCCGCATCAAATATGTCAAGCATTGGGAAGATCAAATCAAAGAGTTGGATGAGGCGATGAAGACGGTCAATTCGGCTAATTTGCAAGGCTTCCGCGAGTCTATTGACGAATATACGGAAATTCGGGCTACGATTGGCGAATTGACGAACACGCTGAAGGATATGAACACCCTCACGCCGGAAATGCACGCCCAATACGGATTTGCCGATATGATCAAAGCTATCAAGCAAAAGATGAACGAATAGCCCGGCGGCGAAAGATATGACGCGCAATCAGAAAAACAAGTTTCGCCACAAGGTGTGCTTATTTGTGGCAATCCGCTGGTTTATTCCATCTAAATTAAACGCCGGTAATCCTTGACAAACCGGGCTGAATCATCATATTTTAACGTGCGTTCCCGGTTTATAACGTTTGACGAGGAAAAAGGTTATGGCAAGCCGACATTTCAAGGTACATACCATTATCGCCGTGATCGTTATTTTTGCGGCGAGTTGCGGTGCGCCAAAAGCGTATAAATTAGGCGAGGAAGCTTTTAACGAGCAGCGCTATGCGGAAGCCATTACCCATTTCAGCGTTTTTTTGCTGGAACATCCCGAACACGAATTAGCCAAAGCCGCCCGGGAAAAAATCAGCGTCAGCTATTATAAAATCGGCGCAAAAGCCGAGGCTAAAGGTAAAGCCGGCGATGCTTTAATGATGTATCGCATGGCGCTTAAATATGATAACAGCAATGATCTGCTTAAAGAAAAAGTAATTGCGGTCTACTACGAAAAAGGCGAGGCGCTGATGCAGGCCGGCTATTATCAGGCCGTGATAGATTATGCCACGCAAGGCGTTGAGTTTGACACGCCGTCGCATCGGCTGGCGGATATCATTGCCGACGCCCACTTTATGCAAGGCCAGAATGTCATCCGAATCAATCAATTGCTGACCGCAAAAAATCATTTGATACAGGCGGTTAAAATTTCGCCCAATGAGCGCAAGCGCGAATTGTACGAACGGCTGCTGGTGGGGGCGGCCAATAATCAGCTTCGGCAGGAAAACTATTATGAATCATACCTTTATTTTACGCTGCTGGCCGAGCTCAAGAATAATCCGGAATATACCAATCTGGCCAATTACGCGCTTAGCCAAATAAAGCCGACGGTCGAGCTATATCCCATGAAAAATCCGCTGACCGAAGTACCGAGTCTGCTGATGGATAACAAGAGCAGCCAGGTTTTCAACGGGGTGGTGACGAACCCGTCCAAGCGCGGTTTTTTGCTCGGCATTTGGGGCAAGCTTACGGTGATCGAACCGGGCGACAGCATACCGGCGCTGGCGTTGGTCAATTTAAATTTGCTGGATGATCATATCGGCTTCATGGGGGCGGATGAAGTGTCTACGCCCAAGACGATTCTGCCGCTGGAACCGGGCGGTAAGCGTGATTTTTACATCAAAACCGACTATGTCGTTTCGCAGTATGACAGCGTAACGATTGAGATTATGAGTTATCAGTATGAAACCGAGCGGCCTTTTGCAACGGCGGCCAAACCGGTGACGCCGGAAGCGCTGCCATAAAAACATAACGCGGGAAACCGCGAATTTTTAACCGCAAAGATTCGCAAAGTATCCCGCGGAGTCACGCAAAGAAAAAGAAAAAACTCCGCGAAACTTTGCGATAAACTTTGTGAACTTTGCGGTTAAGATTCTCAAAGAAAAAAGAAAAAAACTCCGCGAAACTCTGCGATAAACTTTGTGAACTTTGCGGTTAAAAATTTGCGGTTTTCATAACGTAATGACATTGAATTACTTTACTTCAAATGAAAGGACATCCATTTGCAAATCGGTATTTTTGGTCTGACAAATTCCGGCAAAACCAGCGTTTTTAATGCGCTGACCCGTAGCAACGCGGAAGTGGCGGCTTATTCCAGCGGTATGGTTGCACCCAATATTGGCACGGTCAAGGTGCCGGACACCCGTCTTTGGAAGCTGTCCGAAATGTATCAGCCGAAAAAGACGACGCCGGCTGAAGTCACCTACACCGACGTGCCCGGCCTGGCCAAAGGCATGGGCAAGGCGATGGAGCCGCAGGCCCAAAGCCAGCTTTTTGCTCACTTGCGCACATCACAGGCGCTGTTGCAAGTTGTGCGCGCCTTTGAAAATAAAGATGTGCCGCATCCCGATGAAAGTATTGATGCCAAACGCGATGTGGCGACCGCGGATGTGGAGTTTATCTTTGCCGACCTGGCCTTGATCGAGAAGCGGCTGGATCGGTTGGAGAAGGATCTGAAAAAAACGACCGGCGTTCCCAAAGAGCTGTTGCAAAAAGAGCAGCATGTTTTGCTGCGTTTTAAGGAAGCGCTGGAAAATGAGCAGCCCATCCGCACCTTGGATGTTACGGAAGATGAGGAAAAGCTGGTGCGCGGCTTTCAGTTTTTAACCCAAAAACCGCAGCTTATTTTGCTGAATATTGACGAAAGTCAGATTGGTAAAGAAAGCGCGTTGGTGGAAAGCATCAAAGCCGGCAAAAACACGCTGGTGACGGCCATCTGCGGCAAGATCGAGATGGAACTGGCCCAAATGGCGGAAGCCGATGCTAAAGTTTTTATGGTCGATTTGGGAATTTCCGAGCCGGGCTTAAACAAAGTTGTACGGTTATCCTATGAATTGCTCGGCCTGCAAAGCTTCTTTACCGTCGGGCCTGACGAAGTGCGGGCCTGGACTATCCGCAACGGCACCAACGCCCAAAAAGCTGCCGGCGAGATCCATTCCGATCTCGAACGCGGCTTTATCCGGGCCGAAGTGATTCACTATGCCGACCATATTAAGCACGGCACGATTGCCGAAGCCCGCAAACATGGCGCGCTACGCCTGGAAGGCAAGGAATATCCGGTTTTGGACGGGGATATTATGAACATCCGGTTTAATGTTTAAAACAATCAAACTCGTTCTCACATCAGGAGTTGCCGCCGCATGGGCCTCACTCAGGTTACCGGATTACTATTAATATTGCTGCCGATTGCTTTCAACGTGATTTTCTTCCTGCTCCAAAAATCATTTGAATACCCCGATATTCTCCGGAAGCCCACCGACTATATTTTAAGTCGATTCAATGCGGGCGGTACGCGGCTTATTGCGATTTGGTATGGCTTCGCGCTGGCAGGCGTGTCTTTTACGGTGATTGTGGTTTTGGTTCATCAAGCGCTGGCCAGAGACGACATGCCTTATATGCCGGTGGCGACAACCATCGGTGTTTTAGCCGGTTTGGTGCAATTCCTGGGTTTAATCCGATGGCCGTTTTTAGTCCCGTATCTGGCTAAAGCGTACTTTGAACCCAACAGCAGCCAAGCCACGCGTGACAGCGTCGCCGTTGTTTTTCAAGCATTTCATCGCTATGCCGGCGTGGCGATCGGCGAGCATTTGGGCTATCTTTTTACCAGTATCTGGACAGCTTTCATTGCCCTGGCCATCACGCAGTCACCATTTTTCAGCCCCTGGCTTGGCTGGATTGGTCTGATTCCGGCTATCGGGATTTTTATCGGCTTGTTTGAGGAAAGCGGCTTCAAAGCTGCCGGCGCTATCAATGCGATTAGCTACATTTTATGGTCGGTCTGGCTTATTGCCGTGGGTGTGGTTTTGTTTTAGCTCATTTTCAGTTTTGATACTGTGCCACAGATGATTTCGCTGATATCGGTGGCGCTCCCAAAAATTTTCTGAAAAGGGATTTACCTTGTGAATATACTACTCGTCACAGCCCACCCGGAGACGCAATCCTTTAATTTTGCCCTGCGAGAGCGAGCTATTTCTGTGCTTACTGCTAAAGGGGCGACGCTTAAACATACGGACCTGTATCAAGAGCCTTTTTGTCCGGTGCCGGGGCAGGGTGATTTTGCGGCCTTTCCGGCCAATGAACCGCTGCAACTCATGAAAGCGCAGAAAACGAATACCCAATACGGCGGCTATTCGCCTGATATTCGACTGGAGCAGGCAAAGTTGCTGTGGGCCGAAGTCGTCTTGCTTCAGTTTCCAATTTGGTGGGGAACTTATCCGGCCGTCTTAAAAGGGTGGATTGAGCGCGTGCTCACCTACGGCTTTGCCTATGGACGCGAAAAGACGCTCCCGTCCAAAGCGGTACTGCTGTCGGTGACGACCGGCGGGGTGGAAGATGAAGCGGAAGCCGCAAGCTATCGGGAACGCGTGGCCAAGATGACGGATGACGTTTTTGGCCTGATGCGCTGGAAGAACCTTGGCGCTTTTTTCGCGCATGGCCCGGCTTCAATAGAAGATGCCGAGCAACGACGACAACTACTGGCGGATTATGAGGTGTTTTTGGGACAGGCGTTTATTCAAATGGCTAACCCCTGAATTATTCACGAATCTTAACGCAAACGTCGCAATTGACGCTAAAGACGCAAGTTGCGAATTTATATCTTAAAAATGGATTATGAGGCAACCTAATCTTTTTAAATTCAGCTAATTTAAAACAAATCAAGCGGTTGCGTCGTTTGCGCCGTTTGCGTCTCTTGCGTTTATGAATTCATATTGCTGCTTGAAAACGAAATTTTTGCATTTAATTCACGGGTGTTTTGTTTAAAACTGCATTACAAAGAGAGTTCAATGAAAATCATGACTTCTATTGCTATCATCTGGCTTACGGCAATGACGGCAGCCGCGCAGACGACTACAATTTCTAGCGGAAAAGACGAGGCCGAGGTCAGAGCGGTTATCGAGACTTTTCGTACCGCTATCATCACGAAGGACAAGGAGCATTTCCTGCAGCTTTTCCACGGTGAATCTATTCCCTGGCTGGCGGTCTACGACGACGCAAGCCTGGCCCGATTACGTCGGCGGGAGCCGGATATGGCCAAAGCCGATTCTATGGGAACGCCGGGGCCGCGACCTTTTATTGCCGGAATTGCCGCTTCCGCCAAAACCATTGAGGAGAAGTTCTGGAACATCCGTATTGATACGGATGGTCTGGTGGCCTCCGTCCATTTTGACTATAGTTTCCATGTCGGCGACTACAAATCGAATTGGGGTCAGGAAGCCTGGCAGCTTGTGCGTACGGATCAGGGCTGGAAAATCAACTCCGTGATCTACTCTGTCCATCTTAATCCCGAACCGCCCACACAAATCCTTTTTGTCTGCGAACATGGGAATGTCAAAAGTCTAATGGCGGCATCGTACTTCAATCAGATGGCGCAGCAGCAGAATCTTCCGTTCAGGGCGGCTTCCTATGGCATTAAAGTGGACACCAAACCAGTTCCGGCGGCAATCGTGGACGGTCTGCGCGCAGATGGCTTTGATGTGGCTGCCTTTCAGCCTTTGGAAATAACAGCCTTAGGTGTTTCATCCGCAAAGCGAGTCATCACCATTGGCGTATCATTGCCGGACAGTATGCGGGCCGCGGCTATTTCGCCCGAAAAGTGGGATGATGTTCCGCCGGCGACTATCAATTTCGAAGCTTCCAGTAAGTCATTAAAGGCGCATGTGGAGAAGCTCATCCAGGAACTCCGCACGCCGGCGGCAAAGTAACCTTTACCGCCGTATTGACGAAAAGCAATACCAATAAAAAACCCCTGCAAATCCAATCGGGTTTGCAGGGGTCAAACGTTGCAATAATATCTCTATGACCTCAGTCGGTTTGACGTGCGACGGACGGCACGTACCGCAGCATGACCGTGCCCAGCGACAGGAAGACCAGCGCCATAATAATCAGAGCCCACTCGGACAACGTGGGGACCGAATTTGCTCCAGGCAAAATAGCGTTTACGGTTAGCACTACATCATTTCCATCACCACCGGTATAGCTGATGGTGAACTGAACAATGCCAGATGAAATTGTTGCGCCTTGGGCTAAACCGGCAAAGGTGTTGGTAATTGCCTCCGCGCCGTCGTTATTGATGATCGTAAACGTATTTCCTGTAAATCGGCACATTAAATTGTACCAAAAATCGGCAAATAAAAGTGTACCACCT
>CAYOLL010000080.1:0-26158 GCA_964404765.1 uncultured Gemmatimonadota bacterium | reverse complement strand
TGTGGCGATCAGGCACAATTTAAAAAGATACTTGAAAATTAGCGAACGTGAGGTATGACACCTGACGATTCTTGATCCGGATCAATTGAGCGGCAATGCTGACGGCGATTTCTGCCGCCGTCCGGCTGTGGATTTGTAAGCCGATTGGGGCCTGAACGGTGGCGAGGTCGGCTTCACTAACACCTTCCGCGCGCAGTTGATCAAAAATAGCTTGCGTTTTACGAGCGCTACCAAGCATTCCCACATAGCGCAGCTTTTTGGTCAGGGCTATTTTCAGGATCATGGCGTCGGTTTGATGGGCACAGGTGGTGATAACGACGTAGCCGTGCGGATCGTCCGGGATGTGCTCGCTCAATGTGGCGTAGGCGGTGATAATTTTTTGGTGGGCAAACGTGTTCAAAGCAACGGTTTCCACCTCCGGCCGCTCATCAAAGACAATGACGCGAAAATCCAGCAAAGCCAATTGGCGGGATAAGGCTAATCCAACATGGCCGCTGCCGATCAGGTAGACGGTATCTAACGGGCCAAGGGCTTCTTCATAGGACCAGGCGGTTTCGGTTTCATACAAAAAACGCGGCGCGGGCGGAATATCCGCCGCTTCCGTAACCGTCAACCCGGTCGGCGTTAGGCGCAGCAAGCCGGTATTTTCCGCGCTCAGAAGCCGGCGTATGTGCGGGAAATCTTCCGGCTGGCAGGGATAAATCGCGACCGTCTGCTCGCCGGCGCAGATCAAGCCGGAACGGTCGCCAGGCGCGTCTTTTTCATGCACTTGCCGGAATATAGCCGGTATTTTCTGCCCGGTTGTCAGCGCTTGTCTGGCCCATTTGGTCAGGCGTAATTCCATGGCCCCGCCGCCGATGGTGCCGGCTTGCCCGGCCATGTCCACGGCCATTTTAAAGCCAGGCCGGCCCGGGCTGGAATCTTCACTATTTACAACCATTAACAGAGCGACCGGGTGCTTCTGATCCAGACGCTCGGCAATAAATGACCAGACAGATGACATGATATACTCCATTTATAAAATAACCTTGCAAAGGCTCACGTTGGGGAGTTCAGCGAACCTTGAAAATATTGACCCCGCAGCAAGTATAACCTTCGCAAGGTCTCCTACTTCATTTATAAAATAACCTTGCGAAGGCTCACGTTGGGGAGTTCAGCGAACCTTGAAAATATTGACCCCGCAGCAAGTATAACCTTCGCAAGGTCTCCTACTTCATTTATAAAATAACCTTGCGAAGGCTCACGTTGGGGAGTTCAGCGAACCTTGAAAGTATTGACTCCGCAGCAAGTATAACCTTCGCAAGGTTTCCTACTTTATCGCTCATTTTTTTCCGGTGGAAAGGCGTTGATTAAGTCCAGGGCGATTTTCCACTCGCCGGTGGGTTGTCGTCGCCATATTTGTAAGAAGCTGCCATATTCGGCGCGCTCCGTCTGGCCAACTTGAGGATGATAAACAATGCCATAGTTGTAACCCAAGTCGCCATAATCGGCAATAAAGGCATTTTCCGTTTCATAAAATAAGCGCGGCGGCGTATGGATTGCCGGATCGACGGCCGCGTCTTTACCCTGGGTCGGAAATGCCTCGTCACGATAGAGGCGCACATCCTTTACAGACAGGGACCTCAGCGCGGCGCTGACGCCATCTTTTTCCGCTGCTTCCGAAAAAATCATCGCCGTCGATAGCAGCCGTTGCTGGGCGGCTTTATGTGCGTCTTCAGTCAGGGTATTGGCGCCGGCAAAGCGTTTTTCACCGGTTGTCAGCACGGTATCCGGCAAAGTGTGCGCCGGTTTTTCGTATGAGTTGCCCACATCAAGCACAACCTTCCATTGATTATCCGGCTGTTTTTGCCAGATCGAGACATAGTGTCCAAAAGCAACCGCGGCCTCCGTCAATGTTTCTTTACGGAACTCCCATGGCCCGGTGGTATAGCCAAAGTTGCCGCCGTTGGACATCTCGGCGTAAACCGGCCGCCAGGTCAGGAAGCCGGGCCGCTTGGGCGCTTCGTTGTAAAGCCGCTTACCATTAACCGGTTTTGGCCGAAACACAATACTGCTATCCGCCAGGAACGCTACAAACGCTTCCTTAACACTCGTTTTAATAGCGGCCTGACAAAATGCTTTTTCTCCGTCGACCAGCAGCTTAAAATCCGCCGCATTTAATTGGTTAATCATTAGGATAACCCCGGAAATTGTCAGGATTAAGAGTCGCTTAAAGCTATGTAACTTCATAAATAACTCCATTCTGCGCCAGGCGCAAATTAATAGCTGATCCGAATTCCGCCCACAATCCGGCGATTCAGTTTATCACCGCCGGTGGTCGTCGGGCCGCGGTAGGTTTGTTGAAAATCGTCCTGAATCAAGTTATAGCCGGTTAAAAAAACATCGAATGTTTGGCGATCGGCGGTCAGCCATTGGTAGCCGATATTGACGGTCAATCGCGTGACCGGATCGGTGCGGTAATAGCCGCCATTCTCGAAGCGGGGATGGAAGTCGTCCGAATCCAGGACGCCGTTGCGATTATTATCCGCGACGTGCTTGATATAGCTCATATAGTTGAACATGACACCCGTGTACAATCCACCGATTTTGTATTTGACGCCGATATTGAACTTATGCTGCGGGCTGCGCATAATGCCCTTCAATTCACCGTTGATTAATTGTTCGGAATTAAGGCCGTCATCCAGAGTCAAATGGGCGTAATTGGCAGTTAAGGTTAAATGCCGTGTTGGGAAAAAGCTCAGGGCAAATTCGCCGCCGTAAATATCGTAGGATTCGTCCACATTTTCGATACTCGTGCCCACAACCTTTTGCAAGCCGTAGAGTCCCGACATTTTTTTAAGCGCATTGACGACTAATTGAAGCTGCGCGGCTTGTGTCGCCTGCCCGTTTTGCTGCAGAAAGGCGATGGTTTGTTCCAGTTGGGTAACTTTTTGAGTCATCTGCGCCTGATTGAAGTCTTTTTCGTCCGGCCGAAAAATAGCAGAAACATCAACCCCCGATGCGGTAAAGATAGCCGGGACATTTTCCAGCGTCTCGATGCGTTCCTCGATATAGGCCGGCGAATAGCGCAGCATGTCGGAAAATCGCGTAAAAAACAAATCCGCCGTAAATTGCAGATTGTTTGCGGCGTGCCATTGATAACCCAGCTCGGCGGTCGTCAGGCGCTCGCTTTTTACGTCTTCACTACCCGTGCCGTGATAAATAATGTGGTCGCCGCTCATGCCCAGGTTGTAGATGGGATCAAGCCCGGATACCCGGCGCAAATTAAGCAGCTTGACATCAAATTCCATAAAGTTGTCAAAAAAGTTCGGGTTGCGGGTGGCCGTGCCCACGTTAAACCGGATGGCATGGCCGGACGCCGGTTTGAAAACAGCGGCAAAACGCGGATTAAAATGTGATCCCACCGTGGAATTCCAGTCGTAGCGCCCGCCAAAAATCAAAGTTAAGTGCTCAAACGGCTTATAGTCGGCCTGAACATAGCCGGCCATGAGGTCAATATTTTTGCTTACACCGGTTCCACTCAAGTCAAATAGAGAGGACTTGACCCAGTTATGGCGATAGGACGCGCCAGCCACCGCGCTAAGCCGGCTGGAAACTTGCTGAAAACGCGAATATTCCACATCCAGCAATTCATTATCTAAAAATGTTTTTTGCGTATACGATTGCAAGCGTTCACGGGCCTGTAAGTATGGATGCGTCGGCGTAGTCAGGCTCATGAAGGCGTTCATTTTGTAGTTGCCGTACTCATTGGCATTTAGATAAACCCGCAGTTGATTGGCCGAGTCCGTCAGGTCAATCTGAGCAAAATAATCGCGATAATGAACCTCGGCCGCGAAAAGATAAAAGCGGTCGGCGACATTATCGGCATAGCCGAGGCGCAGCGTGGCGCTTTTCTGCGCATTAAAGGCGTACTGCCAGGTGGTGTTAATCGAACCGGCCCGCGCTCCGTAAATTTCGCCGACGGTATAGCCCAGGTTTAGCAGCGAATCCCGCGTTGTCCGGCCCAGGTCCGCCAAACGCTTGGCATCCTGATTTAAGTTATCAAAGCCGGCGTTAAACCCGTAGGAAAGCCGGCTGTTGACATTTCCGCTCAAATGGACGTGGGAATTCACCTGCTCCAGACTGCCGTAAGCGCCTTTGAGAAAAACGGGCGAACTGTTTTCGTTGGCGCGCGTAATAATGTTGATGATGCCGGAAAACGCATTGGCCCCGTAGAGCGCCGAACCCGGCCCGCGCACGATCTCGATTCGTTCGATAGTGTCGATCGGCACATTAAAGGATTCCATCCGGACGCCGCCGAAGGCATCATTGTAGATGGAGCGTCCGTTCAACAGCCACAAAACACGCATCGACGTATTGTAGGCCGTCCGGCTCAGACTGCGAATGGCCACTTCGTAATTATGATCGGCCATCTGGAAAATCTCTATGCCCGGCACCATGCGCAGCGCTTCGCCCACATTATGCGCACCGTACGCGCGAATATCCTCGGCGGTAACGACATAAAGCGTCGAGGGCGAGTCCTCAATTTTTTGTTCTTTTTTGGATGCGGTAACAATCTTGATGTCTAACAGGTCTTCCAGACTCATATTCAGCAAATCTTCGGTGGCTTCTTCGGCCAATCCCGGATTCGCGATATTACTTATCAAGCAAAATGTCAGTAAAACGATGTTTAATCGCCGCCGTTGCATAAAGCTCCTTTGTTAAAAACAGTTATTTTCAGGTCAGGTACGCCAAAGACGTCGCCGGCTATAGTCTATCAAAAAATAAGGGGTGTCGCAAGAAATTTTCACTCATAACCATAACTCTGACAATTGACAATTGACAATTAGTCCAAAATGAACTATACTTTTGCGGCCATTTTATACTCGTGAAGGGTTATTTTTGGCGGATAAGACCCTTCGGGTTTGTTGTCCAAAGAGGGTACAAATCCATAAGTTTACGGCATTGCCGAAGAAAAAACCCTAAGGGTCTGACATGCAACTTTTAACCCTTAACGCGTATAGATGTCGCTTTGATATAAGCGGCTTACTCAAATGACCTGAATCGGAGGTCTGGAAACAAATGAAAGAATTAGAAAAGCTTAAAAACTCTGAAGTAGAAGTCTGCTTTCGTGAATATGAAGGCAAGAAAATTTCAATTACCTTGACCGGCAACATCTCTACGCCGTTAAGTAACACCTTATTTGATACGAATCAGGTGACTTATCAAAAAAACGTCTTTGCTCCGCCGGAGCCGCTTGATCGGGTTATCCTCGACCTGCGCGGGCTTAAATACGTTAACTCCATTGGCGCCGCTATTTTAATCCGCTTTTATAATCAATTTAAAAAGAGTCCTTTCAAATTAATCCTGGTCTTTGGCAAACAAAGCGAAGTGGCGGATATTTTGGAAACATTGGGCTTCTTCATCGTTTCCAAGCCCATCGTCGTCTGGGACAGCTTCGAAGAGGCCCTTAACCGGACGATAGTCCCCTGATTGTGCGCCACCTGCCTATCTTAATTCCTCTGCAAAAAAATTTCTACTCTGTCTTATGGCTGAGTTGGCTAATGGTGCGCCTCTTACCGATTTTTTTCCTATGGCTTAGCGGATTTTTAGCATTTGCAACCGCGTGATTTGTTCTTTCCCCAAACCGCCGATTTTGCTATCTTGCAAGTCGGCGTTTTTTGTTGACGGAACTCGCAACCAGATTGCCAAACAAAGCGGGCAGCGGCTTGTCATTTGAGACGCAAATACGCGAGGCCGGGCAAGCACCTATGCCCATATTATCCATCAAAGTTGATGTGAATCAAGTCTGTGATCTCATCAATCACCAGGAGGATAAGGCTGACTTTTGCGGCGAGCAACGCGCACAAAATAAATTGCTTTCAACTTTCATGTGACATATATTTTGCTTCATCCGACAAGGAGGTATTCATGCGATCGGTTATCTCAAAAAACTATCAAGTCACCATTCCTAAGACGATTCGGCGGCAGTTCAAATTATCGGCGCACGACCCGCTGATTTGGCGCATCGAAAACGGGCAAATTGTGCTGCACCCGGTTAAAACCAACGTATTATTGCTGAAAGGCTGCGTCCACGTCGGCGCCGGTGACGTCGCTGAAGATATTGAGCAAGCACGCCTGATTCGAGCAAGGGATGCCCAATGAAGACTTATCTTGTGGATACGAATGCCGTCATTTCCTATCTGACCGACCGCAATCCGAATCAACAAGCGCAAATTTTACCCTATTTCGAAAAGGCAGCGCGAAGAGAATGCGAGCTGGTTATCCACTTCAATGTGCTGACCGAGGCGGTGTACGTGTTGCAAAAAGTCTATGGTGTGCCACTCAAGGATATTCACAGCATTTTGAATACGCTGCAGCATGCCGAAGGGACGCGCATTGTTTCCGAATCCGATTTAAACGGCGTTTTGTCATTGTGGCCGTCGTCGGTTCAGGATTTTAGCGATGCGGTTTTGGCCGATTATGCGCAATTGCATCCGGGAATGACTGTGTTGACATTTGATGAGAAAATGCAAACGGCTTTGAAAAAACTGGGTATCGCCGCCGGTATTTGAGAGTGACTCGTATAGTTGAAAAGCCCGGCCGGCCGTAAAAAAGACGGCTTTTTTATTACGCTATGTTCTCTGCGATCACCGCACTAAAAGGACACAAGCATGTATATTCTGGCCATTGATCAGGGCACAACCGGGACAACGGCCATCCTGTGCGATGCGGGCGGACAGCCGGTTGCCCGCGCCTACCGCGAATTCAAGCAAATCTATCCGCAGCCCGGCTGGGTGGAGCACGATCCGTTGGAAATCTGGCAAACGGTCTTAGAAACCGTCAGCGAGCTTTTGGCCGCCCGCCCCGGCCCGATCACAGCGGTCGGCCTCACCAATCAGCGCGAGACGACAATTTTGTGGGACGCGGCCACCGGGCAGCCGATTTACAACGCCATTGTCTGGCAATGCCGCCGCACCGCGGCTATCTGCGATCGACTGCGGCCAAACGAGGCGTTGTTCAAGCAAAAAACCGGCCTGCCGCTGGACCCTTATTTTAGCGGCACAAAAATCAAGTGGCTATTGGATCGGGCCGGAACTACCCGACCGGAGCGGCTGCTGTTCGGAACGGTGGATACCTGGCTGATCTGGAAGCTGACCGGCGGTCGAACCCACGCCACCGATTACACCAACGCCTCGCGCACACTGCTGTTTAATATCCACACCAAAAAATGGGACGCCGAACTCTGCAATCTGCTCGAAATCCCTATTGACATTTTGCCGGAAGTAAAAAACTCGGCGGCGGATTATGGCGTGGTGGAAAGTCTGCCGGGTTTGGCCGGTGTGCCGATTCTGGGCGTGGCCGGCGATCAACAGGCGGCTTTGTTTGGCCAGACTTGTTTTGCGCCCGGCCAAATCAAAAACACCTACGGCACCGGCTGCTTTGCCGTCCTCAATACGGGGCAGCAGGCCATCGCCTCGACCAACGGCTTGATTACAACATTGGCGATTGACGAAAACGGTCGGCCGTGTTACGCCCTGGAAGGATCGGTGTTTATCGCCGGGGCGGCCATTCAATGGTTGCGCGATGAGTTGGGCCTGCTCCGTCATGCCGGCGAGAGCGAGGCTGCGGCTCTGGCTGTGCCCGATAACGGTGGCGTCTACTTAGTTCCGGCCTTTGTGGGTCTGGGCGCGCCTTATTGGGATGCGCAAGCCCGCGGACTGATCACCGGCCTGACGCGCGGCGCGAACCGGAATCACCTAATCCGAGCGGCGTTGGAAGCCATGGCCTTTCAAACCTATGATGTATTGGCCGCCATGGAGCGGGAAACGGGCATTGTCATTCCGGCGCTGGCCGTTGATGGCGGGGCGACGGCCAACAACTTTTTGCTGCAATTCCAGGCCGATATTTTGAATAAGCCCGTGCTGCGTCCGGCCTGTATCGAATCCACTTCAATCGGCGCGGCTTATCTGGCCGGATTGCAGGCCGGCGTTTGGCGCGGCGGCGATATGCTGAATCTCAAAGCCATCGAGCGGCGCTTTGACCCGGCCATGCCCAACGCTCGGCGGCAGGAATTGCTGGCCGGCTGGCATCACGCCCTGCGTCAGGCTATGACCCGCTGATCCGCGGCCTTCCAAGTGTGAAATTTGGCCGAAATAGACCCTAAGGGTTGAAAGACAAACCCAACATGCCAAATTTGTCGCTTGGAACGGAGTAAAGCCGTCACCCTTTTCCTGAACCTGATTGGCAGCGGACGCGGCCACCGCGACCTGCAATCTACCGAGGTAGCCATGCCCTACTTTTTCATCCCGCCCGAAGCGGAACGCCATCCGCGCATTGTCGGCTACAGCCCCGTCATTGCCAGATTAAACGCCGAGATTGACCGCGTGGCCGAGCATGACCATGCCGTGATCATTCATGGCGAAAGCGGCACCGGCAAAGACGTGGTGGCCCAGGCCGTTCATATCGCCGGGTCGCGCCGGAACGGGCCGTTTGTGGCGGTCAACTGCGCCGGCTTTAGCGCCACATTGGTTGACGCCGAATTGTTCGGCCATACCAAAGACGCCTTTACCGGAGCCAACCGCGACAAAGCCGGGGCCATTGAAAACGCCCATGAAGGCAGCCTCTTTCTGGACGAGATCGGCGATATGCCCCTGTTAATCCAGGCCAAGCTGCTGCGGACGCTGGAGACCGGCAAGCTGCGCCGATTGGGCGGGCATGACGAAATTACGGTCGATGTGCGGATTATCGCCGCCACGCATAAAAACTTGCAGGACGAAGTGGCGGAGGGTGAGTTCCGCCACGACCTGCTGCACCGGCTGAATGTGGACGGCATCTACATCCGGCCGCTGCGCGAACGCAAGGAAGATATTCCGCTGCTGATCCGCTATTTTTTGAACCTGCTGGATGAGGACCCGCCGCAGTTTTCGCCGGAATTGATGACCTATTTGCAGGCCCAGGATTGGCCGGGCAATGTGCGCCAATTGCGCAACAAAATCTGGCAGCTCTCCACGCTGAAGCTGGACCGGCCGCTGACCTCGACCGACATCCCGCCCAATGTGTTTGAACTGGGCAAACAAGCGGCGCTGCGCCTGGAACAGGCCGACCCAAACCGCGCCGACGAGGCGCTCCCGGCCAAAGACGCGCCGATCCGCCCGCTGCGTGAGGTTATGGCCGAATGTGAAATGCGCTGTATTCAACAGGCGTTGGAGCGGACGGGCGGTAATCAGGCGGCGGCCGCCCGGCTGTTGGGCTTGAAAAAGACCACACTGCATATGAAACTCAAGAAACAGGAAGGATCGTCGGAAAGTTCAAAAGTTTGAACAAATTGGTTCAATTATTTGAACTTAGTTCAAAATTTTGAACTGTTTTGACGAAGATTGAAAAACAGGTTTCGTTATTTAACCGCTTGCAAAAAAGCCACTTAGGTGGCTTTTTTTATTTTTGGCACGATTCTTGTATATAGAGACGGCAGCCAAACGGCCTGAATCAACCAACAACCGTGACCCAGCAAGAGGAGGAATGCAAATGCAAAATCGAACATTTTGGTAACGAATAAAAAAACGGGCCGCTCACCGGGCGAAAGTGGCGAAAGTGTTGGAGCACACGACCCGGGAACAGGCCCGACCGGACTCACGACCGGCAGGCGAATGCTAATGATTATTTCACTGTCTGTCAATCTTTTGAATAAGAAGAGGAGCGATATGTTTTACCAAAAATTTTGTTTGCTATTGACTTTGCTATTAAGTCTAGGATCATTTCGGAGCGGCCACGCCGCGACGTGGGAATTGCTGGGTCTGGAACATGAGTCTATTGAGACGATTGTCACGGATCCCTATAACGACGCTATTGTTTACGCCGGAGCCTTCAATACGTTTATGGATCCGGACGGTATTGGCGGGATCTTTAAAAGCGTTGATGGCGGCGCAACATGGGATACCCTGCTTACGGGCGGAATTTCTGTCAGCGAGCTTGTAATCCATCCAACCGATGCAAACATCCTTTACGCCGCGTTGGGCGGGGCCAATGCCTCCATGCCCGGCGCAATTAAAACCATTGATGGCGGCATGACCTGGTTTTGGGCCGGCAATGGCATTACGGTCGATTGGGAAACCGATGTGCAGGTATTGACCATGGATCCGCGCCACCCGGACACGCTCTATGCCGGCACCGGTGGGGCTTTTGGCGGCACACTGTATCGGAGCGTGAATGGCGGCATCTCTTGGGACAACATTGGCGCGCAGATTACCGACTGGAATGTGGGCGCCATTGCCGTCGCGCCAACGGACACCCGCACTGTCTACGTGGGTGGGTTCGGAGGCGGGTTGATGTTCAAATCCACAGACGGCGGTGAAAATTGGCAGCAACTGCCGATCCGTGGCGTGGATGGTTTTTATTGTCTGACCATCAGCCCGGAAAATTCAGATGTTCTCTATGCCGGCGTCCATAAGCTGGATTCGCTTCTTCAAAGCGCCGATGGCGGAGTTATCTGGCAGGGGTTTACGCTCGGCCAGGCCCCGACCCGGGCTATTGTCCTGCATCCGCGCGATTCCGATCATATTTATGCGACCAGTTTAGGCGTTTTTCACAGCCCCGATGGCGGCCTGAGTTGGACGGCGCTCGGACTGACGGAACTTGGCGGTTACACTTTAGCCCTCAACGCGTCGGCCACGCGGTTATATGATGGCACAAGACGCGGGATTTACAGATTGGAATTGGACCCGCTGGCGGTCGAGCCGCCGGCGTCCGCCGGACAGCGATTATGGCTGGCATCTAACTATCCCAATCCGGTTTTGAATCGGACCACCATTGCCTATAGGTTGGCGCAAGCGACCCCGGTCTCGCTGGATATTTTCAATGTCGCCGGTCAGTTGGTGCAGACCCTCGTGCAGGCGGAGTTTCAAGCTGCCGGGGAGTACACGATCATCTGGGATGGCCACAATCAAACCGGGCAGCAGGTCGGCAGCGGTCTGTATTTCTACCGGCTAAGAGCCGGCGAGCGAATCGAAACACGGCGGCTGACCCTCATGCGTTGATCGTTTTTTTTACGACTGAATTGCCCCATTGAATGGGATGCAAATCAACGCATGTCATTTCATTTCATTTTAGTTCACATTTAATTTTAATTTTAGTTCACATTTAATTTTAATTTTAGTTCACATTTAATTTTAATTTTAGTTCACTGCGCGCTTTAGCGCTAAGAAAGGAAAGAAAGATGAAGACGTTTAACTTTAGCTTGAATGCGGTTAAAACCGTAATTTGGGGCCTGCTGGTCTCATTGGGTCTACTGACGCTGTTATCGGCTCCGGCTATGGGGGCGACCATTGGCGGGAGACAAATTCTGGCGGGCTTCTGGCGTGGGCAACCACTGGAGTATGTGGAAGGTGAAATCCTGGTCGGTTTGGCTGAGGGCGTGACCCCGGCTGCGGCTGCTAATCTTTTAGCCCAGCAGCAGTTGAAGACAGTCAACAACTTTGACCACTTGAATATCGGCCTCCTGCAAGCCGCGCCGGGCCGCGATCTGTTTCAGATCATTGAAACCCTTAACCGGCATCCGCTGATCCGTTACGCCGAGCCCAATGGGATTCTTTATGCAACCCAGTTGGAGCCCAACGATCCGTATTATCTGGGGAGCAGCCCGGCTGGCTACGCCCATCAATGGGCGTTGAAGAATACCGGTCAAACCCCGCCGCACGGCAGTTCGAATGCGGACATTGATGGGCCGGAAGCCTGGGCCCAGGAGACCGGGAACGCCGGGGTGTTGATTGCCGTGCTCGACACCGGAATTCCCATGCTCAACGGACAATTATCGCATCCCGATTTGAATGATCCCAATAAGTTTTTGCTGGGGCCGGATTTTATTGACAAATTTCCTGGCGATATCACTGTCAGAGATGAACGCGGTCATGGGACTCATGTCACCGGCATTCTGGCCGCTGAAACCAATAATGGCGAAGGCGTGGCCGGCGTGTGTTGGAACTGTCGCGTCTATGTAATCCAGGTTGTGGATAAGAATAATATGTCTACATTTTCTGCAATAGGAAATGGAATTATGAATGCCGTGGATAATGGTGCCGAGATTATCAGCATGAGTGTTGGCGGTGGCTATTCGTCATGTATGGAGGATGGGGTTAAATATGCCAATGCTCACGGTGTGTTGCAAGTTTACCCATCTGGCAATTCAGGGCTTGGCTATGTTGACTATCCGGCGGCTCATGCTTTTAAAGGAACGTACTCGGGTTTTGAAAACGGTTATCCCACGGTTATGTCTGTGGCGGCAACGGATCCTAACGATCAAAAACCGTCTTATTCTTCGTATTCTCAAAATCAGATTTTGGTCAGCGTGGCGGCACCGGGCGGATATGGCGGTGCCGCTTATGATGGGGATGACATTTTTTCTACCATGCCCAATTATCCTGTTGTTTTGAATAGTGAAGGTATTTCGCAAATGTATGGTTATATGGCCGGAACTTCAATGGCGGTGCCACATGTCAGCGGTTTGGCCGGGCTATTGCTATCACGAAATCCAACGTATACGGCGACGCAGATTAAACATGTAATCGAGCAAACCGCGGATGATGTGAATCGAACGGCCGATCCGGGTCAAGACGAAAAAATTGGTTGGGGACGCATCAATGCTTTCCAGGCCTTGACCTGGTGCGGTACGCTCGGCGCTAATACCCTTTGGTCAACCGAGATCGATCTTGCTTCGGATAAAATCCGGGTCTGCGGCGATGTAACCGTTCCGGCCGGCGTTACTTTAACTATTGACGCGCGTGTCGATATCCCGGCTAATGTCAAACTTACCATAGCGTCCGGCGCTCATCTGGAGATTAAATCCGACGCGCAAATTCACCTGCTCGGCGGCAGCGATATCTTTGTGTATGGCACGATGAACAACTACGGGGAAATTCACTGCGAAAACGGCAGCGAGGTCGCCGTGCAGGGCGGCGGGGTCTGTTACAACTTCGGCACGATTCACGTGGAGTGCAATGACGCCTGCATTATTGTCAATCCAGGCGGCTTCTTGTGCCTGCCACGCGGAGTTGTGCAAACCGTGACCAACGGCGGGTTGATGATCAACAATGGCGGCACCATTGAGCTGCAAGACAACGCCCAACTTGTTTTTGACGCCACTTCTCAAAAGTTGGAAGCTAAGCCGGGTTCTGTTTTCAAACTGGGCGCGAACGCCAAGATCACGGTCAACAGCAAGCTGCTGGCCGATGGCGCGGCCGGACCGATCACCTTCACCTCGTTATACAGCAATCCGGCGGCGTCACAATATTGGCAGGGGTTGGAACTCAACGGATCGACCAACGACGCCGGCGTTCTCCGCAACATCACGCTCCAATACAGCCAAGACGGCCTCAAGCTGATCAACTGCAAGCCGTTGGTGGAAACCTGCGTCTTTAGCAATAACAGCAATCAGGGCATGTATCTGGAAAACTCATACGCCACGCTGCGCTTCAACGGCTTCAGCGCCAACCCGGTCAATATTGCCATGAGCGCTTCCTCGCCCTATCTGTATGGCAACAACATCGCCAATACGGGCACGGGCATTAAGGTCGACAACTACAGCCTGGCCCGCCTCGGCACCGGCTCCACACCCGGTCGGAATGAGATCAATGGCGGCGCGACCGGCATTTCGGTCAGCAAATACTCGCAGGTAGACGGCGGCTCCGGCTCCAACTGCGTGTATGGCCAGAGCGTCTATAACCTGTCGGTTACGGATCATAGTTCTGCCAATCTCAAGTCCACCTTTTGGGGCAGCAATCCGCGCTACTACAAAGACGCCACGTCTTCTTACGTAATCGGTTATCCCATGACTTACTGCGCGGCTGTACGCCTGTTCCCGCCCGATTCGACCGTCACGCCGGAACCGGAAACGCCGCTAACCGCCGCGCAAGAACTGTATGGCCTGGCCATGACCGCCTTGTATGCTGGCGACTTGTCGGAAGCCGTGCGGCTGTTCCGCCAGGTCATTCAGCGCTTCCCGCAAGATTTTTTCGCCGCCCATGCTCTGGTATCGTTGGCGCATATCCACCGCGAACATGGTCTGCCGGGTTTTAGCGGCTATTTGACCGGCTTGCTGCGCAACCCGCAACACGCCGATTTACAGCCGATCATTACCGATCTGCTGAATTGGGATGCCTCCGGCGCAGCGGCGGCCATGACCGCCGGCGTGGAAGCGGCCGTCATGTCCGCGCCAAAGGACGAAACGGCGCAAGGTTTGACCTTCAAGTTGGAGCAGGCTTATCCCAACCCCTTCGCCGCGTCGACCACGATTGCCTATGCTTTACCGCAAGCCGGGCCTGTCCGTCTTGCCGTCTACAACGCGGCCGGGCAACTGGTGCGCGCCTTAGCCGACGGAGAAGAATCCGCCGGGCATAAAAGCGTCACCTGGGACGGCGTCACCGTCACCGGCGAACGCGCTCCCAACGGCGTCTATCTCTACCGGTTAGAGGCCAACGGTTTTAGCGAGACAAAACGGATGGCGCTGCTGCGGTAACTCGCTCCAACGTCATCTAAAAAAGTCTTTATCTCGAATGGCCAAAGCCGCGCCCTTCCAAACAGAAGGCTGCGCGGCTTTTGGCGTTTGGCCCTATTATTAAAATCCGCTTGCCCGGCGGCGGAAAGCGCGTATCTTTCCTCAGCGAACATATCAAAATAAATCTTTGGCTTCGATTCACAAGCGAGTCTGCTATGCGATCCTGTCTTCTAATACTCCTCCTCCTATCGGGCGGCTTTATCGCGTCGGCCACCGCAACGCCGATCCCCTTCATTTATAAAAATCCAATCGCCAACAACGTCACTTTAGTCGGCAGCTTTAACGGCTGGAATGCTTCGGCGAATCCATTGCAAGTTCAGAACAGCGTCTGGCAAACTTCGGTTGATCTGAAGCCCGGCCGCTATTTGTACAAATTTGTGGTGGACGGTCAATGGCTGTCCGATCCGGCCAATCCTGTGCGTGAACCTGACGGCTACGAAGGCTTCAACTCCATCCTGCATGTGGAAGCGCCGCTGCCGGAAATCCGCGCGGTTATGCTGGCCGGTGATTTGACAAGTTGGGACCCGGCCAATCCGGCGACGGCAATGGCCAAAACGAGCGCAACCGTCTGGGAAAAAGCGCTGCATTTGCCGCCGGGCGTGTATCATTTCAAAATCGCGCTTAATGGCGGCAGTCATTGGCTGAGCGGCGAAATCAGCAGCCCGCTTCGCGCCGACACGCATCCGACCGTGGTGCGTCTGGCCACGCCCGGGCAATATCTCTTTCGCTTCGATCAAGCCTCGCGGCGGGTTGATGTCCAATCAGTGCCTCATTCCCAGCCAATTGCCGTCATTACTGGGCCTGCCCTGAGCGATGTCGAAGGGCCGACCACGTGGGACTTGAATTTGCCGTTGACCCTCAGCGCCGAGCACAGCCTGCCGCTTAAAAATTGGCCTTTCAAAAAGTATGAATGGCGCTGCGATCAAATCCCGCAAATAAGCAAAGATACGATGTTTCAATTTACGCCGCGCCAGACGGGTTTGTATTCCATCACCTTGACCGCTTCTGACGATGGACAAACCGTCAGCCGCACCCAGGTCGTCGAAGTCAAACCGTCGGCGCAAATCTTAACCGATGCCGGCACGACCGATATTTCGAGCCGCGCTGCCAACATGACGCCGGGCGAACGCGCCGGACTGTTTCAACGGATTTTTAAAGCGGCGGAAACGCGCAACACGTTCATTCAATTCGCGTTCGATCATGACGCGGCGCAGGTTTACGGCGATTCGCAATTAGGGGATACGTCCGTGTCCGACGGCATCGAAGGCCGGGCCAAAGCCGCGCCGTTGAATGCGCCGATTCCCTGCCCCATCGTCGCCGGCAAATTCTACAAAGTCACCTTTGATCGCGACAGCAAAGCCTACGCCATCCACGAAGCCAGCATCACCGAGTTTAGCTTTGATCCGAATAGAAATGTCATTTCTGGCGTTGAAATATGGAAAGTCGAAGTCGTCGGCGAGATGAACAATTGGCGCGGGCAGGACATGGAACGGCTGTCTGACGGAACCTGGCGCTGGTATGCCGAACTGCCCGAAGGTCTCTACGCCTACAAAATCCGGCTGAATCAAGACATCTGGTTGGAAGACCCGAACGCCGATCCCAAGCTGCACCGCGACGACTTGACCGGCCACGGCACGTTCAACTCCGTAATACAAGTGGGCGAAACCGGGGCGATGTTTGGTGAGCCGATGCCGCATCATATCAATGCAGCGGCGCTGAAGCATGATCCGACCGATGTTCTTTATTTTAATCCGATTAGCTTAAACGAGGTCGAGATTACGTTACGCACTTTAGAAAATGATGTGAAAAATATTTCTCTTTTCTACGACGCTCAGACAGTCATGTATTTTGACTCAAATGTCACCTTGCGTGAAATAAAAATGACAAAAAGCCATTCAAAATCCGGCTTCGATTTTTATAGAGCACGTATTCTTCGAGATGCGGAGAAACCCGGGTTTGGCTTCGGCTTTGCAATCGATGCAAAACTACATTATTTTGAGCAATACTGTTTCGTTATACAAGATGATAGTTTATCTATTAGAATGTCTTCCGGTGGAGCAACTTCTCCAAGTCCTCTAATAGTTCCATATAAGCCATCACGCTTTTACGATTATTATAATGTGGAGAAAAAAGAAAAAGTTGCAGTCCCCGATTGGGCCCGCCACGCCGTCTGGTACAACATTTTCCCGGAGCGCTTCCGCAACGGCAACCCGGCCAACGATCCCACAACCAACGAGCACGGCCCGGCCTGGTTTGCCGAAAACACCCTGGGGCCGTTTACGGTCAGCAAATGGACGGACGATTGGGACGCGCTGCAGCCGTGGGAGCAAAAATACGCGGCGCTGGACAAAAAATGCTGCGGCGCAGACATGAAACACGCCCGGCATTACGGCGGCGATCTGCAAGGTGTGCTGGAAAAGCTGCCGTATCTGGCCGATTTGGGCATTACCGCGATCTGGTTCAATCCTGTCCATTACGCATACTCCAATCACAAATATGACGCGGCTTCGTATCATCATATCGACCCGCATTTCGGGGAATGGAACGCGGATGAAGAATGGAACACGGATGACACGGAAAACGCGGATTCTCACGGATTAAAAGAAAGAGAAGAGAAAGATAAAAAGAATGAAGTCAGCGTAAATCCGTCAAATCCGCGTGATCCGCGTTCCATTCCCTTTACGCCCTCGGATAGCCTTTTTTTGCGGCTGGTGGCTCGAGCGCATGAACTGGGCATCAAGGTGATTATCGACGGCGTGTTTAACCACACCGGCGACGAGTTTTGGGCCTTTGAGCGGGCGATTTGGGAAGGGCCGGATTCGCCGTATGCTAAGTGGTACACATTTAAAAGCTGGGGCAATTGGCACGCCGATTCGTCGCTGGCCTGGAACAGAAAGCAGGTCACCTACGCCTGCTGGTGGAATTACACCTCGCTGCCGGAATTGAGCACAACCAACCCGGCCGTGCGCGAGCATATCTTTGACGTAACCCGGCGCTGGCTCAATCCCGACGGCGATCCGGCCACCGACGACGGCATTGACGGCTTCCGTCTGGATGTGGCCAACGAGGTCGAGCCGGATTTTTGGCTGGAATGGCGCAAGGTCGTCGATGCGGCCAAGCCGGATGCGTACACGACCGGCGAGTTATGGGCTAAATCGCCGGAATGGGTTAAGGGCGACCGGTTTACGGCCGTGATGAACTATCCGTGGCTGGAACTGGCGTTGCAATATTTCCGTGATCAAAAGAAGAAGCTGAAAACCGGCGAGTTCGAAGCCAAATTGCGTGAATTGCGCACGTTGTACCCGACACAAGTGTCGCAAGCCGTGCAAAATCTGAGCGGCAGCCACGACACGGATCGGTTGCTGTCCGGCTTCATCAATCCCGACCGCAAGCTGGATCAGGATAATCGCGCCGGATCGGGCTTCGACACGCGCCGGCCGTGGGAAGTCGATGCCCAAATATGGGACAAAGTCAAGCTGTTTTACTTGTTTCAGATGACATACGTGGGTGCGCCGATGCTCTACTACGGCGATGAAGTCGGTATGTATGGCGCGGATGATCCCGATTGCCGCAAGCCCATGCTGTGGGCGGATTTGAAATACGCCAACGGCGAAAAGCCTAACCTGGAGCTATTGGTTTACTTGAAAAAGCTGATCGCCCTGCGCAAAAGTTCTAAAGCCTTTTCTATTGGCGATTTTAAACAGCTTCTGGCGGATGACGAGAAGGACGTTTTTGTCTACAAACGATCTTATAATGACGAAAGATTTATCGTTGTCTTGAACAACAGTCTGAAGCCGCAGATTCTGGATTTGGACGTTCGGACTTCGCTAAACAGAGGCGACGAATATGCAGACGACATTCTGGCCGGCAGCCGCTATCAACTGTCCAACGGGCGCTTGCAGGTTATTCTGCCGAGCAAGACGGGGATGATCCTTAAGTGAGGAGATTCGAGATGAGCACAAATGGGCGTTCTCATGCCATATACCAAAAATTAGCGGGTAACATCGAAACAGTGATTCGCGGCCAATCCAAAGCCATCCGCAAGCTGCTGGCCGGCTTTGTCACCGGCGGCCATGTGTTGCTGGAAGATCGTCCCGGCACCGGCAAAACCACGCTGGCCAAGGCCCTGGCCCTGTCCATCGACGCCACCTTCAAACGCATCCAGTTTACGCCGGATTTGCTGCCATCGGATATTATCGGCGTGTCTATTTACGATCAGACCCGGGCCGAATTTCGCTTTCACGAAGGCCCGATCTTCACCGATATTCTGGTGGCTGACGAAATCAACCGGGCCTCGCCGCGCACGCAGTCGGCGCTGCTGGAAGCGATGGCCGAAAGCCAGGTCAGCGCCGATGGCCAGCTACGCCGCTTGAGTGATTTGTTCTTTGTGATCGCCACTCAAAATCCTATCGAATCCGTGGGCACCTACCCTCTGCCGGAGCCGCAAATGGATCGTTTCGCGCTCATGTTCGGCCTGGGTTATGTTTCGCCGGAAGACGAGGTCGCTATTTTAACCGATCAATGGCATCAACACCCGCTGGATCAATTGAAACCGTGTGTCACCGGGGCCGATATTCGGGCGCTGCGGGAACAGGC
Organism: uncultured Gemmatimonadota bacterium; assembly: GCA_964404765.1. Lineage (GTDB taxonomy): Bacteria > 4572-55 > 4572-55 > 4572-55 > 4572-55 > CAYOLL01. Next base: position 7,035 of record CAYOLL010000080.1, on the reverse strand, counting down.
CCGCGCCGTCCACATGAGCGAGGAACTGAAACGCTACGTGGTGGATGTGGTGCAAGCCACGCGCGCCAAGCCCGGCGTGGCCCTTGGCGCCAGTCCGCGCGCCTCACTGGCTTTAATGAAATTATCCAAAGCGCTGGCCCTGTTTGACGGGCTGGATTTTGTCACGCCGGAACAGATTCAGGAAGTGGCGGTGGAGGTAATCGCCCATCGCATGGTTATTGACGCCCAGGCCCGCTTTTCCGGCGCGTCGGCTCGGGAAATTGTGCAAGAAACGCTGAAGCAGGTGCCGATTCCGGCTTGAGATTTCCACTTTCGCTTTTCGGTCAAGGATTTGATCCCGCATGTTTAAGCCGATTCAGTTTTATATATTTTCCCGTACGTTTATGATCGGCAATTGGCTCGTAAACCGTTTTACGCCCGGTGGGCAGTTGTTGTTGGCGGCGACCATCGCCGCTTTTGCGGTTGGATTTAATACTAACGCCAACATGGCCTATCAATTATTTGGCTTTTTGCTGGCTTTGCTGCTGCTGGCGCTTGGCTCGACGTTTTTCTTTCGCTCCCGCTTTTTGGTTCGTCGCTATTTGCCGCGTTATGGCATGGTTGGACAGCCCTTGCCCTATCGCATCGAAGTGTTCAATCACTCCTCGAAACTACATGCCGATTTATGGGTTGACGAAGAACTGCCCGATCCGCACCCCACGCTGGCCCAATTTAAAGACCCGCCGGCGGATTTTGATCATCTATACGACGCGGTGGCCCGGATGAGCGGCGGGTCGCGCTGGTTTGGACTGTACAACTATAATCAGCGGGCGCGGTTGAAGGCTCAAACAGCGCCGGAAATCGCCCCTAAAAGCTCCGCCGAAGCGCGCCTGACTCTGGAGCCGCGCCGGCGCGGACGACTGGAATTGTGCGCAGTCACCTTGTCCAAACCCGACCCGCTCGGTTTGTTTTACCGGTTGCAGCGGATTCCCCAACCCGAACATCTCATCATTCTCCCCAAATTATACGCCGTGAGGCCTCTGACTCTGCCAGGTTCGCGCAAGCATCAACCCGGCGGCGTCGCGCTGGCGTCGCGCGTGGGCGATTCGGAGGAGTTTGTCTCATTGCGGGATTATCGGCCCGGCGATCCGTTGCGGCGGATTCACTGGCGCAGTTGGGCGCGGACGGGCCGACCGGTAGTCAAGGAATATCAGGAAGAATTTTTTGTGCGTTATGCCCTCGTGCTGGATACGTTTACGGCGGAAAGCGGCGCGCCTGTTTTTGAAGAAGCCGTGTCCGTGGCGGCCTCCATTGTCCACACTATGCACGGCAGCGACGCTTTGCTGGACCTGATGTTTGTCGGGCCGCAAGCCTATTGCTTTACCAGCGGTCGCGGACTCGGTCACACCCATAGCATGCTGGAAATTTTGGCCGGTGTGGATGTCTGCCGGGACAAATCGTTTGAAACTCTGTCCCCATTGATTATGGAACGGGCCGTGCAACTCAGCGCCTGCGTCTGCGTGTTCATCGCCTGGGACGAGCAAAGGATGCGCCTGGTACAAATGCTGCTCGGTTTGCGCCTGCCCGTCAAAGTATTGTTGATCACGCCGGCCGGTTTTTCCGGGCCGCTGACGCCGCCGCCTGACTTTCCAAATTTTCATCGCCTGGAAGTGGGTCAGATTCAGGAAGGGCTGAAGAATATATAGCGGGATTTCACGCCCGGTCAACTTTAGTCACTTCAGGCTTCGTCCGCTTTTTCACCTCGTGGAGTTTTGCATGAATACGCCGCCGTTGCTGCTGGCCGCTACGCTGTTGTTTTGGGGTTGGCAAAACAGTTTCGTTATCCCCAGTCTGGTTATGGGCCTGTTGCTGGAAGGCAGCCGCCTGATCCGGCAGCGCTGGGACTTGCAGCCGCGGGATTTTTATCGCGTGGCGGACTTATGCGCGGCGCTGCTCGTCAGCGGCCTGGCCTTTATTTATCTGGGCCCGTTCGAACAGATTCGGAACGATTCCCGTTCGCTCATCCGCTGGATTCCGGTTTTGATTTTTCCGTTATTGCTGGCTCAGGTTTACAGCTTGCTGCAGCGGGTGGATTTGGGCGCGCTTTTTTACGTCATTCGGCGGCAGGAGCAGCGGGGCCGGCAGACGACACGCCGCGCCGTAGATTTGTCTTACCCGGCTTTAGTGGTTATTGCCTTAAGCGCCAGCGCCGCCAATATACGCACGTCCGGCTTCTATGTGGCTACTTCTTTGCTGACCTGTTGGGTCGTCTGGGCCAATCGTCCGCGCCGCGTGCCGGCGCAAAGACTGACCTTGTTGCTGTTATGCGCTGGCGGGCTGGGCTGGGGCATTCAATTTGGCATGCGCGCGTTGCAACTCCGTTTTGAAGCAAAATTAGCCGGCTGGATATCGCAGTCCACTTCCGAAACCCGCGACACTTATGAAAGCGTGACGGCGATTGGCAAAATCGGCGAAGTGAAGCAGTCCGGTCACATCCTTTTGCGGGTTCAGTCCGGCCCGCAAAAGGACCCGCCAATGTATTTGTACGAAATGAGTTATAACTATTATAGCGGTGGCCGCTGGAGCGCGCCCCAGAATACATATACTCCACTGGAATCGCCCAATAATATTGACTGGCGATTGGCCGAATCAACCGCCGTGACTGACAGCGTGCGGATTCGGCGGGCGATGCCGGTAGCCGGCCTGCTGAGCCAGCCTCTTGGCGCGGTTGGCCTTCATTCCCTGCCGGTCGGCAAGTTGCAACGCAGTGTGTACGGCGCTTATTATGTGGAAGAATGTCCGCCGTTGCTCAACTATGTCGTTCAATATGAGCCGATGGATTATCGCATGGCTGCACCCGACACCTTTGATCGGGAAGTTCCCGAAGTCGAAGCGTCGATTATGGCGCGCGCGCTGGAGGAGTTGCATCTGGCACAGTTGCCGCCGGCGGAAATTGTGCGCGCAGTCAGCCAATTTTTTGATGGTGAATTTCGTTATTCTCTGGCGGGCGGCGGCCTGCCTGATCCGGCCAATTGTGCCCGGCCGGCCGGGCAGTGTCCCTACCATTCGACCGCGAGCGAAGCCGTGCCGCGGACGCCGCTGGGGGAATTTTTGCTATGCCGCCGGGCCGGTCACTGCGAATACTTTGCCACCGGTGCGGCGCTGCTCTTACGGGCCGCGGGCATCCCGACACGCTACGCAACCGGCTATGTGGTGGACGAGTATAGCCCGCGTGAAGAGGCTTTTATCGTGCGAGGACGCCATGCTCATGCCTGGACGCTGGCCTATGTGGATAGCGTCTGGCAGCCGATAGACACAACCCCCGGCGTATGGCTGGAAAATGAAAGCCGGCAAGCCGAATGGCTGGAGCCATTGCGAGACTGGGCTGATTGTTATAAATTCAAGTTCGCTGCCTGGCGTATCGAAAATGCCGATAAAAGCTATTATGGCTGGCTGTTTTTGATTATGGGTTCTTTGGTTGTCTATTTAACAATCCGAATTCTGTATGGCAAAAAGAGCGCGATCCCGCCGCGGCGCGCCGGAGCGTCCGGGCCAGGCCGACCTGCCGTCGAATCACCGCTGTTTGCGCTGGAGGCTGATTTGGATGAGCGCGGCCTGGCTCGCTTACCGGCGGAAACCTGGACCGCCTGGCTCGCTCGGATCGCCCCGGCTTTAAATGATTCCGCTATCGTCGCCGAGCTACGGGCTTGCGTGACGCTGCACCTGCGACTGCGGTTTCAACAGACGCCGATGAGCGAGGCCGAAAAGGGCGCCCTGGCCCAAAAAGTCGCGCAATGGCGCACAACCTGGCGCGCCGTCCGTCCCGGTCGGTGAGTGGGCTTTTAAAGCGGAGCGCATGCGGTAATTACGAATTGAAAATTACGAATGAAGAGTTTCAAGCGGGCGGTGGAAAAGTGTTGCGCTTTCCGCCGTTCGTTTGTTTTGGACGGAATCCAGTCGTGTCAACGGTTTGCCTGCAAAAGGTATTGACACCCTGAAAATCGTTCGCTATCATTACAATGAACAATGATTAATGATGCACAGACTGCGTGTTTTTCTTTTTAGCTGATTAGCCTTTTGCCGGTCGTTATCACCTTTCTCCATCAATAGCATCAATGCGACGATTTAAACCGATACCACCTGGGGACCGGGCAGCACCCCGCCGGGTTTTAATGACGCTGTGTTTGTTATCACCACGACTGTCCAAATCGGCAACATGACCAATCCGGCGTTGACGATTTTGCCGGGGCGAATGAATGAATTGGGCATCAAGGTGATTATGGATGGCGGCACGAGCCGCGATCAACTGTCAAACGGGCGCTTGCAGGTCATTCGGGCCGAGCAAAACGGGGATGATGCTCAAATAAACAATAGAACGCGAATGACGCGGATTTGACGGGTTTACACGAATTTTTTTGGCATGATTTTTATGTGATAAAGCAACAGTGTAGCCATAATTATGAGACCGTGAGAAGTTATTTTCCAGACTTTAAGCAAGCATTTTTGGCCGCAAAACTATATTTTATCCCTCGCGATTACTGACTTATCCACTACCACTATTCTAACTATTTGGAAGCATTTGGAGGCTCCATGATTCGTTCTCGTATTACCGGCACGGGTTTTTATGTCCCGGAAAAAGTCGTCACCAATTTTGATTTTGAAAAAATAATGGATACCAGCGACGCCTGGATTCGCGAGCGCTCCGGCATTGTCGAACGCCGCTTTGTGGATAGCGAAGTCGGTAGTTCCGGGCTGGGCCTGGAGGCCGCTAAGCGGGCGATGGAGAAAGCCAAATGCACGCCGCAGGATATTGACTTTATCATCTTTGCCACGCTGAGCCCGGATTTTACCTTTCCAGGTTCAAGCGCTTTTTTGCAAGCCAAGCTGGGCATTACCGATATTGGCGCGCTGGACATTCGCACCCAGTGCACCGGCTTCATCTACGGCCTGTCCATTGCCGATCAATACATCAAAACCGGCATGTATAAGCGCATTCTGCTGGTGGGCGGGGAAGTGCACTCGACCGGCATGGATATGACCACGCGCGGGCGGGATCTGGCCGTACTGTTTGGCGACGGGGCCGGCGCCGTCATCGTCGAGCCTTCGACCGAACCGGAGCACGGGGTGCTGTCCACCCATCTTCATGCCGACGGTCGTTATGCCAAAGAGCTGTGCTTAGAACATCCGGGCAGTATTAAGATGCAGCGGCTGACGACGGAGATGATCGAGCAGGGTGCGCACATACCCTATATGAATGGCCGCCAGGTCTTTAAACATGCCGTTGTTAAATTTTGCAGCGCCATTGAAGAATGCCTCAAAGCGAACAATGTCTCGCCCGATCAGGTCAAGCTGGTGATTCCCCATCAGGCCAATTTGCGTATTTCCGAGGCCGTGGCCCAACGCTTTGGCTATTCGATGGATCGCGTCTATTCCAACATTCAGCGCTACGGCAATACCACCGCGGCCTCCATTCCCATCGCCTTAGACGAGGCCTTGACCGAAGGCAAAATTCAGCCGGGCGATTATGTGGTGCTGGTGGCTTTTGGCTCCGGCTTTACCTGGGGCTCGGCTTTGATTCGCTGGTAAGCTCTAAATAGAACCCGGATGTTACGGAAACCGACGGAACTTCACGGATAGCATTAGAAAGCAAATAGCTTCATTAAAGCTTTATCTGCAGAAATCCGTCTTTTCCCGTTTTACCCGTGTTCTATTTCTGACATATTCCGGTTAGGTTTCTCTTAACAATCTTAACAATATGAACTTTCCCATTTACTTCGACAATAATTCTACGACGCCGGTTGATCCGCGCGTCGTGGCGGCCATGCTGCCATACTTCACCGAGCATTTCGGCAATGCGGCCAGCGCAAATCATGTTTTTGGCCACACGGCGGCGCGCGCAGTGGAAGAAGCCCGCCAAATTCTGGCCGACGGCCTCGGCGCCAATCCCAAGGAAATCGTTTTTACCAGCGGCGCGACCGAGTCCAACAATCTGGCCCTCAAAGGCGTAGCCGAAGCTTATCGCGACAAAGGCCGGCACATCATTACCGCGCCGACCGAGCATCCGTCCGTCCTCGATTCGGTTGAGTTTCTGCGCCGGCAAGGCTTTGACATCACGTATCTGGCGGTGGATGGCGAGGGTCGGATTGATCTGGATCAATTGGCCGCGGCCCTTCGCCCCGGAACGATTTTGGTCTCGTTGATGTTTGGCAATAATGAAATCGGCACACTGCATCCCATTGGCGCGATTGGGAAACTTTGCCGGGAAAAAGGCGTACTATTCCACGTAGACGCCACCCAGGCCGCCGCGACCGAAGCGCTCGATGTCAACGCCGAATGTATTGATTTGCTGTCGCTTTCGGCCCATAAAATGTACGGCCCCAAAGGCGTCGGCGCGCTGTATGTCCGCAAGAAAAATCCGCGCGTCAAGTTAGCCGAGCAAATGCTCGGCGGCGGCCACGAACGCGGCTTTCGCTCCGGGACGCTCAACGTGCCCGGCATTGTCGGCCTGGCCAAAGCCTTTCAATTGGTCGTAGCCGAACGCGCCGCCAATCGACTGCATATTCAAGGCTTACGCGACCGTTTTATTGACACGCTGACCGCGCAACTTCCGGATATTAAGCTGAACGGCCATCGTCATGAGCGATTGGTGACCAACGCCAATATCTGCTTTCCCTATGTGGAAGCGCTGTCCGTCATCATGCGACTGCCGGAAGTGGCCGTGTCTACCAGCGCGGCCTGCCATTCCGACAAACCGGAACCATCGCCGGTTCTGCGGGCCATCGGCCTCAGTGACGACCGCATTTTGTCGTCAATCCGCTTCGGCTTCGGCAAATTCAATACGCCGGAAGAAGTCGATTATGTTTGCGGCAAATTGATCGAGCATGTGACCGAGTTGCGCAAGCTGTCGCCGTTTTATCAGGCGGATGCGCGTCCTTTGTAACACAAAGCACGGCTTGGAGTTAGCGGAGTAGCAAACTTCAGTTTGCTAGTGCTGGTATAATCAATGTCATTAAGTTAAGGAAAGCCGACCCATGTAGTCATTCTGAAAGAATCCTT
>CAYOLL010000079.1:0-26184 GCA_964404765.1 uncultured Gemmatimonadota bacterium | reverse complement strand
CTTTTCGGTAGTGGGCAATGTTTTTTTGGTATTAGCATTACAGGCGGAATTATTCGGGCATTAAGGTGATTTTTACAAATTTGCTTGACGTGGCCGCAAATCCGCTGTAAAATTCAGCTTCGAATTCATCCGGAAAATATGAGCATGCCGATTAAATGCATGTAGTATTGCAGCCTCCTAAAACGTCGCTGCTCCTACGATTACCAAGGAGAAAACCTATGCGTCAGGAATTGATTGAAACAATGCCGGAATTTAACGAAATTAAAGATATCGAACTGCGCGATAACGTACTTCGCGTTTGGGAAGCCGCGCTTTCGGAAAAAGGCTGGACGCTGGAAGTTCTGAAGCGGATGCCTTTTACGCTACTTGTCGAGGGTGTGCCCATTTCCTTTGTGGAGCATGTTCGTGTCGTCTGTCAAATGTCGCTGGACATGTGCGATCGCATGACCGCTATGTATGGTGACCGGGTCAAAATCAATCGGGACCATGTAGTCGCCGGCGCTATGCTGGCCGATGTGGGCAAGGTTTGGGAGAATGAAGAGCGGGAGCTTGGCAAATTTGTTAAAAGCCGGCATGGACGCTACTTACGCCATCCTTTTACAGCCGTAATGCTGGGGTATCGCTTCGGCATACCGGACGAGGTGCTGCACATTATCGCTACCCATTCGCACGAAGGCGATAAAGGCATCAAGCGGACCCCGGAAAGCATTATTTTTCATCATGCCGATTTTACCGATTTTCATGTAGTAGGCGGCGGGTACTGATAAGACGGATAATTTTAGAAAAAAAGGATGCGCTTATTATGAGCAAAAAACTACATACCGTGGCGTCTTCCCTCGAGTTTCGACATGGAATGGACGTAGATTCAATCAAAAAATCCTTTACGGATCGACTACTTTTTTCGGTTGGAAAAGATCGTTTTTCGGCGGCGCCGCTGGATCACTACACCAGTCTGGCGCTGACTGTGCGCGATCGACTGGTAGAGCGCTGGCTGCATACGCAACAGACCTACTATCTGTCTGATGTGAAGCGTGTCTATTATCTGTCGATGGAATTTTTAATGGGCCGGATGTTAACGAACAGCCTGATTAATCTGGGCATCTATGAAAATACCTGCCAGGCGTTGAAGGACTTGGGCTACAAGCTGGAAGACCTGGAAGAATTAGAACCCGATGCCGGACTTGGCAACGGCGGTTTGGGACGATTGGCTGCTTGCTTTCTGGATTCCATGTCCTCGTTGAGCATTCCGGCGTACGGCTATGGTATCCGCTACGAGTACGGCATTTTTAATCAACATATTGTCGATGGTTTTCAAAAAGAATTGCCGGATAATTGGCTGCGCTTCGGCAATCCTTGGGAAATGCCCCGCCCGGAGCACATGTACCCCGTCCGCTTTTATGGCCGCATTCATCAGTTTGTTGATTCCAAAAACATGCTGCACAACGAATGGGTGGATACGCAAAACGTGTTGGCCATGGCTTATGATGTGCCCATTCCCGGTTTCCACTGCAACACCGTAAATACCATGCGCTTATGGGGCGCAAAATCGACGCTGGAGTTCGACTTTGAAGACTTTAACGAAGGCGACTATGTCGGCGCGGTGGAGCATAAAAATACAACGGAAGTTATCTCCAAAGTTCTGTACCCTAACGATTCCAGCAAACAAGGGCGCGAATTGCGGCTTAAGCAGGAGTATTTCTTTGTATCGGCTACACTGCAGGATGTGATGCGCCGTTTCAAAAAGCGTGGACTGACCGAATTTCGCGAATTTCCCGACAAGGTCGCCATTCAACTCAATGACACACATCCGGCGATTGCCATCCCGGAACTCATGCGTCTGTTTTTGGACGAAGAGGGTTTGACATGGGAACAAGCGTGGGATATTACCGTCAAAACCTTTGGCTACACCAACCATACCCTTTTGCCGGAGGCCATTGAAAAATGGTCGGTAGAGACTTTGGGCAAAGTTCTGCCGCGTCATTTGCAAATTATCCAGGAAATTAATGACCGTTTTTTGGATGAACTGTCCGTGCGGTTTCCGGGCGACCATGATCGGCGTGTCCGAATGACGCTCATTGAGGAAAACAATAACTATCCCATGGTGCGCATGGGGTATTTGGCCACAGTCGGCAGTCACTCGATCAACGGCGTGTCGGAACTGCATTCTCGTCTGGTTAAAGCGCATGTTTTTAAAGATTTTTATGAGTTCTGGCCGGAGCGTTTTAACAACAAAACCAACGGCATAACCCAACGTCGCTGGCTGTTGGCTTGTAATACCCCGCTGGGCCAGTTGATCAGCGAAACGATTGGTGACGCTTGGACGACTAATCTGTATCACATGAAAAAACTGGAGCCTTATGCAAAGGATGCGGAATTTCGTCAAAAGTGGCGTGAGGCCAAAAATCTGAATAAAGATCGATTAGCGGAATATATTCACAAGAAAAACGGCATACAAGTAGATGTTAACTCAATCTTTGATGTCCAAATCAAGCGGCTTCACGAATATAAGCGCCAACTACTCAACATCTTGCATGTCATCAGTTTGTACAACCGTATTTTGGAGAATCCCGAAAGTACTTTCGTGTCACGCACTGTGATTTTTGGCGGCAAAGCTGCGCCCGGCTATGCCATGGCTAAACTGATTATCAAGCTAATCAACGCTGTGGCCAATATCGTCAATCGCAATCCAATTATTAATGATCGGCTCAAAGTGATTTTTATCGAAAACTACGGTGTTTCCCTGGCGGAAAAGATCATTCCGGCCACAGACCTTTCCGAGCAAATTTCCACTGCCGGCATGGAAGCGTCCGGCACCGGCAACATGAAATTTGCGCTGAACGGAGCGCTCACCATTGGCACACTGGATGGCGCGAATATAGAGATTATGGAAGAAGTCGGCGCTGAAAACATCTTTATCTTTGGTTTGACAGCCGAAGAAGTCCAGCAGTTGAAAGACAGCAATTACGACCCCCAAAAGTATTACGATGAAAATGCCGGTTTGGCCAAAGTCCTGGACATGATTCACGACGGCTATTTTTCACCGAACAAGCCCGATCTTTTCCAACCAATTATTCATTCATTACTAAAAGGCGGCGATACTTACATGCTTTTGGCTGATTTTCAAAAATATGTAGATTGCCAAGAGCGGGTTAGCCAGCTTTTCTTAGATAAAGAAGAGTGGACGCGCCGGGCAATTTTGAACGTAGCCAATATGGGTAAATTTTCGTCGGATCGCACCATCAAAGCTTATGCGGATGAAATCTGGGGTGTTCGCTCTGTTGAAGTGCAGGATGGAATTATTTTGCACAAATAAGCGTGCGTGGCCGCCATCGCTTATGGCTATCGACTGCTCAAACAGCGAAATTCCAATATAATAAATGATAAGTTGACCCAAAGTCCGGAAATGGTTAAGTGAACAAAAATGATTGAAACTATCCGCGCCATCTTGCAAAAAGCCCAAATTCCGTTGCTGGGCGAGGGCGTTTGCGGCCAAATCGACGGGTTGCCCTGTCCGTATCTGGTCGTGCCGGGTGAGCATGCCGTGACGGCCTGGCAACGGATTCGCCAGGAAACTACAGTGGCCTGGCCGTTAATTGTCCCGGAAAATTTTAATGACGGCAATTTGTTTATTGATCATCTTGATGTTATTCGGGCCGAGATTGTCGAAAGCGGAAGTCTTGACGTGCCCAATTGGTTGATGGAACGCTGGGCCGACTACGATTTCACGCATGAAGATGATGACGATGAATTGACCGGGGAATTTGACAGCGAGGATGATCTGCTGCCGGAGGATGCGCAGCCGCAAGGGTTTACCATTCCGTATGATATTATGACCGGTATTCCCTATGAACGTTTGTGGCTGGTTATGATTCCAAAAATCCCCTTTTATCAGATTCCCATTTATATGCAATACGGTGGTTGGAATGCCTGCCCGTTCCCGGCCGAGCACGCCGCGCTGATGAAGCGCTGGCACGCGCGTTTTGGCGCTGAACTGGTCGGTTTAAACGGCGACACGGTTGAGATGATGGTAAATCGTCTGCCGCATAACGAAGCCGAGGCATTTGAAATTGCCAAAGAGCAAATGGCCTATTGTGACGATATCGTTTTTCAGGGGACAATGACTGTGGCCCGTTTAGCGAAAGCGCTGGCCGGATCAAAAACATGGTATTTTTGGTGGGATTGACGTGATAATCGGAAAGCGGCGGACACTTTTTACGATTCCATGGGCCAAGCCGATCTGGCGTAATTTCGCGCGTTTCGCCTGCTTTATAACCGGCTGGACGCCTGAAGGCGTGGTGCCGTCTGTGCCCAAGTATGTCATTATTGGCGCACCGCATACGTCAAATTGGGATTTTCCGGTAATGATGATGTTGTCCATGTCTTTTGGCGTGGAGCCATGTTGGATAGCCAAAGCTTCTTTGTTTCGGGGCTGGCGCGGTTCCATCATGCGCTGGCTGGGCGGCGTCGAGGTTGATCGCTCCAAATCGCACAATGTCGTCGAACAAGTCGTCGAACAGTTTCGCAACCACGAACGCTTTTTGATTATGATTACGCCGGAAGGTACCCGCAAAAGAGCCGATTATTGGCGATCCGGCTTTTATTATATTGCGTTGGAAGCCAAAGTGCCGATTCTGATGGGCTTTTTTGACTTTAAGCGCAAGGCCGGCGGCTTTGGTCCACTCATTACGTTGACCGGTGATGTCGAGGTCGATATGGCCAAAATCCGCGACTTCTACCAGCACGTAACCGGCAAATATCCGGAGAATACGTCGCCCATGCGCTTACGACCGCACGAGGATAAGGATACGCCGGATTAATTGGTATAAACACGCAGATCACGCTTATTGATGATGATATAAATCCGAACACTTTTCACTCAAAAAGGGAGAATCCACATGGCTTTTACAACTGAAATTAAAATCAAACGCAGTTTTGACGTAAACTGCGCTTTCGACACGGTGTTTGCATTGTTGGCCGATGTGCCGAAATCAGCCGGCCACTTCCCAAAAGTCGAGCAACTCGTCCCTATGGGCGACAACACCTTTCGTTGGGATATGGAGAAAATCGGCATCGACAAGTATTTTATTCAAACGGTCTATGCTTGCAAATACAGCAATATGAAAGCTGTCGGTCTGGTCAAGTGGGCGCCGGTGCCCGGTGTCGGTAACGGCTTGGTTCAAGGCCAGTGGAACATCAAAAAAACAGGCGAAAAGAGTACCCACATTGATTTTGACACCAAAGGCGACTTAACAATTGATCTGCCGGCATTGGTCAAAATTGTGGTAGCGCCACTGGTCGGTATCGAGTTTAATAGTTTAGTGGATAAGTATATCGAAAATTTAAAGAAAACATTTGCGAGCTGATTTCAACATCCCCATAAAAGCCGGTTCGGGCAGGCTTTTATGGGCAGGGGAAAGTTATGTGTACAATCTTTTATGCTTACAACTCGCAGCCGGACTACTATTTGGTTGTAGCAGCCAATCGCGATGAATTTTTGGATCGTCAGACCGCATCTGCAAATTTTTGGCCGAGCCAGCCCAACCTTTTGGCCGGGCAGGATTTGAAGCATAAAGGCACCTGGCTGGGTCTAACTACCGGTGGTCGCTTTTGCTCCATTACCAACTATCGTGAGCCGGGTACGGAAATCTCCGGAGCCGAATCGCGCGGACTGCTGGCGCTCGACTACTTAAGCGGAACCATGCCGCCAATGCAATATGTGAATGATCTGTGTCATTCTTCCAAAGTATATAACGGTTATAATCTTATCGCCGGTGATTCTTCTGCATTATGGTATTTTTCCAACCGGCTGACTAAACCCCGCCAATTGACACCGGGTTTGTATGGATTAAGCAATCACTTACTGGATACGCCCTGGCCAAAAGTTTTGCTGGGGCATGGCTTTGTAAAACAAGCCCTGCGCAGCTTTAATGGCCCGGCTGACGAAGATCGGCTCATTCTCAATCTTTTTGAAATTATGCAAAATGAAGAGAAACCGCCGGATGATCAACTGCCCCGCACGGGTCTGTCAATAGACAAAGAGCGTCAACTTTCCTCTGTTTTTATTCGCACCGAAAATTATGGCACTCGCGCGACTACCGTCATTTTGTGGCATAAAAGCGGTAGAGTGCGTTTTATTGAGCGTAACCACCAGACCAATTACGAACAGGCGTTTGTTTTTGAAATTACAGCGTAATGTCAAAAAGATCATCTGCTAACTTCAACCGCAAAATCCCTGCCTGTTCGCTGTTTCTGCTATATGTATATTGTACAGCCACACCATCCTGATTTTGGAGGCGACTACGGAACCAAGATTGGATCACATCGGCATCGCCGTCAACAGCATTGCCGAGCGGATTAAATTATACGAAAGTGTGCTGGGCTTAGCGGTCGAACATGTGGAAGATGTGCCGACCGAGCAGGTCAAGACGGCTTTTTTGAGCATCGGCGGCACGCATCTGGAACTGCTGGAGCCGACTTCGCCGGACAGCGCCATCGCCAAATCCATCGCCAAACGCGGCGAAGGTGTCCACCATCTTTGCTTTGAAGTCGCCGATGTGCAGAAGGCTATCGACCAATGCAAAGCCGACGGCTTAACCGTGCTGGATGACAAACCGCGTCCGGGCGCAAAGGGCAAACTGGTCGCCTTTATTCATCCGAAAAGCGCCGGTGGGATTTTAATAGAATTGAGCCAAACGATATAAAATTACAGCATAGAGCTGCACGGCGCAAGTTCGTGTGAGCTTTTCCCTGTTCCGTCATGCCGGAGGCATCTTCCGGCAAATTGGCGTCTCTCTTAGCTTGCCGGAGGATTCTTCCTGAAGGACCGGCCCGCGTCAAAGTTCACACGAATTTATGCCTAACAGCACTAGTATTTGCGAGAATCTTTACCGCAAAGTTCGCCAAGTTTAGCGTGAAGTTACGCTGAGTTTTCTTTTTTTCTTTCTTTGCATAACTCATAGCGCCGCGTAAGGCTCTGCGAACTTTACGGTTAAAAATTTGCGGTTTTCCGCGTGTATTTTTATCTCCCCACTTTTCCCCGAAAAGTGGGGATTTGTTTTGTCCCATCAGGCTATTTGTAGCGACTCCGGCGAGTCGCGTTACAATCAACTAAAGGAACTGTATGAAAGCCATCGTATTAGCCGAAAAACCAAGCGTGGGCAAAGAAATCGCCCGTGTCCTGAATTGTGCCCCCAAATCGCGGAGTTACTGCGAAGGCCCACGCTACATCGTCACCTGGGCGTTGGGACATTTGATCGAGCTGGCCGAGCCGGAGGATTACGATCCGCAATGGAAGGCCTGGAAAATGGAGCATCTGCCCATGCTGCCCGACAAGATGAAGCTCAATATCATGGGCAAAACGTCGCAGCAGTTTAAAGCCGTCAGCCACCTGCTGCAGCGTAAGGACGTGAATGAAGTGATCATCGCTACAGACGCCGGGCGCGAGGGCGAACTGGTGGCGCGCTGGATTTTGCTCAAGGCCGATTGGCATGGTCCCATCAAGCGACTGTGGATTTCGTCACAAACCGAGGCGGCTATTAAAGACGGCTTTGCCCAACTGCGACCGGGTCAAAACTATCTGAATCTGTATCAGGCCGCCCAATGCCGGGCCGAGGCCGATTGGATTGTCGGACTCAATGTGACCCGCGCCCTGACCTGCAAGTTTGATATGTCCTTTAACGCTGGGCGGGTGCAAACGCCGACCTTAGCCATGATTGTGCAGCGAGAGCAGGAGATCAAGCATTTTAAGCCGGTCGAATACTGGACGGTTCAGGCCAATTTTGGCGATTATGTGGGACAATGGCGCGATGCCAAGGGTCAGGCCAGAATATTCGAGCCGGCCGCGGTTGACAAGCTGGCGGCAAAGCTCCGGGGCCAGCGCGGGGTGGTTTCAGAGATGAATATCAGCAGCAAAGCCAAGCAGCCGCCATTGGCTTACGACTTGACGGAGTTGCAACGGGATGCTAATCGCGTGTTCGGCTTCTCGGCCAAAAAGACCCTGTCCATCATCCAAAGTTTATACGAAACCCACAAAATCGTGACCTATCCCCGCACCGATTCGCGCTATATCACCCGCGACATGGTGGCTACTCTGCCGCAACGACTAAAGGCCAATCTCAACGGGCCGTATCAGTCGTTCATCAAAACCTTGTTGCAAAAGCCGCTCACGCCCGGGGCGCGCTTTGTAGATGACGCCAAAGTGTCCGATCACCACGCCATAATCCCCACCGAGCAGCCATACTCGCCGGCGGCGCTCAGCTTTGAAGAAAAGCAGATCCACGACTTAATTGTCGAACGGTTCGTGGCTGTGCTATATCCGCCTTATCGTTATGACCAGATTCAAGTTGTGATTGATGTGGCCGGCGAGATATTTCATTCCAACGGCACACTGCTCAAAGACAAAGGCTGGCGGGCGGTGACCGAAGAACTAACCGATGAAGACGAAGAGGCGGAAGATCGTTTACCCGATCAGAAGCTCGGAAATTTGAAGCGCGGTCAGACAGTTATTGTCCAAAACGTGAAGCAAAATCTGGCCCATACCGGGCCGCCCAAACGTCATACCGAAGCCACCTTGCTGACGGCCATGGAAAAACCCGGCAAGTATATTACGGATGAAAAGCTGCGGGAATCCCTCTCGGAAAGCGGCCTGGGCACGCCGGCAACACGCGCGGAAATCATCGAAAAATTAGTCAGCAACTTCTACATGGAGCGGCAGGGGAAATCGCTGGCCCCGACCGACAAAGGCTTTCAGTTGATTCATTTAGCTCCGGAGCAGCTCAAATCGCCGGCGCTGACCGCCCAATGGGAATATCGTCTGAAGCGGATCGAAAAAGGGCAGGAATCGCCGCAAAAATTTATTGTCGATATTCGAGAAAACGCCAAAAGTTTAGTCCGAGCGGTGAAAGCCGATGAAACCAAGCTGGATTTGAGCGCCTCAAGCCTGGGATTATGCCCCGTCTGCGGCAAGCCAATGATGAGCCTGCAAGTCAAAAACCGGAAGAAAATCGTCTGCTCCGACAAGCGCTGCGGCTATGAAGAATCGGCCGATCCGTTCGGCGAATGGGGCAAGCGGAAATCCGGCAAAGAAAGGGCCATGAATCAGCGGCTCATCGCCGAATACAGCGCGGACGCCAAAGGCGGCTCTAATCTGGGTGACTTACTTAAGGAAGCGCTGGCCAAAAAGAAAGAGAAGTAGCCCCAACATCCATCCTGCGCAACAAATGTGGCTCATATTGACTATTACCCAGCTTATACACAGGACTTGGTAGGTTATTTCAGTATACCGCGTAGCGGTGAGCTGTTTATAGCCGGAAAGTGCCTGCAAAAGCATCGGTTCACCGCGTAGCGGTGGCCTGTTTGTCACAAAAAAGCAAAAAAAAAGGCTCATGGGACAAGATGGTGAAAATTCAGCCATTCAGCATTTGAATACATTGACTTTAGACACAAACCTTAGTAGAAATGTCGCAAAAATAAGCCGACCTTATTACCTTATTTCCTTTGTTTAAAACGAGTTAACTTTCAATGGACGTAATAAGGTAATAAGGTTGATAGGCGTACTTTCGTCGCTTTTCTACTAAGGTTGGAAAACGTTTACACCATCTTATCCCATGAGCCAAAAAAGACATTGAACCGCGACGCGGTTCGGCTGCAATTGCGTTTTGAGACGATTTGCTATAAACATCAGACCCCTCCGGGTCACACAACCGATATACGTTTGAGAAATAACATTCCAAGTCCTGTATACAAATTTGTGACTTGAACAAGAGTAGGACACGGAGTAACCGCTTATGCCACGCAAACCAAAATTTCAACTAATAATTCCTCACACCTTATCCCGCCAGGAACGGCAGCGCCACAGCCCGCCGACGCCGGAACAGGCGCGGGAACGCCTGACGCAACTGCAGGCAAAGCAGATAGATATCATCCTTCAAAAAGCCAATCTGTCTTACTGGACCGGAACTCTGGACACAACGCTGACTTTGGCGGATGACGGCCTGATTTTAGCTGCGTCGAGCCGAGATCCGTTGCCCGCTTGCCGCCTGAAACTCCTCAAATGCCAAATTTTACTGGAAACAGGCCGCCGGGATGCCGCTCTAATCTTAGCTACGGAAATCGCCGAGCAACTGAAAACCGCCCATAGCGCCGTCGCTCGCGAAGTCTACGGTGGGGCGATAAAGATCATGGGCAATGTGTATAACGGCCGAGGCGATTATAATTTGTCGCTGCGCTATTTTGAAGAGTACAAGCAGATTGGTGAGGAACTTGGCAATCAAGATATTTACGCCAATGCCCTTGGCAATATGGCCAATGTATACTTTACCCTTGGCGATTATGAGCAATTTCTATTTTGCTATGAGGAAGATAAGCGAATTTCTAAAGCCACCGGCAACCTGAACGGTTATAGCCGGGCGCTCGGCAAAATTGGAAGCATGTACGCACAAAAAGGGGAATATGAGCAGGCACTGCAAAACTATGAGGAATCTAAGAATATTTGTGAAGCTACCGGCAACCGGCGTGGGTTCGGCGCTGCTATTTGGGGCATCGGGAGCGTAGCTGCCGCTAAAGGTGATAACGAACAGGCGTTGCGTTGCTATGAAGAAGCTAAACACATCTGTGAAGCTTCCGGAAATCGGGCAAATTATGCCGGGGTGATTGTTCAAATCGGATGGTTGTCCTATGATAAAGGTGATTTTGCGCAAACGCTAAGCTACTTGGAAGAGGCAAAGGAGATATTTAAGGCTCACGGCTATCGGCTAAATTATGGCCATACCGTCGGCGCCATCGGAGATTTCTATACAAAGCAAGGGCAATGTGTGCAGGCCCTGTCTTATCTAATTGAATCCTTTGCCATACAAAAAGAAATCGGCGTCCATTTTTACGAGTTCTTCATCAGCGTGGCCATTGGCCTCAGACGACCGGAGATTGCCGACCATCCCGGCATGGATGAGCTTACATCTCTGACGGGTTTGCCGGCCATTCCGGATGCCTGGTTTAGCTGCGCGATAGACGGGTTCACTCGACACAACAACCTTCTCGGTTTGATCCTGGTATTATACGAATATGGCCGCTACCTGTATCAATCCGGTCGGCACAAACAGGGTTTGACCCATCTGCGGCAGGCCAAAGACAAAGCCGCCGCCGTTGGGATGAAAGGCCAACTCAAAAAAATTGACGATATCTGCGCGGAGTTGGGCGTTACGCTGTAGCCGGTAATTGCGCAAAAACTGTGGGCAACCTTGCGGAGCTTCGCAAGGCTTGATTTGTGACGTTTCAAGATTGCGGCGAAATCCTGCGCCAATTAATTTACTTCCTGAAAAATTTCTTAATTCCTCATTCCTAATTTTTAATTGGAGACTATATGCGCAACCTCATCCCCCACTTCATCCACGAAAACTACAAAGCCGGGCAATTGACCGGCCAATTCCAGGCCGCCGCCATCTTTGCCGACGTGTCCGGCTTTACGCCCATGACCGAAGCGCTGATGAAACACGGCAAAGAGGGCGCGGAAGCCCTGTCCCACCTCGTCATCAACATCTTTGAGCCGATGGTCGAGGCCATCTACAAGCGTGGGGGATTCATCGCAGGCTTTGCCGGGGACGCCCTGACGGCTATTTTTCCTATAGAAAAACCTAATAGGTCTCAAAGACCTATTAGGTTTGAGCACGAGCAGGCTTTAGACGCCGCCCTGGCCATCCAGCGCCTGATGCAAAAATCGCCGCTGGCGCAAACCGAACTGGGCCATTTTCCGCTGGCGGTCAAGATCGGTCTGTCCGCCGGTTTGGTGGAATGGGGCATCGCCGGGCATGAGGACAAAGCCTACTACTTCCGTGGCCCGGCCATTGACGGCTGCGTGCAGGCCGAGCATCACGCCCAAAAAGGCGACTTGATTGTGGACGAAAAAATTGGAGTGCAAAATTTTAATTTTGCGAAAGAAGAAGACGCAAAAATGAATTTTTGCACTCCGGTTGCTTCCGGATTTTATCGTCTCACCGCCGGAAATGACATTTCTCCAAGAAATGTCACTTCTAAATCATCCGCGCTGCCACGTCTCACCAAAAAAGTCGCCCGCCTGTTCCTGCCCGACGCGCTGATCAATTTCGACACGCCCGGCGAATTCCGCAACGTGGCCACCGTCTTCATTTCCTTCGACGGCCTGACCGATCCGAAGCTGTTGGACGACTTTGTCCACATCCTGATCCGTAACGAAAAACGCCTGTCCGGCTATCTCAAGGAAGTCAGTTTTGGCGACAAGGGCGCGATGGCCTTATGCTTTTTCGGTGCGCCGCTGGCCTTTGAAAATAACGTGGATCGGGCGCTGGATTTTGTGTTGGCTGTCAAACGAGACCTGACAGGTTTTCAAAACCTGTTAGGTCTGAAATACCGCGTCGGCCTGACCTACGGCATGGTTTACGCCGGGTTTGTCGGCGGCCCGAAGCGCTACGAATATTCCATGCTCGGCGATGCGGTCAACACGGCGGCGCGCTTTATGACCACCGCCCAATTCGGCGGGACTTGGGTGTCCGAAGCCGTCTATCAACATGCCCGCGGCCGCTACGATTTTGAGTCGCTTGGCGCGTTTGAATTTAAAGGCAAGTCGCAGCCACTGCCGGTCTATCAATTGCTGGACAAAAAGCCGCTGGTGGCCCAGGCCTTTAGCGGCAAATTTGTCGGCCGGGCCGCGGAAATGGCCGCTGCCGCCCGCATTCTGGAAGGCCCGGAGGCCGGACGCTTCGGCGGCGCGCTCTACGTCTATGGCGAGGCCGGCGTGGGCAAGTCGCGCCTGATCAGCGAGCTGCAAAATCAGCGCCCGGACGTGACCTGGATTCACCTGCCCAGCGATGGCGTGCTGCGCAAGGCCTTCAACCCCTTCCACGCCTTTTTCACGGCTTATTTTCAGCAATCGCCGCAGCAATCGGTCGAGGCCAACAAAGCGGCATTTGAGACGGTTTACGCGCGTCTCATCCACCTTGCGAAGGCTTCCGGGCACGAAAGCGTCAAATCTTCAGAAAAACCTTTCGCAAGGTTAGAGGACAAATCTTCAGAAAAACCCTTCGCAAGGTTAGACGATTCCACCACTAACCTTGCGAAGGCTTCAGCGGAAACTGTGGAGCATTCTGCCAATCAAGCCTTCGCAAGGTTGGCTGCCGCCGAAATCGCCGAAATCGAGCGCGAACTCATCCGCCTCCAGACTATCATGGCCGCCTTTGTCGGGCTGGACTATCCCGACTCGCTGTGGCATCAGTTGGACGCCAAAGGCCGCTACGACAACACGCTCTATGCCTTTAAGGAGACGTTCAAAGCCCTGTCCTTACACAATCCGGTCGTGCTGTTTGTGGAGGATTTGCACTGGATTGACCCGGATTCCAAAGGCGCCTTTGCCATGCTGTGCCGGGCCATTGCCAACTATCCCATCGCCGTGCTGGCCGCCAGCCGCTACGCCGACGACGGCAGCCGCCCGACCTTGCCCATTGATAGCGGAAAGATGTCCCCGGCACTTTCCAAAGAACAATCTTCAGGTGAGCAGCAATCTAAAAGTGCCGGGGAAATGGCCCTGTCTATAGACTTGAATACGTTAACCCGCGACGGCGCGGCCGAGTTTGCCATCTCCATTCTTGGCGATGGTTCTTTAGCCGACGGCTTGCTCGATCATCTGATGCAAAAGACCAACGGCAACCCCTTCTTTGTGGAGCAGACCGTACACCATTACCAGGAAACGGGCATCATTCAAGCGCAAGACGGGGCCTGGAGATTGGTCAAGACGGCAGCGGAGATTCCGCCCTCGGTCAACGACTTACTGATCGCCCGCATTGACCGGCTGAGCCGCGACGTGCGCACGCTGGTGCAGACCGCGGCCGTGTTGGGCCAGGAGTTTGAAACGCGGCTGCTCTCGGCCATGCTGCGGGCCGATCAGTTGGATGATTATTTGCAGATTGGCGAACGGGCGGCCATTTGGTCGGCCCTGAGCGAGTTGCGCTACATCTTTTCCCACGCCCTGTTGCAGGACGCGGTTTACCGGATGCAGATGAAGACCCGGCTGCGCGGCCTGCACCAATTGGCCGCCGCCACCATCGAAAGCCTGTATCCCGCCGATCCGGGTCATTATTCCGACCTGGCCTTCCACTACGAGCGGGCCGAGGACACGGACAAGGCCATCGAGTATCTGGAAAAAGCCGGCAACCACGCCAAAGACAATTACCAGAACCAGCAAGCGCTTGATTTTTACGACCGGCTGCTGCCCTTGATTGAGCGGGAGATTGCGTTGTGTGAGGAGATTATTGCGAGTGAGAAGGAGGCGTAAGATGAGTTATAAATTGATGATACCAAAATTAAGACCCGGGTTTGAGCGGCATAAAAAAATAACCGCAAAACAAGCAAAGATGCGGTTATTGCAATTGCAGGGCAAGCGGATAGATATCTTACGCTATAAGGGTCATATTCTGGATGTTATTGGCGAGTGGGATAAAAGTCATCAAATACGGGAAGTCACGCTTAAACTGGCACAATCGTTGGATGATGCGCGGAGACTTGCGTATGCTAATCAAGGTTTAGGTATAATTCTTGAGCAAAAAGGGGAGCGTGAGACCGCTCTCACATACTTCAATCGCGCCTTTGATATCTTCCAAAAGCTAAATGACTTGTACGGAATGGCCATGTCGCTGGATACCATTGGCAGTTGGTATAAGCACGAAGGGGATTTTGACCGGGCACGTGACTACTATGACCAGGCCTTAGCCTGGGTAGAAAAAATCGGCCACAAGCGCGCAATCTGTATCCAAACTGGAAACATTGCCATGCTTCATGCTGTGATGGGCGATTACGAACAAGCGCATCTGCATAATAAACAAAGCTTAAAATTGGCTGAGGAAGCGGGTAGTAAGAGACTGATTGCTGTAAATCTCGGCAATTTGGCAGTCATTCATTATCACAAAGGCGATATTAAGCGTGCGTTGGCTTTTGATCTCCAGGCGTTAGCCCGATTTGAGGAAATGGGTCACAAAGCAGAAATTGCCATAGGATTGGGAAATATTGGCGGTCATTATCAGGAGCTTGGCGAATATGAACAAGCCCGGGCGTATTATGAGCGCGCGATTGTTCTCCGACGTGAGATTGGGATGTGGTACAACCTATGCTGCACGTTGATTGACAAAGCCGAGTTACTCTTTTTAAAACAGCAATATGACATGGCACAAGCACCATGCACCGAGGGGTTGGCGATTGCCAACCAAGTCAGACGTGGCGATGTGATTTTTCGAAGCAAGGTCTTGCAAGCTAAAATAAACCTGACGGGTTTTGGAAACCCGTCAGGTCTGGTCACGCTGGAACAAATGCTGGCCGAAACGTCCGACCCGGAACAGCAAGCCACGCTACACTATGAACTGTGGCAATTGCTCAATAAGTTTCCAAATCTGCGAGATTTGGAAAATCTAAACGCTCATCATCAAGCTGCCCTGTCGCTTTACCAGAAGCTGCTGGAAAAGACGCCGAAATTTGAATACAAGAAGCGGATTGAAGAACTACAGAGCAGCATGGGTTGACCGTCAATGGGGAGTCGGCGCATGAGCCAATTGCTCAATGATCTGCTTGAGTCGTTTGAGCATTTTCAGGATGTCGAAAATTTCGTCTCGGTCGGCTGAAAACGACTGACTGATGGCATATTCCCGATGATGTAACACAATAAAATACCATTGCTTGCCGGACACGTACAGGCCATAAACCGGCGCGCGGTGGCCATTCAATTCTTGGGCGACGAGCATGGCCACCAACGCCTGGCCGGCCGGGTCGCCCTTGGGTTCGGCCTCTTTTTTGTATTCATGGAAGCAAAAATAGGGGATTTTGGGATAGCGCCGGCCTTTGGCGATAACAGCGTCCGGCTCGCCCGATAATTCGTAATCGCCGACGACACCGGTCATCGTCCGTCCCGAAAACATGCCGAACTCTTCCGTATTGAAGTTCACGATGGCCATGATCGGGGCGATAAAATGCTCAATAAGTTCGATCTCGTTCCAATCGTCGCCGCGATAGAGGAGCCGGTCGCGAAATTCGACCAATTGGCGCTGTTCAAAATCGGCCAATGTTATCGGCAGTGATGCGGCGGTCCACTCGCTCAACGCCGCGAGTTTTTGCACCTGAATAAGGTTGAACGTATCTTCCAGTTCCGCGCGCGACCAATCTTTAAAATTGCTCTTTTGCATGGATGTCACCTTTCTTTAAGATTTAAGATATCTTTTTAAGATAACGCAATCGAGCCCTGTTTTCAAGGAAATTTACCGGGAGAATCAAACCGTAGAAGCGCCTTACCAAAAGCTGCTGGAAAAGACGCCGAAGTTTGAATACAAGATGCGGATTGAGGGGATGGTCATGCTGCGCAACTGAAATATGAACGGTTTGTGCCTCATTAAGCAATCTTCAAAAACCAGCCGATTCCAAACAGGCCGGCGGCCCAACAGTAATAGGCAAAATAGCCAAAGCTGTCCCGTCTGAGCAGCTTAAGTAACATGGCAATCGCCACATAGCCGGTAACAAAAGAAACAATCGCCCCCACAACAAGCAACCGCCAATCGCCGCCGGGCCAGCCGCTTTCCAGGACATCCCGCGCAAATAAAACGGCGGCCCCGCCAATAGCCGGAATCGCCATCAGGAAGGAAAATTCCGCCGCTTTTGGACGCTCCAGACCCAGCAGCAAACCGGCAGTAATCGTAGAGCCGGAACGGGAAATGCCCGGCAAAATGGCGCAGGCCTGAGCCAATCCTATCCATATAGCCTTGCGGAAATCGAGCGCGGTTTTTGTTGCGGGCGACCAGCGGCTGCTGTATAAGATCACGCCGGTAATGAGCAGCATGGCGCTGGAAAAGAGCGGGCTGGCAAAAGCTTGTTCAATGCGATCTTTCAGGGTTAAGCCAACGACAACTGCCGGCAGCGTCGCCAGAAACAAATACAAGTGGAGATAGGCGTAATCTTTTTGCGCTACGGGGATTGCCTCCCGCCGGGCCAGCGCCGGCAAATAGCGGAGCGCGATAAACAGCCGCCACAAATCGACCCGATAATAAATCAGAATAGCGCCCAATGTCCCTAAATGTACAGCGATATCAAAAACCATGTCCTGCCGACACTTGAGCAAAGCGCCGATAATCACCAGATGCGCGGAGCTGCTAACCGGCAAAAACTCGGTCAACCCTTGCACCAAACCAAGAATAATGGCATCCAGCCACGTCATTCAATTACCTTACTTTCCGCTGCGAATGGTTTCATGACGCATAGCCCCGGAGATAACGCGAATTTCGGCCATCAGTTGGGCAAACATCGCAATGGTCAGGGCTTGTGCGCCGTCGGACAGCGCTTCTTCCGGCTTGTGATGCACTTCGACCATGATGCCGTCACTGCCAACGGCCACAGCGGCCCGGGCTAACGGTGTCACCATGTAGCGCTTGCCGGCGGCATGGCTGGGATCGACAAAAACGGGCAGATGGGTCATGCGCTTAAGTTCGGGCACGGCGCTTAAGTCCAGAGTAAAGCGGGAGTGATCGCTAAAGGTGCGAATCCCGCGTTCACATAAAACCACGTTGTAGTTACCGCCGGCCATGATGTATTCCGCGGCCAGCAAAAATTCGCTGATGGTCGCGCTAAAGCCGCGTTTGAGCATGACCGGCTTCTTCGCTTTGCCGGCCCGGCGCAGCAGCGAATAGTTTTGCATGTTGCGGGCGCCGATTTGAATAACATCGACGTAATCTTCGACCAGGCCAAAGTTTTCTGTATCCAGCGCTTCGGAAATAACCGGCAGGCCAACTGCTTCACGGACACGCGCCAAAATCTTCAAGCCGTCCTCGCCCAGGCCCTGAAACATGTAGGGCGATGTGCGCGGCTTAAACGCTCCGGCTCGCAGAATATGTGCGCCGTGTGCTTTGGCGGCTTCGGCTACTTGCAGCGTTTGCTCGTAAGATTCGACCGAGCACGGTCCGGCAATGACGGTTAAAGTTCCCCCGCCGACCTGATGATTATTAACGGTAAATGTAGTGTCCTCCGGCTTCATCTCACGGCTGGTCAATTTATACGGCTGCGTGACGCGAATGACTTGCATGACACCCGGTAAATTGGCAATAGTGGCCTCTTCCAGCCAGACATTACCGCCGGTAATGCCGATGGCGGTACGATATGCGCCAGGAATCGGATGCGGCGTCAGACCGGTTTTGGCAATAGCGTGACAGACTTTTTCCACCTGTTCCGCGGTGGCCCCGGCTTGCATAACAACGAGCATGATATATCCTTAACCTTAACAATAGAGGTAAAATTCGCCCATGTCGACCTAAACGCAGAGGGCCTGAGCGCGCTGAGAAATGATAAAGCGAGAAGCATTTGCGTTGTCATACACGAACGCAAGACCGGTATGATTTTTACGCATTTATTTATCCGTAAAAATCCGTTTTTCCCGTGTCATCCGTGTTCTATTCCCCGTAAAGCGTCGGCAACCTCGCCGACCAACTCCGGGCCACGATAAATCAGGCCGGTATATAGTTGCACCAGCGTTGCCCCGGCTTTCACCTTATCCACGGCATCTGTGCCGCGCATGATGCCGCCGACGCCGATAATCGGCAGCTTGCCCTGCAGTTTTTCGGCCAATTGTCGAATAATGGCTGTTGATTTATCGGTTAAAGGGGCGCCACTCAGTCCGCCTTTTTCGTCGGCATGGGATTGGCCGGCAACAGCGTCGCGGCTGATGGTCGTATTTGTGGCCACGACGCCATCCATTTCATATTGCAGCAAAACGTCGGCTAATCCGGCAATTTGCTCCTGATCCAAATCAGGCGCAAGTTTAACCAATAATGGAACGCGGCGGCTGTGTAATTCAGCCAAAAATTTCTGGCCGGACTTCATGGCGTCAAGTAAGGTTTTGAGACCGTCGGCAAATTGCAGATCACGCAGGCCGGGCGTGTTGGGCGATGAAATGTTGATGACAATATAATCGGCGTACGGATAAACTTTGCGCAAGCAGGTCTGATAATCCTCGTGAGCCCGTTCCAGCGGCGTGTCAAAGTTCTTGCCGATATTGACGCCGAGAATACCCTTGTAGCGCCGCTTTTTGATGCGCCCAACCAGATGATCCACGCCTTTGTTGTTAAAGCCCATGCGGTTGATAATGGCTTGCGATTGTGGCAATCGAAAGAGGCGCGGTTTAGGATTGCCCGGCTGCGGGCGCGGGGTAACGGTGCCGACTTCGATAAAGCCAAAACCAAGCGCGGCCATCTCGTCGATAAAGTCGGCATTTTTATCTAAGCCCGCCGCCAGGCCGACCGGATTGGAGAAGCTGAGCCCGAATGCCTGGCGCGGACAGTCCGGCACGCACGGCAATACCAGCCGATCAACACCAAAGGTATTGGCCAGTTTGACCGCGCCAAAAGTCAAGTGATGGGCGGTTTCCGGGTCTAAGGAAAAAAGTAACGGTTTGATGAGTTGATAGGGCATCATATCGTCAAAGCCGCAAGCGTTGCGTCAAACAGCTTTTCAGCTCGCAGCCGCTTCGCGTGAATATCCGCGCTATCGGTTACGAAAAAAAGCGGTTCAACTTCCCGAATGACCTCTGCCGGCAAATCATAATAAAAATAACGGGTATTAAAATTATAGCGTTGCGGGCAATAGCGAATGCGCAGCAGCTCCAGCAAAGGCCGCAAGGTCGAGCTATGGTAATACATCAGCGCTTCCACCGGATTGCCGCGATGAATTTCCTTCAGCACAAATGGTTGGAAAAGTGGGAATAAGATGCGCAGGCTTTCGACGCGAGCCTGCAATTTTTGGCGATGACCGGCCTCATCGAATGGTGGAGATTGCAGCAAGTTGGCCCGGTCAAAGTAGATGAGCGGCCGCCCATGTGTTTCGTTTTGCAGAAACTGATTTGGCGTACTGCGCTTCATTGCCACAAAATCAATCAGCAGAAAAGGGCTGGCATTTTTCAGCCGATAAAATGCCTGAAAGTGGCCATGCCAGCTTGGCTGCGGGATCTCATATTTGAGGTCAATCCCACCTAAATTTGCCAGGGCTTGTTCAACGATGCGCGCTGCTTCTGCGACATGGTCATCCTCGACAATGAGCTGCACGTCCAGATCGGACCATTCATCTGCCCGTTGAAAAGCGGCAGCGCCGGCTTCCCAGGCAGCCAGAACGTATGGTAAAGGTTCGACAGCGGCATGAATGGCCGCGCGAACGGCTTCGCGGGTCAGTAGTTTATTTTCCATCAGATATTCCTGTGTAGTGTTGACTTGTATAAACCGTTGTCTGGCCTTGCGAAAGTTCTCGCCTGTACGTTTGTGAAGCTCATCAAAATTTTGACTTCCGTCGCAAGTTTTACCTTCGCAAATTTTGGCCTTACCAACAGTTTTTGAGCAATTACAAAATACGACGCGCTTAAGAAATAATATCGATTGGCTATTGTCAACAACTATTCATTCAGTATTCGTCTGGCGTTTTTGCCAAAAATTTGCTCGTAAATATCCACTCCCAAATCCAGACCATCCAAAAAATATTTTATAGCCTGGCCTTCGTTATCCGATCCAAAGAGCAATTTATCGGCAAATCGGGTCAGAAATCGAAGGGCATTTTGTCTGTTACGGGTCAAGGCGATATAGGCGTTTGGACCGGACAGGTCAGCGTAAAGATTGGGGTAGGCAGTCAGCAGTCGGCAAACCAGGCAGGCGTCGTCAAAAAGCAGCTCCGGCGCTTCTTCCTGAATCCGGCGCAACGACGGCGACGCGCCACGCCAAAAATACGGCCCGTGACCGATAAAACGAATATTGGGATACTGCGGCAGAACTGCTTCAAGTGTGGCAAAATCCAGCATGTAGCCGGGGAAAGTGTAATGCAAAGTGGCGCGTTTTTGCTTTAAGGGCGGGCAGTAGTCGGCTAAAAAAGCCATGAGAACCGGCGGCAATCCGCCCAGCCGTTGGGTGCGCGAAGCTTTGGCAATCAACGTGTCCAGCCAATTGTCCGTGGCAAAACTAAAGCTGTCGTGGCCCAATTCGCTGTGAAAGATGAGCGGCAGCGCCAGGTCATTCAATACCCGCAATAACGGCTGTAACTGGGGCGAAGTCCAATTAAGGCTGACTTTTAGCTCGCCGCAGCCGCGGACGCCGCGTCGATAACAGGCCATAAAAAGCTCAGCGGCATCAGGCCGATGAGGGTCCGGCGCATACATGGGAATGATGCGCGTCGGATAGCGGGCATAAGCAGCCAGCACATCGGCAATGGAAAGATGCTGATACGGCCAGCGGACGCCGCCGACTTCTTCCCAGGTCAGCAGCCAACAACGCGAGGTGTCGTTTTCGGCCAGGTAGTTTGGCAAATTATCAGGCGACACACCTTTGTAATTAACGTGGATGTGGGAATCAACAATTTCAAAGTGATTGGGCATCAATTTAGCAATTATCAGGAGTTGGGAATTGAACAACTTTCAGAATGGTTGCAGAATTTATGCCGCGATGGGTCGTTAGTGCAAGATATTTCAGTAATATATTGTGAACGCCATCGCAAGGTTAAATAAGTCATGGTTGTAGAAATACATGGCCAATCCGACACGTTGCGAATTAATTGTAGGACAACTGCGAATTCTGCCCTGTTTTTGCTTGATGTACTTGAACCAAACACCGGTAGAAAAAGGTGGAAATTTGACTGAAAAATAACCAAATTGTATGTCCTGAATTATTCACGAATCTTAACGCAAACGTCGCAATTGACGCTAAAGACGCAAGTTGCGAATTTATATCTTAAAAATGGATTGTGAGGCAACCTAATCGTTTTAAATTCAGCTAATTTAAAACAAATCAAGCGGTTGCGTCGTTTGCGCCGTTTGCGTCTCTTGCGTTTATGAATTATTCAGGATGTGCTCATCCGCCGCGCGTCGACATGCTTTCCAATCCAATATCGTCGAACTCGTCCGCCGCATGTCGGTTTATTTTCCATGGGATGTACGACAATCGTTCCAAAAGGAGTGAATTTATGATTGTATTGACCTTAAAAATGAAGTTGGAAGACGATTTTTTGCAAATTCTAAATGTGGCCTCCAAAAGATTGGGCATTTCGCGAACAGAATTTGCGCGACGGGCGTTACGACAGGCCTTGCTTCGGATGAATATAGACCGCTTGGAGCAACAACATCAGCAAGGTTATTTGCGGCAGCCGGTCCAATCAAATGAGTTCAGCGCGTGGGAAAATGAACAGGTATGATGCTGATTATCAGTGCCCGTGACATGGATCGAAAGGAGAAAAAAAGATATGGTAAAAGAAGCCGTTAGTTCTATTTCAAAAGCCAAAAACTACGCCGAAATAGCGGAGTTTTGGGATACGCACAGCGTGGCCGATTACGCCGATCAAGTCAAAAAAGTGGACATGACTTTTGATCCATCGGCACGATTAACCTCTGTTCGACTGGAGCCGGAATTATTCCTGAAACTGCGCCGGATTGCGCAGGAAAAGCGCATCAGTTTGGAAACACTGGTGAATTTGTGGTTGAGCCAACATATTCGGGAATTGAAAGCGATACCGGTGTAGATCATTGGTAAGTACGATGCCGATGTTTTGGACAAAGGCTTAGACCCTGACGTTGCGTTGTATAGTAAATCGCGCAAGAGTAAACCGTTCAATTTTAAACTTCAACATGCGGAGGCATATATGAGCGAAACAGTGTTCACAAAAGTGGATTACGACCTTGGCGCTTTAATCAAATACATAGCACTTGGCGAAATCGGCTTGCCCGATATCCAGCGGCCATTTGTTTGGAAGAATACGAAAGTTCGGGATTTGTTTGATTCGATGTATAAGGGCTATCCGGTGGGTTATCTCCTTTTTTGGAAAAACGCTTTGATTGAATCATCCAAAACCATTGGCGTTGATAGCAAACAGAAGCATCCACATCTTGTAATTGTTGACGGACAGCAGCGCTTGACATCATTGTACGCGGTTATTAAAAATATTCCCGTGCTGAAAGAAAATTTTGAGAATGAGCAAATTCAAATCGCTTTCAATCCATTGGAAGAAAAATTTGAAGTCGCCGATGCTGCCATTCGTCGAGACAAAGCTTTTATCCCGTCCATTTCCGTACTTTGGGATGATAAGACCGATTTGTTTGAAGTGGTTGAAGGCTACTTGGAAGGATTAGGCACATCGCGTGAGGTCGGTGGGGATGAGCGAAAGGCGATCAAGAAAGCTATCAGTAAGCTGCAGGGACTATTAAGCTTTCCCCTCACGGCTTTGGAATTGGCATCTGATGTTGATGAAGAAGCTGTCTCCGATGTATTTGTGCGTATCAACAGCAAAGGAACTCCACTCAATCAAGCCGACTTTATTTTGACTTTAATGTCCGTGTTCTGGGACGAAGGAAGAGCTAATTTGGAACACTTTTGTCGAGAATCGAAGATGCCTTCAAAAGGCACGGCATCACCGTTTAACTATTTTCTCGAACCGTTTCCGGATCAGCTTTTGAGAGTGAGTGTGGGTGTAGCATTCAAACGTGCCCGCCTGAAGTACGTTTACTCAATCTTACGCGGTAAGGATTTGGAAACAGAGAAATTTAGCGATGAGCGCCGGGAGCAACAGTTTGAAATACTTAAGAATGCGCAGTCGCGGGTGCTAAATTTACAGCATTGGCACAACTTCATGAACTGTGTTCGTCAGGCGGGTTTCCGTAGCGGCAAAATGATCAGCTCTCAAAACAACTTGCTATTTTCTTATATTCTTTACCTGATTGGTCGGACCGAATATAACGTGCCGGAATTTGATCTTCGGAATATAATAGCCCGCTGGTTTTTTATGTCCGCAATGACAGGGCGATTTACCGAGTCTCCGGAATCTAAAATGGAGTTTGATTTAGCGCGCTTACGCAATGTGCCAACTGCCGAAGGTTTTATAACAACGCTGAGCCAAACCTGTGACATTACCTTAACCAATGATTTTTGGGCCGTGTCGCTGCCCAATTATTTAGCGACTTCTTCTTCGCGCAGCCCTTCGCTATTTGCATATCAAGCGGCTTTGGTGCTTTTGGATGCACAGGCGCTTTTCTCCAAAATCAAAGTCGCGGATCTTCTCGATCCTTCGATAATCAGCAATCGCAACCTCGTTGAGCAACATCATCTCTTCCCAAAAGGTTTTCTAAGCAAGCAGGGTTTTGACGCCACTCGCGATACCAATCAAATCGCCAATTATGCCTTAGTAGAATGGGGCGACAATATTAACATCTCCGATAAAGCCCCGGTTGATTACATAGACGGCATGAAGGCACGGTTCAGCCAAATGGAACTTGAGCGGATGTACCGACTACATGCTTTACCACCAAACTGGGAACATCTAAACTACCGAGAGTTTCTTGAGAAGCGCCGTGAACTCATGGCACAAATTATTGCCGATGGTTACAAAACACTTCTCTTTGGAAAAGTCAAGGATGATTTGGAAACAGAAGGGTTTGATGTATCTAAAATGGTCGCTGGTGGCGAGTCCGAATCGGTAGAGTTCAAATCCACTTTACGTACCAATCTTCATACCGGTAACAAAGACCCGCGTATGGAACTAACCGTGCTCAAGACATTGGCGGGTTTTTTAAATGCCGGCGGTGGCACCTTGATCATTGGTGTTTCAGATAACGGAAGCCCTGTGGGTATACAAGCCGATGATTTTGTCAACGAAGACAAAATGAGCCTACATCTGGTTCAAATCATCAAAGCTCGTCTGGGCATTCAAGCCTTGACCAATATTCACGCCCATTTTGACGATCATGACGATTGCCGGGTAATGATTGTTAAGTGTCTAAAATCTCCCACGCCCGTGTTTCTCAAAGATGGGGATACAGAGCGTTTCTATATTCGAACCGGCCCTTCAACGACAGAATTAAGCCCAAGCCAGACGCAAGATTACGTAAAACAAAGGCTCAAAGTTTAACCACTCATGCTAACTTGCGTTCTATACGCGGGTATCATTTAGCACGATGTTCACCTGACTGATAAACGGTGCCAATTGATACCCTTCTTTTGACTGCAAGTTAGCATCACAACCTGACATGCACTACTTTGGAGGAACTCCCTATGAATCTACAACTTTTCCAAACCAACATCATCGAGCTCATTCGCCGCACGTCGGCTTTTTGGGATAGACGATTCCAAACAAGGAGCTAACCATGTTTTGTACTTATACTGCCAAGTATACGAAAATCAGCGCCGGCTATATGGGCCAATTACTTGAATGGCCGGAAGTTGTAACCGAAGGTCGCACAATTGAGGAATGCCGGGACATGCTGCGCGATGCGCTGAACGAAATGATTCTGGCCTATCGCGAGTTAAAGCTGGAAATCCCGATTGGCGGTGTGCTATACGAGCCTATTCCGGTCGAGGTGGAAGCTTATGTCGGTTAAGCGCCGGGATTTGATCAAATACTTCAAAGAACATGGGTTTTACTTACTGCGCGAAGGCGGGAATCACTCCATTTATGTGAATGGAAAAAAGGCTGTTCCGGTCAAGCGCCATGCCACTTTTGATAGAATCACGGCCAATGAGCTTTGTAAGCAAGCCGGTTTAAAACCAAAATTCTAACCATTTCGGAGGAACCATGAATCTACAACTTTTCCAATCCAACATCGTCGAACTCATTCGCCGCACGTCCGCCTTTTTGCCGCAGGATGTGGAGGCCGTCATCGAAGACCGCAAGGTCAAGGAAGCCAAAAGCTCGCGGGCGGAGTTTGCCCTGCAGCTCGTGTCCCAAAACATCGGCTTAGCCAAACACCGCTCGCTGCCGATCTGCCAAGACACGGGCACGATCAGCTTTTTCATCCACACGCCGGTGGGCGTCAATCAGATCGAAATGCACCATCATATCGAAGAGGCCGTGCGCGAGGCGACAAAGGTTGGCTATCTTCGGCAAAACTCGGTGGACAGCCTGACCGGCAAAAACTCCGGCACGAATTTGGGGCCGGGCAGTCCCGTGCTGCACTTTGAGCAGTGGGAAAAGGACACGATTGACATTCGCTTAGTGCTGAAGGGCGGCGGCTGTGAGAACATGAGCGCCCAATATTCGCTGCCAAATACTTTTGCGGATAAGCGCTACGGCCGCGATCTGGAAGGCGTCTACGCCTGCATCATGGACACGGTCTATCAGGCGCAGGGCAAAGGCTGCGGGCCGGGCTTTCTGGGCGTGTGCATCGGCGGCGACCGCGCCACGGGC
>CAYOLL010000078.1:0-26385 GCA_964404765.1 uncultured Gemmatimonadota bacterium | reverse complement strand
GTATATTTTTGCGTATTTTTCTACAAACGGCTTGCCCCTACGGGGCAAAAAAAAAGCACAGATGACTTTCAAATTTAATTGGAAAGATGTCTAATATTTTCAAGGTTTTCACAAACTTACAGGCGGAACCGGCTGCGTCAAAGTTCACACGAACTTGCGCCGTGCAGCATTAGCCAACGGCCAACGGTTATTGACAGGACTTGGAAGGTTATTTTAGCAATGCCCGTCAAACTTGATTTCGAGCGACAGACCTCGGTAACTTCTCAATAACCGTTGGTTAACCTTGCAAAGGTTTCTGCCAGACCTCGTTCCCAATCTCTGATTGGGAACGCAATTGCCCCGGAAACCCGGAAACTGTGTTTCCGTCTATCTTCAATTATATTAACAAGATGCGAAACAGAGTTTCGCCAGCAATTGCGTTCCCAAATAAAATTTGGGAACGAGGCTTGTACGCTACCCTTCCAAGTCCTGTTATTGAGAAGTTACGTGAGATGACTTTGTAACCGAATCCGCAACTCGCCGCACCGATAATCTTTGACATTGCCGGTGATCAGATAGTCGCTGCCGCAGTCTCACGTTTGGCCTTTTTTGCTTTCAAAGCATCTTTTATCTCTGTGGTAAGAAAAGCGATCTCCAGCGCATTCCGCTGCGCCTGATGGATTTGATCCAGTGACAGACCGGCGGCCGGGGCGGCCACTTCGTATTCGTACTTCAAGTCAATCTTGCTGATGCCCGGATCATCTGTGTTGATTGTCGCCAGCAAATCCGCTTCCAGAAAACGACGCATGGGATGATGGGCCAGATCCGTCACCACGCTGGTTTGCAAATTGCTGGTTAAATTGGCTTCAATACCGATGCGATATTCCGCCAGATAATCCATTAACTTGGGATCGTCAATGGCGCGGGCGCAGTGGCCGATGCGGGTTGCTCCCAACTCGCGGAGCGCTGTCCAGATGCTGGCGGCTCCGGCGGCCTCGCCGGCATGCACCGTAATTTCCCAACCGGCATCCCGTCCCTTTTTGAAGTGTTCGATGAATAGCTCGCCCGGCCAATTAATCTCATCTCCGGCCAGGTCCAGCGCCTTGATATGGTCGCGGTAGCTCAACAGGGCCGCCAACTCTTTTTTGCCGATCTCCGGCCCGTACGTCCGGCTGATAATGCCAATCAAATTGACTTTGACGCCAAAATCGCGCGCGCCGGTTTCGATGCCATCCAGCACAGCTTCTACCACACCCTGCGGATCCAACCCGAACGGTTCGGCCATAAACCAGGGGCTAAAACGCAGTTCAATATAATCAATGCCTTCATTTTTGGCGTCTTCCATGTTTTCATGGGCAATGCGCCAACATTCATCATAGTTGACCAGAACGCCGGTCATCCATTTGAACTTGGCCAAAAACTCCAGCAAACCGGGCTGCGGTGTCATGACATGCACATGCGGCTCCAGGGATTTTAAATCCCAGGCCGGCAAATCCAGGTTATGTTTGCGGCCCAAATCCAGAATGGTTTGTAGCCGGACGTTACCGTCCAGATGACGATGTAAATCAATTAAAGGAACATGGGGATGAATCATTAAAATAACCTTTCGTGAGTTCAACGATTTAAAAAAAGCTGCATGATGTTTAATTAGCCAGAAATTCAAAAAGCAGTTACAAATTAAGAATCACAAAATGAAACCGCTGAAATGTTTTTCACAAAAAAAGCTGCGATATTTGCGGATGTTTAAACGTGCGCGTCTGTAGGGGCAGTTTCTGCATGGTCGGGCGCTTTAGCCAGCGGTTCCGTCTTCGGCAGGCGGATAATGAATTCGCTGCCAATGCCAATTTCACTTTTGACTTCGATAAAGCCGCCATGGTGGGTCACAATTTCTTTGACAATCGACAGGCCCAGACCTACGCCGCCGACCTTTCGCCGTGCGCTGCCGTCAACTTGTTGAAATTTTTCAAAAATAACTTGCAGCTTGTCCTTGGGAATACCTTCACCTGTATCTTTAATGCTAACTAAAAAGATATCATCTTCAAAACGCAGCGCCAGGTAGACATTACCGTTTTCCGGTGTAAATTTAAGCGCATTCGAGAGCAGGTTGTCCAGCATCTCTTTTATTTTGCGGCTGTCACCATAGTAGGAGGGCATGTGCTCCGGGATAGTTGTGTGCAGGTTTATTTTTTGCTTATTCATTCGGCTCATGTAGGTCTTGGTCATTTCCCGGGCCATTTTGTGAATCTGAATCTCTTCTATCAGCCAAACATACCGCCCATCCTGAATTTGCTGCAAGCTGAGAATATCGTTAATCATGCCGGATAAACGATCCGCTTCCATATCAATGATGTTTAAAAATCGCAAATAGCCCTGATCGGCTTCCTCATCGCTTTCGATTTCATCAATTAAAATTTCCGTAAATGACTTGATGGAGGTGAGCGGCGTACGCAGTTCGTGGCTGACTACAGACAAGAAGTCCGATTTAAGCTGATCGACCTCAACCAGTTTATCGTATGAACCCTGGATTTCAACCAGCTTAGTTTGTAAAACATCATAAATCTTAACATGTGCCAGAGAAAAAACCGCCTGCTTGGCGAAGGCTTCCACCGGTTCCAGCCGCCGGATGGACGGAACTTTGCCATCGGTGGGATCGTCTAAAATGATTAAACCAATCATCTGCCGCTCACTGTCAAAAAGCGGCACAAACACGGCGTCATTTTCTTGCCAGGTCGTGCGTTCCAGGATATGGACCAGCTCGTCTTCCGGCGGCAGCGGCAAATTTTTGGGGCTAAAAAAATCCAGTTCCTCCGGGATAAAGTAGGAATCGCTGCGACGTAAAGCCGGGTTCAAAATCTGGCGGCGCTTTTCCGGCGTCAGACGCATGTTAAGCAATTCGACCAGCTTGGAATCACTATAACCGGCATGAGCGCGGATATCCGACTGTTGATTCTCAATAATAACAACCATGCAACGGGCAAAGCCGCAAAACTCAACAATGGATTGCGCCAGCAGGTTGAAGACTTTTGTCAGGTCCATGTCTTGTAAAATGCTATTGGCCACTTTGGCCAATTGGGCCAGTCGCGCTTCGGAAAACGTCTTCTCGGCAATTTCCGCTTCAATCAGCACGTTGACTTGTTCCAGCTCAACGGATTTTTGCAAGGTTTCCTGCACTAACATGCCGCGCTGAATGGCGTTGGAGGCCTGCTCTACCAGCGTTTCGCACAGACTGACTTCCTGCGGGGTAAAGATTTTTTCTTTACGGGTTTCATTAAGCTGGATAATGCCGATCAGCTCGCCGTTGATCGTAATCGGCAACAATAACAAGGCGTTAAAACCCTCATCTTTCATCAGTTTGCGCAGCAGCACCCATTCGTCACGCAGCTTGGTGGTTTTATCCAGAGCAATCGCGTGTTGCAAACGCACCATTGTACTCACTAAAGGGTTGGACTTGCTGACCACGGCCGCCCCAATCTTATGAAACTGACTGCCGTTCCGACCGTAAAAAGCCCGCACGTACCCAAAATGATCCGTTTGATCAAACAAGATCAGATCGACGCGCTCTAGTTGCAAAATCTTGGAAAATTTTTCAACTGTGATATTCAGAATTTCCTGTAAATCAACCGAATTATTGACCGCCGAAGTCACGTTGTGAATGGTAGCGATTTCCCAGGCCCGCGTTTCGGCCTGAACTCGTTGCTGCTCGGATGCTTCCTTTTCCTGGCGCAGCTCGCTAATGCGTGAATCCAGTTCTTTTTGAATACCCCGGTTCTGTGTCCAAAGCCGGGTTAAATCGTCCTGAGTTTTTTTCAGCTCATCGGTAGCGGTTTGATGCTTGTTCAAAAGCTGATTGTGCTGCTGCCAATGATAGCTGCTGATGCTGCCCGCCAAAAGCGTCACGAACCAGAACAGGAACAGATAAAAGGTAGTGACCTCCCACGTAACCGTATTGACATCCAGGTTTGCTTCCAGCAGCGTTAGTGACAGATAGGCGATGGTCAAAACCAGGTTGATGTAAACCGCCATCCAAAAGCGATAGAACGCGCCAAACGCCACGCCGATAGGAAAATACAACAGCGTCAGCAGGTCCTTTTGTCCCGGCGTGATTTTGATAAGGATGGTGATGCAGAAAAGATCGAGCGTGAGCAAAACGTATTTGATAAACGGGCGGTAGGATTTGCCGAACCATAAGGCCATGGCGGCGATAAAGGCGTACGTGCCCATAAAACCGGTCAGGCTCAAAAAACCGGGACTGAAGAAATCAATGCCGGGCAGCAGGGGCCCGAACATAGCAAACAAGGCCAGCAGGATCAACCGCAAAATGGAAATGCGCTTTTCCAACTCGCGCTCTTCGACCTGGCCGAGCGAGACAAAAACGGAGATACTTTCTTTCATCTTAAGATTCGCTTCTTTGTCATTCCAGCGATCCTGAGTTATAGTCTAGTGCCGTCCGACAGAAGTTTGTCGGGTGTTATATTAACGGAATCGGGTGCCATTCCGTAGAAATCTTTTTTTCAAATCAGCTCTGGGCTATCGCCGGAAAAATATTCTTTCAGAATGACGCCGCCGACCGGCTGTTGAACTTCCGACGAATTTATGCCGACGGGCACTATTCGCCAAAAAAATACTAAATTCCAGGTATCCTTATGTTATGGTCTAAACGGACGGGCGGCAACCATTTTTTGGCATAAGCCTGATATTTTAGACGGCGCGCGTCTGATACCGCGCGAATTAGGCAACTCGCGTTACTGAATTACCAACACTTTTGGGGCATTTAACCGGTAGATCTGCGAACAAGCCGTTCCGAATCAAAATGGAACGGCTTGTGAAACCGGACGACTTAATCTGCTTTTTTATTCCGCCAGATTCTGCAACTGACGAATCGCTCGCGGAATCCACTCCACGATGTCACCGGCAATTAAACCGTATTCGCTGTTTTCTGCCGTGTAAAGATCGGCGGCCAGGCCATGTAAAAACACTGCGGCCCGGGCGGCATTAACCGGCGAAAAGCCCTGACCTAACAGGCCGGCAATCATGCCGGTAAGCACATCGCCGCTGCCGCCGGTTGCCAATCCGGGATTGCCGCTGCTATTAATCCAAATGTGACCATCCGGCGCGGCAATCAAAGCGGGTGCGGTTTTAAGCACGACCGTACAGTTAAAGTGACGCGCAGCTTGCCGGGCAACTCCGATCGGGTCCTGTCGAATAGATTCGAGTTGAATCTTCAGCAACCGCGCCATTTCACCCGGATGGGGTGTAATAATAACCGGCCGGATCGCTGCCGCTTTGGTCAAAATAGACGGCTTTTCGGCCAGCGCATTCAGGCCGTCGGCATCGACGACTAATGGAATTGTGCTGCTTTGTGCCTCACGCCAGACCAGTTCCACCGTTTCCGGATGGCGAGATAAGCCGGGACCGATGGCCATGACATCGGCCCATTGGGTCAACATGCCGATCTCTTTTTCATCCAGCATGCACAGGGAACCCACGGATGTTTCGGACATGGGAATGGTCATGACCTCGGTCAGCTTGGCGGCGACAATCGAATTCAGGCTTTTGGGGATGCCCAGTTTGACCAGACCGGCGCCAATCCGCATCGCCGCCAAACAGGTCAGCGCGGCTGCGCCGGTCATGCCGTTTGAACCGGCAATAATGGCCACTTTGCCAAAATCTCCTTTGTGGCTGTTGAATTTTCGCGGTGGAAACAGCAGGCGGATTTCTTCCGCATCCAACCATTCCAGCGACAGATTGGCTTCTTCGATCACCCGCGGCGGCACCCCGATATCGACAACCCTGAGCTGACCGGTATAAGAACGGCCGGGTTCGAACAAATGGCCAACTTTCGGCAAAGCCATGGTCACCGTCAGATCGGCCCGGACAGCCGGGCCATCAGCCTGGGCCGTACTCATATCAACACCGGAAGGCGCATCTACGCTGACAATATATACAGTGTCACAACAAGCGTTAATCCGCTCAATCATCAGCGCCGCTAATCCGTGCGGCGCACCGCGAAAGCCTGTGCCAAAAATAGCATCTACAATCACATCGGCGTCTTTCAACTGTACATCTGCCAGCGCATTTTCCGTCGCAATTTCCCGGAAATCGGCCTCTATTTTTTGCAAGATTTGCAGATGAATGCGGGCGTCTCCTTTCACGTCGTCGACTTTGCCGAGCAGATAAACGCGAACCGCTGCGCCGGCATTCAACAAATAACGGGCAACCACAAAGCCATCACCGCCGTTATTGCCTTTGCCACAAATGACCGCCACATTCAAATTATTTAAGGCGGTGTCATCATTTTCAGCCAGATCGGCAATGGCTTGGACGACGCCACGCCCGGCATTTTCCATCAGCACGACACCAGGCAGACCGATGCGTTCTATTGTTGCTTTATCAATCGCCTGCATTTCCGCGGCAGTTACAACATACATAATAATCCCTTTGTTTGAGATGAAGGTGACGCGCGTTATTAAGCGATAAATTTAAATTTAAATTAGCATGATTTGGTCAATGCGGCAATGGGAAAAGTTAGCGCTACTCCGGTCGCATGGGAAAAGACGCCAACCTCACCTAATTTGGTCAACAAAAGTGGGCGCCTATGAAAATTTTTATTACCAAATACGCAAATTAATCGTATTATTATGAAGTGAGCTGATAATAACTTAACTTCTTAAAGAAAGGTGGGCACATGACGAAAAAATCATTCGAAATATTGCTTGTATTACTGGCTTTAAGCGCAGCGGTTTCCTGCTCGACCGTCCCGATCAGCGGGCGCAGCCAGATGGCTTTTTTGCCGGATTCGATGATCAACTCCATGAGTTTGCAGCAGTATAACGAGTTTTTGCAGCAGCACCAACTCAGTTCCAACCAGCATCAGGCCGATATGGTCAAGCGGGTGGGGCTGAATATTCAGCGGGCGGTTGAGCAATACTTTCGACAAAAAAACCAATCCGGCGAGCTTAAAAACTATCGCTGGGAATTTAACCTGGTGGACGACCCGCAAGTCAATGCCTGGTGCATGCCGGGCGGCAAAGTTGTGGTCTACACCGGCATTTTGCCGATTGCCAAAGACGACAAGGGTCTGGCCGTTGTGATGGGTCACGAAATCGCCCACGCCATCGCCAAACACGGCAACGAGCGGATGAGTCAGGGCTACATGGCCTCGTTCGGCCAACTCGTGTTGTCGCAGTTGACCAAAAAGGAATCGGAAGAAACTCAGAAGCTATTGATGACCGCCTATGGCGCCGGCGCGACGGTCGGCGTGTTGCTGCCCTTTAGCCGCAAGCATGAGTCGGAGGCCGACCATCTGGGTCTGATTTTTATGGCTATGGCCGGTTATGATCCTAATGAAGCTGTAACTTTTTGGCAGCGCATGGGTAAGGAAGGCGGGCCAAAACCGCCGGAATTTATGAGCACCCATCCTTCGGACGAGACGCGGGTTAAAAATTTGAAAAAGCTTATTCCGGAAGCGATGCCGTATTATCAACAGCAACAATCGCGTTAACAATCTCAAACTTGCGTCAGTTTGACGGCGCATATAGTCGCTCGCTCTAAGCTTTATTTGTTAAATCGCAAACCAGCAAAGCTCAAATGCTATTTGAAGAATATATACATTTTGATTACCAATTTCCTGAGCCGCAGTATTTGGGGGCAAAACACTCCCATCTGGCTTGGATAAAACAATTCATCCCTGACAATGTAACAACTGCGATTGACGCTTTTGCTGGTTCACAATCGGTAGCTTTTCTTTTCAAGCAGTTAGGTTTCAAAACCAGTACCAACGACTTTCTAAATTTCAATAACCAAATTGGTTTAGCACTGATTGAGAACAGCGGAAGCAAGCTGACAACGGAAGACATCGCTTTGCTTTTGCAGCCAGCAAAAAACAAAAGTGATTTTCAACTTATGGAGAACACTTTCACAAATGTTTTTTTTGACAAATCGGAAGCATCATTTTTGGATAACTTCAGAGCTAACATTCCAATGTTAAGCAACTTATACAAACAAGCACTTGCATACACAGTTATCAACCGCAGTATGACAAGGAAAGTTACGATGGGACATTTTGGACATACACAAGCGTTGCGTTATGCCAGCGACCCCGAAAGAATCAGGAGGAACAGATGCTTAGTACGACCATTGAAAGAAATTTTTGAAGACCTTCTGCCAAAATACAATGCTGCTGTTTTTTACAACAAACAAGAGAACCGCAGCTACAATAAAAATATTTTGGAGTTACTGCCAACACTTGGCAACATTGACTTAGCATATTTTGACCCACCGTATTGCGACAGTCATGCGGACTATCAAAGTTTTTATCACTTGCTTGAAACTTTTACAGAGTATTGGCAAGACAAACAATTCATAAACGGAATCAAACGCTACGAACCGCAACGGTTCAGCGGCTTTGATAAAAAGCGTGATGTAATTGCTTCGTTTGAAAAACTTTTTGAGTTCGCAGAAGAAATTCCTTGTTGGTTAATCAGCTACAACAATCGTAGTTATCCGAGTGTTGAAGATTTTGAAAAGTTACTTTCAAAATATAGGCAAGTAAAAATTGAAACAAAAACATATCACAACGGCAGAGGAGGAAAAGGAAGTGTTGCAGGAAGTCAGGAAATACTTTTCGTTTGCAAGCCAAAGCAAAAACATTTTTTATCCGCAAACCAACAAGGACATTTAGTAAATGAAAGATTTTAATTACTGGGAAAACCTACACAAGAGCGAAAAGTTAGACGAGTTCAGTTCCGATGCAACTGGATTACTTTGGCTGAAAACAAAATCAATCATCCGTAAGGAATTGGTTGAAGATTTTACTCAGACGAATAAAATCACTCTCACAGAAACAGGTTTAGGAAAACAGTTCGTTGAATTGTTCAATTTCTTTTCAAAAGATGTTGCGAAATACACTTCGCTTTTGGATGATTACATCCGTGGAAAAAACAAAGAAGTGCTTGCAGCACTTAATACAGAAAAATTAGTTTCTGAACTCTACAAACTCAAAAACTTTGATTGGGGAGGCGACTATCAAAACTCATTGGACAAATATTTGGTGAGCCGCTATGTAAAGGTTCATCAATCTTATGAAACATTGATTTCAAAATTTGCAACAGAAATAAATATTGCTGTTCAAGGTTATGTTTTAAACAGTTGGTATAATCACTGGAGCAGTATTTTGATTGAACACATTTTTAAATCACATTCTTCTGTTCTGCCAACAG
This sequence comes from uncultured Gemmatimonadota bacterium, assembly GCA_964404765.1. Classification (GTDB taxonomy): domain Bacteria; phylum 4572-55; class 4572-55; order 4572-55; family 4572-55; genus CAYOLL01. The sequence goes on along the minus strand of CAYOLL010000078.1, from coordinate 17,188 downwards.
TCGGACAAATTAAAAGCGTTGACTTTTTCATTGGCAATGTTCCATTTGATTTGAAAGTAACTTATCTGCCTGCTGAATATATCAAGTTCAAACGCAAAGAAAAAAGTTTGCCAGTTGAGCTAACTCACTTAAAGAGCAAAGCGAAAGAGGCGGGAATTGCTTTTGATAAAGAAGCAAGTGACAGTGATATAATTTACGAGATTACAGAAAAGATGAAAGACAAGAATGATGATTTCTGTAATGGAGTCTTGAAAACATTGAAAGACGATAAACTTCAAATCCTAAAAGTGGTTCAGGACAATCCTAAAATTCTTGCGAAGTGGTTTTATGAAAATCAAGGCGAGATGCGTTTCGGTTCGGAGAACCGTTTGTTCCTTGTGTTGGTTGACACAGACGATTTTAATAGTTCATGGAAACTGAAAAGAAATCTTGACCTTTTGAAACCGACTATCCTATCCTACTTGGATAATTTCAAAAACAAAAAACTTGCTGACTTGAAAGTTGAGTTTACTTACAAAGGAAAATCCGGGACTTTCACAGCATTGACAGACATAATCTTCGTAGTAAAATAGCCAATATATTTGCAAGCGCCTTTAAGTTTTTATTTTCTGCAACCCAAAGGAGGTTCGTATGTTACGCATTTATGCTTTCGTGTTTATGTTGATCGGCTTCGCCGTGACTGGATTTACGGAGGAAGCTCCGGCCACAAGTGACGACGATGAGTATATCAGCGAACGGCTTGCGCAAATTAAAAAAGCCATTGCTCAAAAAAGTACCACAGATTTTAAGCGGCTCCGCAACCCGTTTGATTTCGATCCAAATGCGGTGCTCGCGCCGCCCGCTGAAACCGCGCAGAATACGACAATAGCGGATTACTGTGACATAGACCCGGTCAAATTAGAAGGGATTATCGGCAACAGTAACCGACGGCAGGCTCTGATTTCCGCTAACGGAGGTCCGGGTGAATTCGTGTCGGTCGGCGACAAAGTTCGCGGTGTAGCAGTAGAGGCGATTCTGGAGGATCGGGTTGTCTTTATCCAAAAAATTGGACCCTTGGAAATGCGCGCTACCTTGGAAATGCACAAACCGACGGAGGACAAAACCCGCAACTTAGTCGATCCTTTTACCGGTCAAAACCCCAATCTCAACGAGGTTAAAAAATGAAGTTCAACGTATTCATACCTTTTTTGTTAGCGCCAATTCTGGTTGGCTGCTCCGGCACATCGATCCAGAACATAGCCCAAAAAACAGTATCGGACATTAAAACCGATGTGTCAAAAGCCGCTGCTTCCGACAGCGTTTCGGCCAAAGGTCTTGTTCAGGCGGCAAAGTCCAATGTGACTCCGCTGCCCAACAAGCCGCCGCGCAATGAGTATCTGGCCGGAGTTTACGCCTCCTACGCCGATTTTATCAAGAGCGCCAAACTGAGCCAGAATACCGCCCAGGTCAACTTAGTCAAACAAGTCGGCGATGAGATACGTCAAGCCGTAGAGAAACATTATGCCGATATAGGCAAATCCAAAGATTTGGAAGGTTACGCCTGGGAATTTAATCTGGTGGAAGGCCCGGAAGTCAACGCCTGGTGTATGCCCGGCGGCAAAGTCGTTGTTTTTACCGGCATCATGCCGACCGCCAAAAATCGGGATGGCCTGGCCGTTATTATGGGTCATGAAATCGCCCACGCCATCGCCCGTCACCGCGAAAAGCAACAGGGCAAGGAAGATGTTGTCGGATTTGCATCCGATAAAGCCGCCGACCGGTTGGATGACTCGAAAGCCGGCACTGTGATTGGCGGCGAGCGGATCGGAAATGTGATTGAGCGTGGAGCGAAATTGGGTGTGCTGCTGCCTTTTAGCCGCAAATATGAATATGAAGCTGACGAATTGGGTCTAACTTTTATGGCCATGGCCGGTTTTAATCCGAAGCAAGCGCCGGAATTTTGGGAGCGCATGTCGGCCTTGAGCGCCGGTGCGGAAAGGCAACAGTTTTTCAGCACCCATCCGTCGGATACGAACCGTATCAAGAACCTCAACGAGCACTTGCCGGAAGCGATGAAATACTACAGCAAGTGAACACAGGTCAGCCATGAAAGATCTAAAAGCGCTTTTTGATCAACAAAATCAATTCTTTTTGCACAAAGTCAAATCCACGACAGCAAGCGAGCGGATTGCCAAGCTGCAGACGCTGCGCCGTTGGATTTATGCCCATCAGCGCGACATCGAGGCGGCTATCTATAAAGATTTCAAAAAGCCGGCTATTGAAGTTGCCCTGAGCGACATGAAGCCGGTGCTTAAGGAAATTGACCACATCTGCGGTCATCTCAAATCGTGGCTGAAGCCGAAGAAAGTGCCGCCGCCGTTGGCTTATCTGGGCACCAACTCCAAAATCATCTACGAACCCAAAGGCGTGGCGCTGATTCTCGCGCCGTGGAATTTTCCGTTTATGCTGACGGTTGGCCCGCTGGTTTCGGCTATTGCCGCAGGTTGCTGCGCCATTGTGAAGCCGTCAGAAATGACGCCCAACACGTCGGACTTGATCCGGAATATGGCGCAGGAATTGTTCGATGAGCGGGAGATTGCTATTTGCCTGGGTGATTATACGGTGGCGCAGGCGCTGCTCAAGCTGCCGTTCCATCATATCTTTTTTACCGGCAGTCCGCAGGTCGGCAAGAAGGTCATGGCCGCCGCCGCCGAGACACTGGCTTCGGTGACGCTGGAGTTGGGCGGCTGCAATCCGTGCATCGTGGATGAAACCGCCGATGTGGAAGATGCCGCCCAAAAGCTGATTTGGGGCAAGTTTTTTAACTGCGGCCAATCGTGTCTGTCCATCAACTATATTTTGGCGCACACCTCCGTTCATGCGGCTTTGATTAAGGCACTGAGGCGGAATTTTGCTAAAATGTACGCCGCCGACGCCGGACAAATGGCCGCGAATGGCGATTTTGCCCGGGTGGTGAACGCCCGGCATCTGGCCCGCGTCTGCGATTTGATAGATCGAACACTGTCCGCCGGCGCGGAAGTCGTGCTCGGCAATGACCGGAATCAAGCCGATAATTATCTGTCCCCGACGATCTTGAACAATGTGCCGCCGGATGCGCCGATCGTGCGCGAAGAGATTTTTGGCCCGGTTTTGCCGATCACGACTTACGACCGCCTCGATGATGCGCTGACCCGCATTAATGCTGAGGAGAAACCGTTGGCTTTATACATCTTTTCCCGCTCAAAAATGAATATTGAAAAGACCATTGGGACCACTTCTTCCGGCAGCGTCGGTATCAATGAAACAACGATTATGTTTGCCCATCCGCATTTGCCTTTTGGCGGCGTTAACTATAGCGGCATTGGCAAGGCGCACGGTTATTCCGGCTTTTTGGCTTTTACCAACGAGCGCAGTATTTTGCAGCAGCGAGTGGGCTTTACCACCTTAAAACTGCTGTACGCACCCTACAACCGCCTGACGCAGCAAGTCGCCAATTTCGTTTTTAAGTATCTATAAGCGATTCTTAGAATTCTTAGAACTTCGAATATGTGGGTGTAATCTAAATTTGGATGAAATCATAGTCAGTCAGAGCAAAATCATTAAAAAACTAATTCGGGAATTATGGTATGCGCAAGCACCTGAGTAATCTGCGCCAGAAAATGTTACTCGTATTAGCTTTTCTTATTCTTGCAATTTTCATTTATAAGATATTCATGTTTAAGTCGGAGTACGGTTTTTTTCCAATTTTTTCCGAAACATGGTATTTTTTTAAGAAGTATACCGAAAAACCGGTCGATCTATATCAACCGATTATTCTTGACTCTGATTTTAAGTTTACAGAGCTTGGCTTTTCCAAAGTTTACGAATTTAAGCCTAAATATTTAGGCATTCATGCAATTGCAATACAAGGGGAAAGAAAAGTATTTCCTCAAACTACTGATGGAATTTTCCCAACATACAAATTTAAAGGGAAGATCCAAGTAGAGTTTTTTCACGGAAGCGATCTGATCCGTGAAGATTTTATAACTATGAGTAAACAAATTACAGGGTGGGATACTCTGAAAATATATCTGCTAGAATTTGGAGTGCCTGTAAATGGGAAATATATAAAAAATCTTCATATCAAGCTGACTGTAATTGAACCCGATATGAGCATAGAAGCGTTTAAAGAGTCTGTATCGCTCCTAATATGTGTTAGTGGAATCCCATAGATGCATCAAATCGCGAGGTCAAATATGTCGCGTTATTTCAATCCCTACACCGATTTTGGCTTTAAGAAGCTGTTTGGCGAAGAAGGCAGCCGAGATTTGTTGATTGACTTCCTCAACCAATTGCTGCCGCAGCAGCATCAAATCGCTGAGCTGACATTTCGCAACGCCGAAAATCTGCCGGACGCGATCTACGAACGCAAAGCCATTTTCGATCTGCACTGCGTCAGCGCATCAGGCGAGCGTTTTATCGTCGAGATGCAAAAGGCCAAGCTGAAGTTTTTTAAAGACCGCTCGTTGTTTTACGCCACATTTCCGATCCGCGAACAGGCCGAAAAAGGCGATTGGAACTTCAAGCTGACGGCCATTTATTTTGTGGCGATTTTGGATTTTGAGTACGACGAGGCGGAGGAACAGCGCAAGTTTCGGCGGGATGTGGCCCTGCGGGATCAGGACGGCGCACTGTTTTTCGACAAGCTGCATTTCAAATTTTTGCAGATGCCGCTGTTCGTCAAGCAGGAGCATGAATTAGCCAATCATTTTGACAAATGGGTTTATTTTTTGAAGAATCTGGAGAGCTTTGATCATATCCCACAGATTCTGAATGAGCCGATTTTTCAAAAAGCGTTTACGATTGCCGAAATTGCCAACATGAACCCGGAGCAGCGCACCGTTTATGACGAAAGCCTGATTCGTTATTGGGACATGAAAAGCGCCGTCGAGACCGCCTATGAAACCGGCCGGCAGGAGACCCGATTGGATTTTGCCCGACAAATGAAGTCCGACGGCGAGCCGATTGATAAGATCATCAAATATACCGGCCTAAGCCGGGCGGAGATCGAAGCGCTTTAGTTTGAGGTTGAACCATGTCGCGTTATTTCAATCCCTACACTGATTTTGGCTTTAAGAAGCTGTTTGGCGAAGAAGGCAGCCGAGATTTGTTGATCGACTTCCTCAACCAATTGCTGCCGTCGCAGCATCAAATCGCCGAGCTGACGTTTCGCAACGCCGAAAATCTGCCGGACGCGATCTACGAACGCAAAGCCATTTTCGATCTGCACTGCGTCAGCGCATCAGGCGAGCGCTTTATCGTCGAAATGCAAAAGGCCAAGTTGAAGTTTTTTAAAGATCGGTCGCTGTTTTACGCCACGTTTCCGATCCGTGAGCAGGCCGAAAAGGGCGATTGGAACTTCAAGCTGACAGCCATCTATTTTGTGGCGATTTTGGATTTTGAGTACGACGAGGCCGAGGAAAAGCGCAAGTTTCGGCGGGATGTGGCGTTGCGCGATCAGGACGGCGAATTGTTCTTTGACAAACTGCATTTCAAATTTCTGCAAATGCCCTTGTTTGTTAAACAGGAGCACGAGTTAGGCAATCATTTTGACAAATGGGTTTATTTTTTGAAGAATCTGGAGAGCTTTGATCATATCCCGCAGATTTTGAACGAGCCTATTTTTCAGAAGGCGTTTACAATTGCCGAAATCGCCAACATGAACCGCGATCAGCGTACCGTTTATGATGAAAGCCTGATCCGTTATTGGGACATGAAAAGCGCTGTCGATACCGCCTACGAAACCGGTTTCAATGAAGGTGAGACGAAAGGTTTAGTTGAGGGCGAAGCCAGAGGTGAGGCCAAAGGTGAGGCCAAAGGTGAGGCCAAAGGTCGGCTGGAAACCAAGCTTGATTTTGCCCGCCAAATGAAATCCGACGGCGATTCCGTCGAAAAAATCATGAAATTCACGGGTTTAAGCCGGGCGCAGATTGAAGCGCTTTAATACAAGCCATCTACCAAAAAAACCAGATGAACATCCCCAAACCGCCCAAAGACAAATCCTTTATCCGCCCGCTGGAAGTCAACTGGCTGGTGACGCTGATTATTTTCTTCACCTTTCTGGTTTTGTTCGGCCTGCTGATTTACGAACTGCAAAGTATATTGACGCCGATTTGGCTGGTTCTGGCTATTTTATTTCTGCTGGCCCCTTTGCGCTACAACATCGTCATCCGGCGGGTGATGATTCTGATTGGCTTTATTGCCGCCTATTTTCTATATCAGGAAGCTAAAAACGTTATCACCCCAATTGTCATTTCTTTTGTTCTGGCCTATTTATTTGACCCATTAATTGACCGCTTTGAGCGTTATAAAGTGAAACGTGAGCGGGCTATTCTGTGGCTTATTTTGGGGTTGAGCTTCTTCATGGGTCTGGCAATTGTTTTTATCATTCCCATTTTGATCGAAGAAATTCAAAAATTCTTTTCGTTAATCCCGTCGATGAAATCCGCCATTATGGGCTGGGTTGTGGCCATTCAAGCCAAATTGATCGAGTACGGTGTGATCACCGAGGAGAAATTTTTGGATCAGAAGCTACTGGCCGGCATTCAGAATGTGCTGGAAGCTCTCTTTTCCGCGGCGCTGACCTTTGCAAAAGCCGCCGGCAGCACCATTTCTCACTTCCTCAATATTATTTTAATCCCCTTTTTGACCTATTACTTTTTAGTTGACTTTGACCGGATTCGTAGCGGTGTCATTGCCATGGTACCGCTTAAACAACAGACCAAAGTACGCGAGACCATTAACGATGGCGACAAGATGGTCGGCCTGTATTTGCGCGGTCAACTGTTGGTTTGCATGATTATCGGTGTTTTGACATCCATGGGTTTGGGTATTTTTGGTGTTGACTATGCGCTTCTGCTGGGAACAATGGCCGGAATCGCCAACCTGGTGCCCTATGTCGGCTTAACAGTAACATTGATTATTGGCGGGATTATTTCCTTGTTCGGGTCGGAGCCGGTGATGACGATTGTTAAGTTGGGCGGTGTTTTTTGGGCGGTGCAGTTTCTGGAAGGCACTTTTATTTCGCCACGGGTGGTGGGTAATGTGACGGGCTTGCATCCGGCAGTGGTAATGATCTCACTGTTGTTATTCGCCAACTTCTTTGGCTTTGTCGGTTTACTCATTGCCGTGCCGGTTACTGCCGTCGGCAAGGCGCTGGTGAAAGAGTGGCACGCGCGGTATCGCCGTTCCGATTTTTATCGCAACGACAGCGAGATTATTCACGATGACGGCAGCGTCAAGGGGAATGAGCCGGTCTAACCATTTCTACCAAATCTCCGGGCGAGCCTGCCGCCCCATCAACTCGCCAGTAACTTGCAGCGGGTGCTTATCTTCGAACAATACCGCATAAACAGCATCCACAATCGGCATTTCTACTCCGGTTTTGCGCGATAATGCCCGCGCCGCCTGGGTTGTTTTGACGCCTTCGGCCACCATTACCATTTCGGTCAGGATGTCTTTTAATTTGCGCCCGCGGGCCAATTGTTCGCCGACGCTGCGGTTGCGGCTTTGCCGGCTTTCGCAGGTTGTAATCAAATCGCCCATGCCGGCCAGTCCGGCAAAGGTGACCGGATTCGCCCCCATCGCCACACCCAGCCGGGTTATTTCTGCCAGGCCGCGTGTAATCAGCGCACCTTTTGTATTGTCGCCAAAACCCAGACCATCGAGCGTTCCGGCAGCTATCGCAATAACATTTTTGAGCGACCCGGCCAGCTCAACACCAATAATATCATCATTAGTATAAATCCGAAAGTACCTTGATTTCAGCAAGTTCTGAGCTGTAGCTAATGCGCATGGATTTTTCCCGGCTACGGTCACTGTGGTGGGCATTTCAGCACAAACTTCCCGCGCCAGGCTGGGACCGGACAGGGTGCAAATTTTGGCATGATGCTCAGCCGGCAGTTCTGCAGTCAACACTTCGGACATCCGCATTAGCGAATCATTCTCAATACCTTTTGCGGCATTGACAACAATTGGCTGGCCAAAAGTCAGCGCCGCTAATAAACGAGCCACTGCGCGAACAGCATGCGATGGTACAACCACCAGTATCAAATCGGTTTGATACAATGCAGCGGCCAAATCTGTCGTAAATTGAATTGTCTCCGGAAACTTTACGCCGGGAAGAAATTGATCCAGATGCCGGTTCTTGCACAACTGCGCAATCTGTACTGCGTCTGCTCCCCATACACAAACCTGGTGTCTGGCGCGATCCGCCACCAAACCCAGTGTACAACCCCAACTGCCTGAGCCTAAAACAGTTATACGTGCCATAAGATAATATATCCGTTCGTCATTATGTTTTTTTTGGTTTGATTACTGTGGCGATGCAATTTGGTGTTGATAGAGCCAATCATTTTTACGACCTGTGCGGCTGAACGGTTTCTACAAATTTTTGCCGCACAAAGGCTCAAAAATCACAAAAGGAAGACAGAAAGTTCTTGGTTTTGCTCGAAGTTTACGTTCGTTACGCTTTTTCGCGGCCAAAAATGTGTTCAACTGCCCTGCTTGATTTTTATCTAAACCAGTTAAAAATATCGGTTATTGCATTGAATAAGTTATTTGTGAATTTGGGCTTTTCGAACATGCATGGATGATTGAGCAGACCCGTAGGGTTTTCCTCAAACTCGATAGAAAATTTGAGGGCCTGTATTCTGCTTGGCTATTCTCATGAGCCTGAATATTAAACGACTCGCGGCTTTGGGGCAAGCTTTTCTTGCGGCTATGCCGCACTTTTTACCGTCTGATCACTTTTCAATTAGCTCACCGGCATTCGCGCATATTGGCATATTTGTTAGCGTTTGTAAATGTCTTTGCCAGCGCCGGGTTAAATGTATTGAGAAGGCGGCAATTGCCAAACCGCCTATCAGATCAATTACATAGTGATAGCGAACAATGATGGTCGCCACAGCGATCAGGCAGACAAAGGGCAGGTAAAGCAACCCCCGTTTACGATGGTAGATTAAATCAAACAAGCACAGATAAGCGGATGCGCCAACATGCAGACTGGGAAAAGCGCCGTGCGGCCCGCCTACGGCGTCAATAGCGTCGGCAACCAGATTGTAAAAAAATCCGCCTGTCAGCGGCGCATAAAAATCATCAGCGTGGTATACAATCGGTCCTTGCGCCGGCGCAAAGAGATAGCCGGTAAAACTAATCGCATAGACAATTGCAAAACCGTCCAAAAAAAGACTGCGTAGCGCAGAGGATCGACTTGTCAACCCTAAAAAAATAGCCACGTAAAGAAAGGGGATATAGACGGCATAAATAAAGCTGAAAAACTCCAGAAACGGCAGCGTGATGTGTGGTTCGACCCATAGCGACGGATTAATACCCAAAAAAAGCCATGTGTCGATGAAAGAAAGCGTCCGATCGGCACGCCACGGGATGGCCGTCAACGAAACGGCTAACGTACGGTATAAAATAAACAACACACTAACAGTCGCAATTCCGCGACAGGGTGGAATCCACGGCGCATTTTCGTGCAGAATTATATAGCGGATAAAAGACAGAAATGCCACAAACATACCAATATGCAGCATCCCGTTTGGCAGTAATGACGGCTGAAATATAACGCATACCGACAGCGTTCCGGCCACAAGCCCAAGGATACCCAGCGTGAGGATATCGCTGAGCGTTGCCGCCGCAAGAAAATGACAACCACGCAACCGGGACTCCCATTCAAACAATAAGTCAAAGTTATACTGGTATCACTTCAGCTTGGTAACCAGGAGCTTAGCCTTATTCAGGCCGTATTCGGCTTCAAACTTCAGTTGTAGCTCCACTTTGCGCTGAACCAGCCGATCATATAGCAAATCTATGCCGCGCTGGAGATAGGCAATGCGCTCTTTTTTCTTGAGGATTTCCGCAGTATAACCGCCAAAATTGTCGTCGGATAAGGCTGCCAGTTGCTTTTCCAGCTCCTGCGCTTCGACTTGCACGGCTTTGATTTTGGCTTCTTCGGTAAAGATATCTTTTTGCACCAGCGCGATTTTTTCGGCGGTTTCGTAATCGGCAATTAAATCCACAAATTTTTGAAAATGATCAACGGCAAAGGCAGGGTCCTCCAAATCCAAATAACACGCGCCCTGGATAAATTCGGCCTCGCCGTGATAGACGCTTTGGGGAAATTCAACCACCAGTTTTTCCGCATTTTCAATGGCGTCCACATATTCCAGAACCATGTAGTTACACCAGGCCAGGCCCAGATACCGCCGATCCCCCCAAAGTTTCACATTTTCGATGTCGGCATAATAGTCAGAGGCTTCAAAATATTTTTTTTGCTGAAAATAAAGATCGGCCAATTTGAGTCGGGCCTGATCTTTCAACATGGCAGTTTCTGCAGGGCCGTTATGTAATGACGCCGGTAAAGTCAGTAATTCCTTAAAATAGCCGATAGCGTCTGGCTGCTTTTGTTCGCCGATGGCAATCATTGCCCGCAAATAAGTAATATAACCGGTGTCAGGTCTGCCGACGGTCTGGCCATCTAATTTACGCAAAAAATGAAGCGCCCGCTGATAATTGCCGGCCTGGTACCAGGCCTCTGCAATGCGAAACAGAATGTCGCTGTAAGCTTTGGGATACCAAAAGCGCAGGGCGTACATGCTGGTTAATTGATCTGCCTCTTCCACTTTGCCCAGAATGATTTTGGCCTCGATCAGGTAGGCAAACAGGTCATCAATATAGCGATTAAAATAGGTCGTACGGTCTTCACGCCAGAGCTTTTCCAGTTGCTGCTCGGCGATCTCATAATCCTGCTGAAAATAATGCGCTTTGCCGATACGCAAGGCGGCGACCGAGTGGCGAATATCATCCGGATATTTCTGGATAAACCGCTCAAATTGGGCTGTCGCCGCAGTGTATAACTCGCGCTCAAAAAAATATTCCCCGCGCAAAAAATCGCTGTCAGCATCCGCAAAAACAAAAGACGGCAAAATTAAAAGGAAAAATAGAACGCTGAAGGCGCGAACTTTTGCCACAGAATCCCCGAATTCACGGAGATTTTTTATATTTTGTATCCAGTCTCTGAGCGCTCTGTGGCTCTGTGGCAAAGGCGCCGCTAAAAATGAGATCACTTGCTTTCCTCCTGAATCAGCTTCTTGAGCGCGTCGATTTCCTCTTCAACTTTTTCGCGGTCCTGCTCCAGGGATTTTAAGCGCTGCGCCTCTTCGGACTTGAGGCGTTCCAACAACATCAAGCGTTGGCGGCGCTTCTCGTCTTTATTAAAAAACCAGAACTTTTTAAAGGAGACGATAATCTTCGAGTCATGATCATCGGCGACAAATGCGGTGTTTGGATCGTCTTTGGAAAGATCGGCTTCATAACCCAGATCGAGCGTCAGACCGCCGCCAATAGGAAAGCGCATCCCTATCGCGAATCGCTGTGACTGCTCCCCGCCGGAAAGACTGTCAGCCTCGATAAAATTTTCGCGGCTGTATTCGGCCATCAAGACAATCTTTCGCATGGACAGCTTTATGCCTGCGCCAAGCAAAATTTGATTTTTGGATTCCATCGGCAGCGGGTAATCGTCGCTATTGCTGCTCCATTTCATATAGCCGGCATTGACATACAATTTGCATGGCGCACCCAAATGCGTATCCCAGGAATAGAGCAATTTACTACCAAAGGATGTGCCCGACCCGGAATATGCCTCGGCCGGAATCGGATGGGCTTTGGCCGTCGGCAAAACAACGAGACCCAATAAGCCAACATGAATATTTTTGCCGAAATATTGCGGAATACCCCATTTGACGCCAAAGCGGGTATCGCCCATCGGTCCAAAAGTATCAACCTTTTCGTCGGTTTGCCACGGCGTGGCTTCCACCAGCACGTCAATGGAGTTGGTCAAGCCGTAGGCGCCTGTAATGGCCAGGGTGCGGTAGGCCTGAGTGTATTTTTCGCCGGTGCTTAGCTCTAACTGTTCGTAAGCGCTGGCCCAATAGGCATTGAGCGCCACGATTTTTTTACCCATATTTTCGCCGGATTGCAGGCGGAAAATATCCTTGCCGGTTGTTAAATATTGGGCCTGCGCTGTGGCAGCCCACAAAATGGTTATCAGTACCAAAAGTTTAATCCGTTTAGGCACACAATTCCCCTTTCTATATATTGACATAAAATACCAGAGCGTATCCGGTGCCGCGGCGCGTCAAAAAATATGCTTCAAACTTGCTTCATTTTCCAACCTGGATTATTCATAAAATAACCACGAAATACTCGAAGCACACAAAAATAAAGAATTGCAGAGCTATTACATCGTTTGCGCTAATTGCAAGGCTTTTTGCCGGATGAGCGCAAAGTTTAAATCATTTACAGCATTAAAATTAGCTGCTTTTTCGCACAGCTCTTTCGCTTTGACGGCATCGCCCTTGCCTTTTTGGGCCAGCGCCATGCGGTAGATATTATATGGATTTTTAATATCCGCTTTTGCTAGCTTTTGCAGGGCCGGCAGATAGTTACCGGCGGCCAGTTCAATGAGTGCGTCCAGCTCATTAGCGGTCTTCCGCAACGCCGGGCTATCTTCGGCCTCGGCCTGCGTGCGATATTGGACGGCATAGTTGCGGGCGCCCTCAAATTCTTTTTTGGCAATGGCGACACGCGCGGAATTGTACAAAAATCGTCGCTTGCGAATCGCCACCATTTCTGCTTCCACCCCGCCGCGTTCGACGGTCTTGACGGCTTCCGTATATTTGGTCAGCGCCTCATCCGGTCTGCTCATTTCAAGCAATAAATCGCCAACGGCTTCCAAATCCTGGGCCATCGCCACTTCATCACTCATCGACTTGGCAATTTGAAATCGCTGCTGCAGCATTTCCAGCGCTTTATCCAGCTTGCCCTCGTCGGCATACGAGATGGCCATAGCAAAATAAGCCTGACGCTTTTCGCCCTCATTGCCGGCTTTGTGCAACATCTCGGTTAGGTTTTGGCGCGCTTCATCATGCAAGCCTTTCAAGTTTAAATTGGTGGCCACCCCGATGTAGGAGAATAAAAAATCCGGGTCTTTGCTCAGCGCATCGCGGTACGATTTGATAGAAGCGTTGAACTTGCCCATTTTCAGCATGAGTTCGGCATAAGAATCATACGGATTCGGATCATTTGGATTCAATTTGATATATTTTTCAAATGCCTCGCGCGCTGCCTGAAAGTTATCTACGGACCAGTAAGAATAGCCGAGGGAGTTATAAACCGGCGCAAAGTTCGGGTTTGCGGTAATAGCCAGGTTGTATTGTTCAATCGCCGTGGCGTATTCCTGTTCGCTATAATAGACATCACCCAGCAAGGCGTAGGAGCGCGCATCTTTGGGGTAAAGCTTAACTAATTGCTGATAATATTGCCGCTGCTTGGCCTGCTTGTCTTTAAATCCGGCATCAACGGCCAAAATCCAAAGCTTTTCGCCTTCGGAAACTTTGCTAACCAGGGCCAATGCTTTGTCAAGATTTGCATACCGCAGCTTTGGTGTCGGATGATAAGCAGCGATCATCAGGTAGGCCATGGCAAAATCCGGATCTTCCGCCACCGCCTTTTCCAATAACGGAATCGCCACATGCTCATGCAGCAAATCGACTTGCTCCAGACCTTGCAGAAATAGACCTCTGGCTTTTGGCGATGAGGTTGTAAACGGAATTTTGTCATCGCTTGACGCCGGACTGACCGTATATACCGACATAAAACCGATCAAGATGCTTAACCAATAAGAGTATCTCATCTTTTAACTCCATGATTGAAAAGGGGTTGTTGTAGTTTATTGTGGTCAAAAATATTACAAACGCGAGCGCTTTCAAAAATCTTTATCGAATCACCACTAACCGCTTCTGCTCCCGGCCATGCCGCGTCTCCAATTGATAAAAGTAGACACCGCTGCCAACGGCTTGGCCGGCTGCGTCCCGTCCGTCCCAGCGGGTTTCGTGCTCACCCGCCAGCATCGTCTCATCCTGCAGCGTCTTAATTCTTTGCCCGGCGACATTATAAACCGTTAGTTTGACTGGAGATGCCGCCGGCAGTGCATAACGAATTGTGGTCAGTCCCATTGTAAACGGATTGGGGTAACTTTGCTGCAAAAACAGGGCTGCTGGCGCCTGAGCCTCGTCTTCCTCAATCGCCAAAACAGTGTCGACAAAGCGGGCGTGACGCTCCTGTGTGGAAATTACATACACCGCCGAGCCGTACGCCGGCAAGGTCACGCTCATCGTTGTTAGCGCGCCACCGGTCATCGTTGTCACCGTATTGGCGTACAAATTATTGACATAGTAGGTGGCGCCGGAACTGAAACCGCCGCTAAATTTGAGCCGCTCCGTCGGCACAGTCAGGGTGACCGTCTGAGCCGTGGTCGAAAAATTCATTACTGCCACACCGTTATCATCCGGATAAGGTCGGACAAAGGCATAAACAAGGCTGTTAGATGTTGTAACACGCTCAAAATCCGACTCGTCCGCTGCGGACACACTGCCGTCATTGTTCGTATCCCGTTTGTGCTGTGCGAAGGCCGGAAACTGTGCCCGAATCTGGGCCAGCTTGTGGTAGTGCGGCGTCAACAGACTGCGTCCGGCAAAGCTCCAATTGATCACGCCGCGTCGTCGCGTATTTAAATCCGGCTCGCCCGGCGCGCCCATGCCCCGGCCAAAACCGACTTCCTGACCGTTGTAAAGCATGGGAATGCCCGGTGCGGTAAAAAGAGCGGTGGCCAGCGGCATGGTCTTTTCAAACGAGTTATGCTTGTAAGCAATTCGATCCTCATCCTGACTTTCCATAAAGCGCATGAAATAGGAATTGATACCCGGATGAAAGCCGCTATTGTTTAACTCATTATGCAGGGTGTTGACGGCAGTTGCCGTAAAGTTAAAATCCCGCATGGCATTAAAATACAGCTTAAAGTCATAGGCCGAATCCAGGCCGCCGCTGCGGTCGCCGTACAGCGTTTCTGTGCCGGAACCGGTGCCGTCATCTTCGCCCAGCAAAAAAATATCCGGCTTGACATGCTTGAGCTCACGGCGAAGATGTGCGCCAAAAAGCGCATTGCCATAACGTCGGTGCGGCCCCCAGTAAACATCAAAGCGGAAGCCGTCCAGATCAAACTCTTGCAGCCAGTATTTGTAGACATCGGTCATGTAACGCTGCCCGTCCGTATCGGCCCAATCCCAATTCAACAGCGCTTCGCTGAACCCGCAATAATAGCGCAAACCCTGCGGGGTCACACATTGGCCCAGGCTGTTGTCGTTGTGCCCGCCCGGAAAAGCTTCGGTTTGATAATGACCCCAGTACGGCGAATAGGCGGCAAACTCCTTCGAGCTCTGGGCAAAGGGATGCAGCCGGCCGGTATGGTTGGGCGTCACGTCCAGAATGACCTTGAGCCCAAGCCGATGCGCCTCGGCGGTAAAAGCCTTAAAATCCTCAGCCGTTCCGTATTCCGGTGCGATTTTCATTAAATCCATAATGTTATAACCAATGTTGATTTGATTATCAATCGTCCCTTCCGTATCCATCACCGGAAGCGTCCAGACGATATTAAAACCCATGTCTTTGATATACTGCAAGCGCGGAATCGCCGCCCGAATCGTACCCTCGGTCGTAAACGCCTTAAAAAACAGCGTGTAAATCCGGCCGTTCTTGACCCAGGCGGGATTTTCCGGGAGTTGGTCAAGCGCCTCGATCTGGTAATTCCCGGTGGTGGAAAAGGCAAAGCGGGTGCGGTCTTGATAGCCGTTGCTGTTGGTCACGATCAAGTTGTACGCATAATTACCCGGGGTGAGCGGAGTACTTTCGGTTTTTTCGACCGCCGTGCCTTCAAACGACCGCGCATCCGGGTTGTACGGATCAGCGTGCCATTCATACGCTAAAGCCTGACCTTGTGGATCGCTGCTGGTCGCGGCAGATAGTGTAAAGCTGGCATTACCGGAACTGAATCGGGCTTCGATACGGGCCGTCGGCTTTTGTTCGACCAGCCGTTTAATCGTCAGGGCGGCGGTTGTCTCGCCTTTGGCTGTTAAAGTAATTTGATTGTCACCGGGTTGCAGCGAAACCAGCATGGAGGCTTTGCCGTTGGCCACACTGACCGGAAAGTCGACGCCGTTGACCGTCAACGTCGCCGTCGTCAGGGTTAAATCGGGATTGCCAAGGCTGTCATAAAATGCGCCATAAATCATCCACGTTGATTTCCAGGTTTCCGCCGGCAGCGACAGCAGTTGGACTTGTCCGGCCAGCGTCGAAAAAGTGGTTGAATCCGCTGCCGTCGAACCGGATGCTGTGCGGGCGGTTAGCCGCAACTTGTGCGGGCCATTTTCCAGCGGCGTGGCCGGCACAAAAGTCAATTGACGTGTGGCGGCATTGTAAAACTGGCCAAGATTACTATAAATAACACTGTCAATTTGAACTTGCAGCGATGTCAAATCCAGCGCATCGCCAATTTTAGGGAAAATATAGACGGTGATGGGCGGCGTTTTGGAGCGAATTGCGGCTTGAGTTATGTTAGGCAGCAGGTAGTGGATCGTCGGATTGCGGGTGTAAAGAATCGAGTTATTTTCATCGCTGATATTCTGGCGTGGATTCAACGGATCGGACAACCAAGTGGATCCATTTTCATTAATCTTGTATTGGTAAGCGCCCGGCACGCTTTTTGGCCCCGGCAGAGGATTTGGCCCACCGACACGCAAGCGCACCGTACGATGCCAAAATTTACCGTTCACGTCATAAAGCATTCTGCTGGGCGTAGCGGCAAGCCAGCTATTAAACTCCCCGGGCAAATAGACATTAGCCACAGTTTTGGCTGGCGCATAGAAAAAAGTCACATCAACACTATCGGCTTGTTGTGCTTGTGCTATGGCCGCAAAAACCAGCAGGCTAAAAATAACGACCCCTCGGCAGAATATATCGCGCATAAAACCTCCATTTAAAATGATGATTTTAGTGTATTTCGTATTTCGTGGTGAATAATTCATTGGCTTGGAATGAAATGCTGGCAGAAGGCATGAAAGATATTATTGTCAGTATACGAGGTTTTGCGAACGGGGTCAAGGACAAATCAACGATTCGATGGCGCCGGTTTCAAATTGAAACAGTTTGGGTTCATGGGATGGGATATGATGATGAAACCTTACGAAGCTTGCGAAGGCTTAATTAATTAATTTGAAACCTCACGTTCGCTGAAAAAAAGAATAACCTTTTAAAATATTGAAAGTTGTAT
>CAYOLL010000077.1:0-26627 GCA_964404765.1 uncultured Gemmatimonadota bacterium | reverse complement strand
CCGGTGGCCGGCCGGATGCCCGGTCACATGAACGTGCTGCTGGCCGAAGCCAACGTGTCCTACGACCGTCTGCTGGAATTGGAAGAGATCAACCCGCTCTTCCCGGAAACAGACGTGGCCATCGTGCTGGGCGCCAACGACGTGGTCAACCCGGCGGCGCGCACCGATACCAGCTCACCCATTTACGGCATGCCCATTCTGGACGTGGACAAGGCCCGCACGATTGTGATCATCAAACGCGGTATGTCCGCCGGTTTTGCCGGTGTGGAGAACGAACTGTTCTTTAATCCCAAAACCTGGATGGTCTTCGGCGACGCCAAAAAGGTAATCACCCAGACAGTGGCGGCGATGCGGAAGTAATTTTTCTTTGCAGACACCCACTTTCTGCGAGAAAGTGGGTGTCTGTTTCATAGCTTTGTAACAATTGAAAAAGATCCTATGGACAAAGAACAGATTGTCACGTATCTAACCCAATTAAATGACGAGTTGAGAGCAATGGATGTGCGGGGTGAACTTTGCCTCTACGGGGGCACTGTCATGTGCATCGTGTTTAACGCTCGTCCCAGTACAAAAGATGTGGACGCCGTTTTTCAACCGTCCCGACACATTCGTGAGGCGGCGCGGCGAGTCGCCAAAAATAACCAATTGCGCGAAGATTGGCTGAATGACGCGGTCAAAGACTTTGTCGTGGCGCATCCGCAAAAAATCTTGTTCGATTTTTCCCACCTCAAAGTGTATGTGCCCCAAGCGGATTACTTGCTGGCTATGAAAGCCATGTCCGCCCGTATTGACGCCACCGATAAAGATGATGTGATTTTTCTGATCAACAAAATGGGCTTGAAATCAGCCGATGACGTTTTCAGGCTGATCGAAACGTATTATCCGCGTCAGCAAATTCGGCCGGTCACCCAATATTTTATTGAGGAATTGTTTGACTTATGAAAACATTAGCTCAGGTTAATCAGGACATGACCGCCAATCCAAAAAATGGGTTGATCGAGCTGATGGATTTTGTGGATGATTTTCGATATTACAAAGACTGTTCATCTTTACAGACGCCATTCCCTTTGACGGATGAGCGGCTGGATGCCCTGCTGGCCTCAACTGCGGAAGCCCTCTGCGCGGAACTTGGCTTTGAACCGCCGGAATGGATTCAACAAGTCCCGGCCTGTCAAAAGCCATGGTTTGTGGCGGGTATGGAAAATTTAAAGGCCATTGCCCTGGTGGAAAGCCCGCTCTATTTTCGCATCCGCAAGATATTTGTGCTGGAAAATTTCTTACATCGCGCTTAATCCAAAAACCAGGATGGTCTTCGGCGGCGCTAAAAAAGTGATCTCCGCAACAGCAGCGGCGATGGAGCGTTAATGGTTTTTGTTGATTAAGACCCCCGCTTTCTCGCAGAAAGTGGGGGTCTTGCCGATTCGGAGGCTCGGATGAATATAAGACTGCTATTTTTTGTCGCAATTGGGATGGCGCTTTTTCTGTCAGAGCGTTATGTGGAAGCATTTCGTCCACCCAGCAAAGAGGGCAAAGCATATTTGCATCTGGTCCAAAATTATTCGGATTATGGGGGTGAACCGCTACGTTTGTTTTTCAAAGCCGACAGCATAAATCCGCATGGAGGAAAAGGAGTTTGGCACGAAAAATGGGGAAAGAAGCGAGACATCTATCAAGAGATTTTGAGCAAGTATCCAAATGCAAGAATTTCCGGATATATTCAGTTTTTGTTAGCCGATGCATATCAGCCCTATAAAGTTGGCAGATTTTACGGCGCTGCTCAAGACAGCGTCATTCAATTAATGAAGACCCATTTTAAAAAAGTCATCATGACGTATCCAGATGCTGAATTTCCCGTCAGATTTAATAGCTTGAGTTTTCCATATAATCTTGGGCCATGGGTGAAAATTGCGCCTTTTGCATATCTTGAACTTGCTCTAATCTCCTATCCTACCTATGTATCGACAGATACCAGCTTAATTAAGCAGAAAGAGGTTGAGGGTTACTTTTATGAGTTGATAAATAAATTCCCTAACGAGAGAGACGGCGATAATAATGTTTTTGCTGTCAGCGCCTATGTAAATCTTTTGCTTTGTTTTGGGCAGGATAAAAGGTTTGCAACCAATCAAAAAGCGAAGCAGTTGTGTGAAACTCTGCTGACGCAATATAAAAACCAACCTTTTTACGCAATCAACTCAAAAGTTGGAAGCAGTCATCCTGAAGCTCTCATGATCTTAGCGGAAATAGAGCACAATCCAGAGGAAAAGTTAGAATTATACAAAAGAATTGCTTTGGATTTTAGTGGTTATCGAACAGGAGAATTAGGTCGATGTGTGGCTGGCTCTTATTATGAAGATGCGTTTAGTGCCATAGCACGTTGCGAGGTTGATAAGCAAAAAATATTTGCCGCGTATAAGGAAATTATCTATAAACACAATACAACTGAAACCGCCGGTTTCTGGTTTCAGTATCAAATTACGTCAGTATACGCGTACGACTTCAAAGAATACGACACCGCAATTATTGAAGCCCAGAAGTTGATTGATAACTTACCTTCCTTTACTTTTACCAGTGAGAGTGACGACGGGGAACCTCCTGTCGAACGCACATCGCATAACATGGCGCGTGACATTATCAAATGGGCGACTGAGCAAAAATCGAAGCCCGATAAGGTAAAGAAGTAATCGATCCACATAGACATCATCGACGAAAAGCTACGGAGTATGCCGTAGCTTGAGCGAACAAAACGACGGCACACTGCAAACGTAATACTTCACACTGGAGGATGGCGCTGTCATGCTGGAGACCGATATGTCCGGGCACATTCCCCCGGATTTGGCCAGCGTCATTACAAGCCAAAAAGCTGTTTGAAAAACAATGACCTTTTTTCGATGAGAACACGCTATGGACGCCTTAGCTGAACGGATTGTGAATACAATTGCTGCGGCTATTCAGCCAGTCAAGATCATATTGTTTGGTTCACGAGCGCATGACCGGGCCAAGCCGGACAGCGACGTGGATTTGCTGGTGATCTATGATGGCCGGGATTCGCGCCGCGATGTCATGCTCAAAATTCGGCGTTTGTTTACGCCCCAGGATTTTGCAATGGACTTGTTTGTGCTGTCTTCAGCGGAATTTGAGCAGCAAAAACACATTGTGGCCACAGTGGGGCGAGTCGCAGCTACGGAAGGGGTTGTATACTTTGGAGGAACACATGAAACCCGAATTGATCGTCGAACTCTTTAAAAAGTTTGAAGATGCCTGTTATCTGTATAACGAAATCGAATGTTGGAGCGCCCGGGATTTGCAGCTCGTTCTGGGTTATACCGAATGGCGCAATTTCCTCAAAGTGATTGAGAAGGCGAAAACGGCCTGTGAAAATACAGGTGTTTCCGTCCAGGACCATTTTGTTGATGTCAACAAAATGGTCGCTCTCGGCAGCGGCGCTGAACGCGCAGTGGATGACATTGCCCTTTCGCGCTATGCCTGCTACTTGATCGCTCAGAACGGCGACCCGGCCAAGAGCGAAATCGCCTTTGCCCAGACGTATTTTGCCGTCCAAACCCGGCAGCAGGAAATTATTCAGCAGCGCCTTTTGGAAGTGGATCGAGTCACGGCGCGAGATAAATTGTCCAAATCGGAAAAGAAATTGTCGGGCATTATCTATGAACGCGGCGTGGATGATCAAGGCTTTGCCATCATCCGCTCCAAAGGCGATCAAGCCTTATTTGGCGGCAATTCCACAAATGCCATGAAAAAGAAATTGGCCGTCCCAGATAGCCGCCCTTTAGCCGATTTTTTGCCCACATTGACCATCAAAGCCAAAGATTTTGCCACTGAACTGACCAGTCATAACGTGCTGGAAAAGGACTTGCGGGGTGAACCTGCCATTTCCGACGAGCATGTGGACAATAACCGCGCCGTGCGCAAAATGTTGCTCGAACGCGGCGTCAAGCCCGAAGCCCTGCCTCCGGCCGAAGATGTCAAAAAAGTACAGCGCAAATTGGCCGGCGAGGAGAAGAAACTGCTCAAAGAGGCAAAAAAGAAAAAAGAATAATTATGATTTCACTCCAATCGAACGACCCATCATGCCAAAATTAATCTTGATTCTAATGGTCATGCTGTTTTCAACGAATGCCTTGTGGGCGGCCGTTACCGGGACAATTACGGGAAAGGTGACCGACGCCAAAACCAAAGAAGCTCTGCCCGGCGTGAATGTGCGCGTCATGGGTACACCGCGCGGCGCTGCTACCGACGCCGAAGGGCGGTTCACCATCGCCGATGTGCCGGCCGATGTGTATCGCCTGCAATTCTCGCTGATTGGTTACGAAACGGTCACGCGCACGGACGTAGTGGTCAATTCGGCGCGTCCGACGACGATCCTGCAAAGCATGTCCGAGCAAGCGCTGGCGGGCCAGGAAACGACGGTGCGGGCCAGCTATTTCAGTCGCCAACTGGAAACGCCCACCAGCGAGCTGAGCCTTTCACGGGAGGAAATCCGGCGCTTTCCCGGCGGCTTTGAGGACATCGTGCGCACGATGGCGACGCTGCCTGGCGTCAGCCAAGCCAGCGTAGGCGGTGGCCGCAACGACCTGCTCGTGCGCGGCGGCGGCCCGGCGGAAAATCTGTACATCGTCAACAATATCGAAGCTCCCAACATCAACCATTTCGGCACGCAGGGATTCAGCGGCGGCGCGCTCAGTTTCGTCAACCTGGATTTTGTGGATGCGACGACCTTTTCCACCGGCGGATTTGGCGTGCGCTACGGCGATAAAATGTCGTCCGTGCTGGATCTGGAGTTGCGCCCCGGCCGGTCGGATCGCCTCGGCGGCAAGGCCACGATTTCGGCCACGCAATTTGGTCTCAACGTGGAAGGGCCGCTGTCCCGGCACGGCAGTTTTTTGTTTTCCGCCCGGAAGAGTTATCTGGATTTGATCTTTAAAGCGGCCGGTCTGCCTTTCGTGCCCGTTTACACGGATTTTAATTTTTTTGGCGAGTACAGCCTGTCGCCCAATGACCAATTGACCGTGCTCAACTTGACGGCGGTTGACCGCGTGGAACGAGACATGAGTTCGCTGGAAAAGCGCGTCAAAAATGCCGGTTTGATGGACAACACGCAGAATCAATTTGTCAGCGGAGTCAATTATCGGCACATTTTTCGCGCCGGTTTTTTTGACCTGACCGTCAATCACACGCTTAACGATTATCAATTCAGTCAGGTGGATGAAAACGAGCGGAAATACTTTGAGACGAACGCCGAAGAGCAGGAATTGGGTCTCAAACTGGCCTCCACGTTGCGGGCGAGCAAACGGCTGACCATTCATTTTGGCGGCAGTTTCAAAAACGGGCGGAACGATAACGACATCGCCTTTGCCGACACGGTTTACAATCGCAGCGGCCGGCCTGTGCCGATTGCCGAATTGGGTCTGCCGCAAAATATGCGCGTGGACGCCTCGGCCAATCGCTACGCCGGATATGCGGAAATCGAGCCGTCCGTGTGGCAACATTTGACCGTGCGTTTCGGTCTGCGGGCCGATTACTACGATTTTATTGCTGAACCGACGTACGTCGCGCCGCGGCTGGCCATCGGCTATCGGGTGACGGAATTTGCCAAGTTCAAGCTGAATCTGGGCCGATATTATCAAGCGCCGTCTTACGTGTGGGTGGTCAATCCGATCAACGAAAAGCTGAAAGCCCTGCGCAACGACATGGCTATTTTTGGCGTGGATTATTTGCTGCAATCGGATTTGAATTTGTCGCTGGAAACGTATTACAAAAAGTATGCGGATTTGCCGACGGGCGCGACGCCGGAAACGAATTACCTCGTCCTGACCAATACCGGCGCGTCCTACGGCGGGCGGGAAGATGATTTCCAGTCCTTCGGTTATTTGCCGCTGGAATCGAAGGGCGAAGGCGAGGCCTATGGCTTTGAAATGCTGCTGCAAAAAAAGTTTTCGGAAGTTCCCTGCTACGGCCAAATCAGCCTGGCTTACAGCAAAAGCGAATACACGGCGGGCAACGGCAAAACCTATCCCAGTCAATTTGACCGCCACTGGATTTTCAACCTGTCCGGCGGCTACAAGTTCAACGCCCGCTGGGAAGTCAGCGGCAAGTTTCGCTTGTTGACCGGCGCGCCATACACGCCCGTCTATCGCCCGTCGGAAAACGGCGGGGACATCCAGAATCTGCCGGACGAATATTTGTCCAAGCGATTGGACACCTCGCACCAACTGGATTTGCGCGTGGATCGGCGGTTTAACTTTTCGCGCTGGGCGATGATTCTCTTTTTGGATGTGCAAAATGTCTACAATTACAAAACGCAGTATTTGCCGCAATATGACGCCTGGGAGGATAAAATCGAGGATCGCGATCAGTTGGGTCTGCTGCCGTCCATCGGCATTAGCGCGGAGTTTTAAACGGTCGGTTGAGTTACAGGACTTGGAAGGTTAAACCGTTAAAACGGTTAAAAGGTAGTTTCCGGTTTTCGGAATGGATCCAACAAGTCCCGGCCTGTCAAAAACCGTGGTTTGTGGCGGGCATGGAAAATCTGAAGGCCATTGTCCTGGTGGAAAGCCCGCTCCATTTCCGTATCCGCAAGATATTTGTGCCGGAAAATTTTCTACAGCGTGTTTGATGCCAATGTAAGCTCAAAATATGGGAGGCTTGTGATGAGTTCATCAGGTTACTTTATCCAGCAATGTGCTTATCACCCTCACGTCCAAACATCTGATACAGCGCCGGCAACACCACCAACGTCAACAGCGTCGAAGTCACCAAACCGCCGATGACGACGGTGGCCAGCGGTCGCTGCACCTCTGCGCCCACGCCGCTGGAAATGGCCATGGGGATGAATCCGGCGGCGTCGGTAATGGCCGTGGCCAACACCGGGCGCAGGCGTTGCTTGGCCGCCTCGCTGACGGCCTGACCCAGCGCCAGGCCTTCATCCAGCAAGCCGCGAATGGCCGAGACGAGCACTTGTCCGTTCAGCACGGCAATGCCGCTCAGGGCGATGAAACCGACCGCCGCGCTGACGCTGAAGGGAATGCCGCGCAGCCACAGGGCCATCACCCCGCCGATGGCCGCCAGCGGAATACTGGCGTAAATAATCAGCACGTCGCGCAACTGCTTGAGGCTGAAGTAGAGCAGCACGAAAATCAAAATCAGCGTGAGCGGTACGACCAGCATAAAGCGCCATTTGGCTCGCTCCAGATTCTCGAACTGCCCGCCCCATTCGATGACATACCCGGCCGGCAGCTTGACTTCCCGGGCAATGCGGACTTGTGCTTCCTCCACGTAGGTGGCCACGTCGCGGTCGCGCACGTTGGTCTGCACTTTGATCAGGCGGCGGCCCCATTCGCGGTTGATGGTGGACGGGCCTTCGGTCTGGCGCACCTCGGCCACTTTATTGAGCGGCAGCAGCGGCCCGGCCTCGGTCGGGATGAGCATATTGGCGAAGGCGTCGGCATCGGTGCGGTATTCATCCGGCAGGCGCATGGTCAGCGGAAAACGCCGCTGGCCTTCGAACACATCGCCGACCGGGACGTTGCCCAACAGTTCCACCATTTCCAGCACGTGATCGGTCGGCATGCCGTAACGGGCCAGTTCGTCCGGCAGCACTTTAACTTCCAGCATGGGCTGGCCGGTAATCTGCTCCACCGACAGGTCGGCGGTGCCGGCAATCGCGCCCAAAATCAAGCTGACCTGATCGCCCAGGCGCACCAATTCGTCGAAATCGTCGCCGATGATTTTGATGCCCACGTCAGAGCGAATCCCGGCCACCATTTCGTTGACCCGCAATTCAATCGGTTGGGTGAAAATCATGTTGATGCCGGGCAGATCGTGCAGTTCGTGCTCCATTGCGGCGATCAGTTCGGCTTGCGTATGCGCTTTTTGCCATTCGTCGCGGGGTTTGAGGGCGATGAAGATGTCGGTCAATTCCGTGCCCATGGGATCAGTGGCCACTTCCGCCGTGCCGATGCGGCTCCACACGGCGCGCACTTCGTCCGGGAATTTTTCCTGCAAAATGGCCTCGATGCGGGTGTTGTAGGCCACGGATTCCTCGATGGACACACCGGCCAGGCGAATCAGGTTGATGACGAAAGCGCCTTCCTGCAAACGCGGTAAAAATTCCCCGCCCAGACGAAGGCCAACGACGGCAGTGGCAACCAGCAAAACCGTCACCCCGGCCAGCAACATGCGGCGCATGGTTAACGTCCGATCCAAAACCGTTTCGTAGACGCGATGCAATTGGCGCATCAGCCAGTTTTCCTCCTCGCTGACCCGCGTCGGCAAAAAGCGGTAGGACAGAATCGGATTGAGCAGCAAGGCGATGAGCAGCGCCCCGATCATGGCGAAGATAAACGTCCAGGCCATAGGCTGAAACATCTTGCCCTCGATGCCTTCCAGCGTCAAGACCGGCACAAAAACAAGGGCGATAATGCCGAGGCCGAAGACGATAGGCCGGGCCACTTCCTGGCTGGAAGTAATGATGCTTTGCAGGCGTTCCGGCGCAGTCAGGATGCGACCCAATTTTCGCTGCATTTGGGCTAAGCGGCGCATGTTATTTTCAGTCATGACAATCGAGCCGTCAATGATGATGCCGAAGTCAATCGCGCCCAGACTGAGCAGGCTGGCGGCGATGCTCATTTCGGTCATGCCCAGCACGGCGAAAAGCATGGCCATGGGAATTGCCAGCGCGGTGATCAGCCCGGCGCGCAGGTTGTTGAGCAGCAGAAACAGCGTGGCCAGCACCAGAATCGCCCCAAACAGCAGGTTTTCCTTGACCGTGTCGATGACGTGATCCACCAATTCGGTGCGGTCGTAAACCGTCTCCACAATCACATCCGGTGGCAGAGACGGGCGGATGGCCTCCAGCCGTTCTTTCAGGCGTATGGTCACGTCCTGGCTGTTCTCGCCCATGAGCATAAAGCCCAGGCCGAGTACGACCTCGCCCTGGCCGTGGGCAGTCACGGCTCCGCGCCGGATTTCGTGGCCGATTTGCACCGTGGCCACATCTTTGATGCGCACCGGTACGCCGCCTGCCGCGCGGATGACGATATTTTCGATGTGCTCGACCGTGACGACCCGGCCCACGCCTTGCACCAACAAATCCTGCCCGGACGTGGTGACGATGCCGCCGCCCACGTTGGCGTTGTTGCTCTGCAGCACGGTCTTGATTTGATCCACTTCCAGGCGATATTTGACTAAGGCCTTCGGCGAGACAATGACCTGATATTGCCGCTCGTGGCCGCCCCAGGCGTTGATTTCGGCCACGCCGGGCACTTTGCGCAGTTCCGGTTTGATGACCCAGTCGTGCAGGGTGCGCAGTTCGTCCAGCGTGCGTTCCGGGTTGTCCGAGCGGACGATGTAGTGGAAGACTTCGCCCAGGCCGGTGGAGATGGGGCCGAGTTCCGGGCGCTCGATGCCGTCGGGCAGTTCCACGCCGGCGATGCGCTCGGTGATGAATTGGCGGGCGTCATAGATATTGATGTCGTCGCTGAAGGTGGCCACCACCTGCGACAGGCCAAACTTGGAGATGGAGCGCACGCTCAGCAGACCGGGCAGGCCGGAAATGGCCCATTCCACCGGCATGGTAATTTGCTGCTCGATTTCCACCGGGCTAAGCGCCGGGGCGGTCGTGTTGATCTGCACCTGCACCGGCGTGGTGTCCGGGAAGGCGTCCACCGGCAACTGCCACAGGGCATAGCCGCCCCAGACCATTGTCAGCGTAAAAAGGATGACAACCAGCAGTTGGTTGTCCAAGACGAAACGGATGATGCGATTGAGCATAGAAGTCCTTTATAGTGAAAGACGATCCGTGGTTTCCCTTCGGCGGACAGGAACACTGTCGCAAAGTTCGGCGTATGAAAACCAAAGCATTTCTTGTTGACAGGCCAATGAATCACGCTATCTTACGAGAATTTCGCCGCACAGTTTTTTTAGAATATCCAGTTCCCCGGTCAATCCCAAGCCAAGCTTCAATTGTATCTATATATACTGATTAAGGGTTAGAAGTTGCATTTCCAGACCCTTAGGGTTTGCTGTCCAAAATTGGTGAAAACCCGCAAATTTGCTGGATCGTCGTAGAGTAAACCCTAAGGGTCTTTTCTGCAAAAATCAAAAATCAACCTTTAACGAGTATAATACCAAAACTGAAACTGATTTGCACACAAACCCTAAGGGTCTTAAATGGTAGATCGCATTCTTGAGTAAGCTCTTGCAAGACCCTAAGGTTTTTTCCGCCGCGTGTAATTCTTTTTTGGTAATGGTATAACACTCTTTCAGTCTGTCATGCCCGAATGTTTCTATCGGGCATCCACTTCAAAACGTCTCGCCCCCAACCCCAAATGACCTGCAAAATGAATTTTGCTACTCCGTTTTAACCGGTGCTTTGCATCGCCGCGGCAATCCCGTTGATGCTCAGAAAGAGCGCCTGACGCAGCGGTCGCCCCAACAGCAACGACAACCACCGGCTGCGCAGATTGGCATGAAGATCAATAACCAGGTCCGGCTGCCAGGCCCGAATTTCCCGCCCTAACTGCCAAAGACCTTTATCCGCCTTAAGCAGAAAAAGATGCGCCAGACGCGGGTCGTAACGGAATAAATCAGCAAATGCGGATTTGGTCGCCAAACCAAGCTCGACCTGCGGCAGAGCGGCTTTAAGATTATCCAGTACCGGCGTAGTTAAAATAAGATCGCCCAATGAACTAAAGCGAATTATAAGAATGCGTTTCATTTTCAGTTCTATGTCTCAGTCCATTCAAAAACCGGAATAGCAAGTTTCAGTTTGCAAACAACTGCGTAACTTCGCGCTACGTGATTTATATACACACAACCTGAAGTTTGTGACCCCATAATTCCAATTGCTTGCTCGATTTCTACTTTAACTTTAACTCAACATTATCCCAATCAAGAGTTTTATCATTCCGTTCATAGAGTCCAAGGGGTCCGTATTTTTGATTAATCGTTATGCGTTCCGGTTTAAATCCATATATCGTTGTAAAATCTTTAGCAATTACATACGTGTTCTTGCGTTCGGGAAATACCCTGCATGCTTGAATAAAATCATCCAAGTTTTTAATCTTTGACCCATTGATCTCCGAGATAACAACTTCGGAATTGCCATTTTTACGAGTTCCCCACAGACCTGAAAAACTACTGCCCGGTTCTGCGTAGGTCATAAACACACCGCTTCCCGAAAAACTATATATATTTCGTAAATGAGGTGTAATATCGTGAAAGATCGCCCCAGCAAAACGGGCAAACCGATTGGCTTTTGAGGTCTCCATATCCTCTACGGGAATTTCAATTTTGAGCAGGTTACCATGACGATAAATATCTAAAATCACTTTTTTACCCACGCTATTATTCAGAATATAATCAAAAGTATACAGATCATCTTTCAGCAACTGCCCATTTACATTATAGATAATATCACCTGAGCTTATCGAGTCGGCGCCAGTCGTACGTGGAATAGTAGACTCAACTAACATCACTTTAGGAGTTCCCGCCAGCGATGCCTCGAAATTGGAACGTAACGCTTCTGGAAACCCATAATATTCAATTGCCTCACCGATAGAAATCAAATCTAAATCAACACCAATTTCACCTCTCTGAATAGGTCGTTGATGTTGAAGTAACGCCAAGGCATTTTTCAAGTATTCAATTGGTAATTCAAAACTTGAGACATCAGAGCCTCTCGCATGAATAGCCACAACTTCGCCTTTTGTATTCCAGACCGGGCTGCCACTGGAACCACCCGTTCTGTCAAAAGTCGTATGAATATAACTTGAATGCCTATCCCCTTTATTGACATTGAGATTTGCCACTTTTCCAAATTTGATGGAATATTCTTCTTTCTCATTATTTCCAATCAATAAAAGTTCATCCCCGCTTTTTAGATTTCTCCCAGAACCTAAATTCACCGCTTTTAGTGAAAAATTGACCTTTTTAGGGTCAATTTGATAAAAAGCAAAGTCATGCGTAGGGTCATAATACAAAACTTTAGCCTCAGTGAAATTCCCATCATAAAAATGTACTTTCACATTTGAAGGACTCGCTCCCGTCACATGCTTGTTAGTGGCAACAATTCCCAACTCGGCATCAACAATGAAACCCGTAGCGGAAAAAGCGCCCTTTGAATCCGTCTCCAGCACAATTTGGAAAGAGGCTTCTATATTGACCACCATTGGCTTAAAACCGGAAATTTGTGCTGTCCAATCATGCTCCGCAAAACTTGCAGAACTATTCATAAGAACGAAGCTAATCAAAAAGAGAAATGAAACGCTTTTAACATTCAAAGAGTTAGCGTTTGAGAACAATAGACCTTTTTTCATAAATTTTACTCCTGTTTTCGAACTTGGGTTGATAGGTTAAGATGCAATTTCATTAAGTTAAGCACAAAGCTGGTTGTCATTCAATCAACACAAAAGCCGCCCAATAAAAGGGATCGTATTTTTCCCGCATGGTTTGCTGGGCGGCGCTAAAGGCCGCTTTGATGGTCTGGCCGCTAAACCAGTTAGTGTAAAAAAGATTCATCAGTTCCGAGGTCTGGCTGTCCG
Source organism: uncultured Gemmatimonadota bacterium (assembly GCA_964404765.1). Lineage (GTDB taxonomy): Bacteria > 4572-55 > 4572-55 > 4572-55 > 4572-55 > CAYOLL01. Next base: position 14,070 of record CAYOLL010000077.1, on the reverse strand, counting down.
GCACTTGCCACAGGCTCATGATCAGGTAGCGCACCCCGGCCATTTTGAACGCCCGCTGCAAGCCAAAGACGCCCTCCGAACCTTTCACGTCGCCCAGCCCGGTTTCGCAGGCCGACAGCGCCACCAATTGGGTATGGCTCAAATTGAGATTGGACACTTCCGAGGCCGTCAAAACGCCGTCTTCCACGCCGGGCAGTTCCGGCTCGTTGTTCCAGATGCGACCGGCCCCGGCCAATAAGATGCCGGACCGCAGCAACGGATTGCCTGACGAGGTAAAGGAAGGCCCGTCCCCAAATGCGCTAAAACCGCTTGAACCGCCCCCGCTGCTCACCTGCTTGATCCCGCTTCTGGAAAACATATTATTCAAATCGGCATTTTTGGCTTTGATTTCCGGGAAAAAGAACCCGTGCGTGGCGATATGGAGCAGTTCCGGCGATTTCCCGCCATCGGCCAGATGCTTAAACGACTCTTCGGTGGCCTGCTTGCCCGTGTATAAGACGCTAGCAATACCTTTTCCTTTGGCCAGCTTTTCGATGCCGGTGACTTCCGACAGCGTGCCCGGCAGATATGACCAGGCGTAACCCCGTTTGTCCTCCGGTATTATGACGCTGCGAGTGGTGAGAAGGGCGTCCTGCGCCGGTTGATATTGCCGGGCCATAGCCGTCATTTCGACACCGTCCAGATCGTAGGTGATGCCGCCATACAGGGTTGCCTTAAAATCACCGGTTGGCAACTCAACTGTCGGCGATATTTGTTTAATCAGAAACCAGGCCATGACCGCAAATAGAACCGCCGGGCCGCCAAATACAAACCACTTTGATTTGAAAAAGTGGATGCTGCGAAAAAAGACAAACAGTAACAGGGAAGCCACCAGACTTTTGACTAAAATGGAGACAGAGGCTCCATTTTGGTGAAGTCCTATCCACTTCAGGAACCTTATGTTGGGCCGTAACTCAGGCTTTACACCTTTGGCCAGGATACGGGTGCTGCTAACCAGATGAATGTTATATTTATCCGCCAGACACAGGCTGTCGTTGACTGGAATGGCGCTAAAGGCGACCTTGTGCAACAGCCCGCTAGGAGCAATGTGGATGGTTTTGCTGCCGCTCAACAGGCTATCCATGGGCTGCCAGATCAATTGATAGAGTGGATTTTGCCCGACCCCGGCCTGTTGGTTGCGATAAAGCTGGGTGATGTAGTCCGCATCGGCGGTGGCCCGGGGCGTGGAGAGCAGAGCTTGCAACTGCTTTTCTTCGCATAAATAGATCATGTCCGGCTGTTTGGAATCCTGGCGCACGACAAGGGCGCAATAGTAGGTGCTATCCGTCAAGCGGTTTTTATCCGAATATTGAAAGCTGATGAACTCAATGGCGGCTTCATCGGCTTTCAGGGCTTGCCGCACATCCGTCCATTTGATTTTGGACAGACCGGTCAGATCTTCTACGCCGGGCAGGTCTTGCCCTTTGCTCATCAGTTCTTTTTCCAGCGTGTTGGCCACCGTTTCTAAGCTGTCGGTATTCATGCCACGTTCGGCGATGGGCTTGGCGTAAAGCTGAGTCAACATTTTATGAAGAGTGATAAACTGCTCGTAAGCGCCGATTAAAACGGAGTCCTGGCCGGCATAAACGGCCTGGCGCAGGGCCATGTTATTCTGCAGCAACATCCCTTTGTGAGCTAACTCGTTATTATACGAGACCGTCGTAATCGAGGGATTTTGCGCTTTTCTGGTCAGGAAATAGGAGTTATAGATTTTGAAGAAACGATTGATATTGTGCTCCAGAAATTGTTCTTTCTCTTTTTCGGACAGAAAGGCAAAGTTTTTGTTAATCTGGTTATTCAGATTATCGTTGGCCTCGATATAAAGCGGCTCGGCTTTGGCATAATTGCCCATGCTGCAATAGAAGTTGGCTAAATTGTTTAAAGACGTGGCATAATCGGGATGGTCCGGTCCAAGAGCTTTTTTAAAAATATTCAAAGCCTCGATATAAAGCGACTCGGCTTTGGCATAATTGCCCATGCTGTTATACAAGAATGCTAAATTGTTTAAAGAACCGGCATAATCGGAATGATCCGGTTCAAGCGCCTTTTTCCTGATATTCATGGCCTCGATATAAAGCGGTTCGGCTTTGGCATAATTGTCCAATTTGTAATATAATCCTGCTAAATTGTCTAGCGAAGTGGCATAATCGGGATGATCCGTTCCAAGCGCCTTATTCCTGATATTCATGGCCTCGATATAAAGCGACTCGGCTTTGGCATAATTGCCCATGATTTTATATAATACCGCTAAATTGTTTAAAGAAGCGGCATAATCGGGATGGTTTGGTCCAAGAGTCTTTTTCCAAATGTTTGAAGCCTCGTTATAAAGCGGTTCAGCTTTGGCATAATTGCCCAAGTTGTAATATAATCCTGCTAAATTGTTTAAAGAAGTGGCATAATCGGGATGATCCGTTCCAAGAGCCTTTTTCGTGATATTCAACGCCTCGATAATAAGTGGCTCGGCTTTAGCATAATTGCCCATTAAGCTATATAAATTCGCTAAAGTGCTTAAAGAAGTGGCATAATCAGGATGGTCGGTTCCGTGCGCCTTTTTTATTATGTTCAAAGCCTCGTTGTAAAGTGGTTCAGCTTTGGCATAACTGCCCATTTCGCTATATAAATTAGCTAAATTGTTTAAAGAAGTGGCATAATTGGGATGATCCGGTCCAAGCGCTTTTTTTTTAATATTTGAAGCCTCAATATAAAGTGGCTCGGCTTTGGCATAGTTGCCCATGTGATCATACATTATTGCTGATGTGTTTAATAAAGCGGCATAATCGGGATGATCCGTTCCAAGAGCCTTTTTCGAAATATTCAAAGCCTCAATCACAAGCGGTTCGGCTTTGGCATAATTGCCCATTTCTTCATATATTAATGCTAAATTGCTTAATGATTGGGCATAATCGGGATGGTTTGGCCCAAGTCCCTTTTTCCTGCTATTCAAAGCCTCGATATAAAGCGGTTCGGCCTTGGTATAATTGCCCATTTCTTTATATAATCCTGCTAAATTGTTTAAAGACGTGGCATAAGCGGGATGATCTGATCCTACAACCTTTTTTGTGATATCCAGAGCCTCAATAAAGAGCGATTCGGCTTTAGCGTAATTCCCTAGTATTCTATATAATGCTGCTAAATTGTTTAAAGAAGCGGCATAATCGGGATGGTCCGGTCCAAGAGCCTTTTTCCTGATGTTCAAAGCCTCGATATGAAGCGGCTCGGCTTTGGCATAATTGGCCATGTTGTAATAGAATACTGCTACGTTATTTAAAGATCTGGCATAATCGGGATGATCCGTTCCAAGAGACTTTTTCCTGATTTTCAAAGCCTCGATATAAAGCGGCTCGGCTTTGGCATAATTGCCCATGTTGTTATACAATGATGCTAAATTGTCTAACGAAACGGCATAGGTCGGATGGTCAGGTCCAAGGGCTTTTTTAAGTTTATCCAAAGCCTCAAGATAAAGCGGCTCTGCTTTGGCATAGTTGCCCATTATTTGATACAATGTGGCTAAATTGTTTACTGAAGTAACGTACTCGGGATGATCCGTTCCAGAAGCCTTTTTTCTGATGTTCAAAGCCTCGCTAAAAAGCAGTTCGGCTTTGGCATAATTGCCCATGCTGCAATAGAAGTTGGCTAAATTGTTTAAAGACGTGGTATAATCGGGATGGTCCGGTCCAAGAGTTTTTTTAAAAATATTAACAGCTTCAATAATAAGCGGCTCTGCTTTGGCATAATTGCCCATTTTGCTGTATAAATCCGCTAAATTGTTTAAAGATCTGGCATAATCGGGATGATCCGTTCCAAGAGCCTTTTTCCTGATGTTCAAAGCCTCGATATGAAGCGGCTCGGCTTTGGCATAATTGCCCATGATTGCATATAATGTTGCTAAGTTGTCTAAAGACGTGGCATAAAAGGGATGATAGTCCGGTCCAAGAGGTTTTTTAAAAATATTCAAAGCTTCGATATTGAGTGACTCGGCTTTGGTATAATTGCCCATTTCTCTATATAAACTCGCTAAGTCGCTTAACGAGGTGGCGTAATTTCCATTTTCTTTACCGAACTCTTTTTCAGCCTGGGCTAGTGCTTTGTTAATATATTCAAACGTAGTCTTATAATCGCCTTTTTGGAAAAATTCGTTCACTTTTTGATCGAGTTCTTTCCAGGTTTGGGCATGAGCGAAACTTAGCCAGCTTAGGGTCATGATGAAGAGAAGCGTGAGCGTTTTCATTTGTTTATATCTCCATTTAAAAAGTTGAACCCTCAGGGTGTTGTTTAAGTGGACCTAAGGATAGGGTTGTTTCTTGCTTAAAGATGTTGATCAATCCAACAACCTGTTTCCATAAACACAGAATTTTACGAACCCTCATTCAATCAACACAAAAGCCGCCCAATAAAACGGATCATACTTTTCCCGCATGGTTTGCTGGGCGGCGCTGAAGGCCGCTTTGATCGTCTGGCCACTAAACCAGTTGGTGTAAAACAGATTCATCAGTTCCGAAGTCTGGCTGTCCGGCACTTGCCACAGACTCATGATCAGGTAGCGCACCCCGGCCATTTTGAAGGCCCGCTGCAAGCCGAAAACACCCTCCGAGCCTTTCACATCGCCCAGCCCGGTCTCGCAGGCCGAGAGCGCCACCAATTGGGTGTGGCTCAAATTGATGTTGGACACTTCATTGGCCGTCAAAACACCGTCTTCCCCGCCGGACAGTTCCGGCTCGTTGTTCCAGCCCCGGCCTGCCCCGGCCAGCAAAATACCGGACCGCAGCAACGGATTGCCTGAAACATTAAAGGAACGTCCGCCAAAAGCGCTGCCAGAGCCACTTACGAGCTTGATTCCACTGCCGACCGTCAAATTGTTTGCCGCGACCTTTTTTGCGGGTGCGACTTCCGGGAAAAAGAAACCGTGCGTGGCGATATGGATTACGTCCGGTGATTTGCCGCTATCGGCCAGATGCTTGAACGATTCTTCCGTGGCCGAGTTGCCCGTGTATAAGGCGCTGGCAATGCCCTTTGCCTTGGCCAACTTTTCAATGCCGGTGACTTCCGATAGCGTGCCCGGCAAATACGACCAGGTATAACCCCGTTTGTCCTCCGGCAGCGTGCCGTCATCGTAGATGATGCCGCCATACAGGACTTGTTTAAAATTGCTGGTGGGCGACAATTCGGATTTAAATTTAGCGCTTTTGGCCAGGATACGGGTGCTGCTGACGATATGCAGGTTGTATTTATCTGCTAAACATTTATTGTCGCTGATTGGAATAGCGCTGAAAGCGACTTTGTGCAAAAGCCCGCTGGGGGCGAGATGAATGGTTTTGATGCCGCTCAACTGGCTATTTATGGGCTGCCAGATCAGTTGATAGAGCGAATTTTTCCCGGCCGGTTGATGGCGGTAAAGCTGGCTGATGTAGCCCGCGTCGTCGGTGGCCCGGGGCGTGGAGAGCAGGGCTTGCAACTGCCTTTCTTCACATAAATAGATCATGTCCGGTTGTTTGGAGTCCTGGCGCAGCACCAGGGCGCAATAGTAGGTGCTGTCGGTCCAACGTTTGTCATAATCTGTCCAGCGTTTGTCATAATATTGAAAACTGATGAACTCAATGGCGGCTTCATCGGCTTTCAGGGCTTGCCGCACATCCGTCCATTTGATTTTGGACAGACCGGTCAGATCTTCTACGCCGGGCAGGTCTTGCCCTTTGCTCATCAGTTCTTTTTCCAGCGTGTTGGCCACCGTTTCTAAGCTGTCGGTATTCATGCCACGTTCGGCGATGGGCTTGGCGTAAAGCTGAGTCAACATTTTATGAAGAGTGATAAACTGCTCGTAAGCGCCGATTAAGACGGAATCCTGGCCGGCATAAACGGCCTGGCGCAGAGCCATGTTGCTTTGCAGCAACATCCCCTTGTGGGCCAATTCGTTGTTATACGAGACCGTGGTAATTGAGGGATTTTGCGCCTTTCTGGTCAGGAAATAGGAGTTGTAGATTTTGAAATAGCGCTTGATGTTGTGCTCCAGGAACTGCTCTTTCTCTTTTTCGGACAAAAAGGCAAAGTTTTGGTTAATCTGGTTATTCAAATTGTCGTTGGCCTCGATATAAAGCGGCTCGGCTTTGGCCTCATTGCCCATGCGGTCGTATAATAATGCTAAATTGTTTAAAGAAGTGGCATAATCGGGATGGTCCGTCCCAACAGCCTTTTTCCAAATGTTTAAAGCCTCGATATAAAGCGGTTCGGCTTTGGCATAATTGCCCATGCTGTCATACAAAAATGCTAAATTGTTTAAAGAATTGGCATAATCGGGATGGTCCGTCCCAACAGCCTTTTTATAAATACTCATGGCCTCGATAAAAAGCGACGCGGCTTTGTCATAATTGCCCATGCTGTCATACAAAGATGCTAAATTGTTTAAAGAAGTGGCATAATCGGGATGATCTGGTCCAAGCGCCTTTTTATAAATATTCATGGCCTCGATAAAAAGCGGCTCGGCTTTGTCATAATTGCCCATGCTTTCATATAAGACTGCTAAACTGTTTAAAGAAGTGGCATAATCGGGATGATCCGGTCCAAGAGCCTTTTTCCTGATATTCAAAGCCTCGGTAAGAAGAGGTTCGGCTTTGGTATAATTGCCCATGCTTTCATATAAGACTGCTAAACTGTTTAAAGAATTGGCATATTCGGGATGATCCATCCCAAGAACCTTTTTTCTGATATTCAAAGCCTCGGTAAGAAGCGGTTCGGCTTTGGCATTATTGCCCATGGTGTAATATAATAACGCTAAGTCATTTAAGGAATTGGCATAAGTGGGATGATCCGTCCCAAGAGCCTTTTTCCTGATATTCAAAGCCTTGGTAAGAAGCGGTTCGGCTTTGGCATTATTGCCCATGCTTTCATATAAGACTGCTAAACCGTTTAAAGACGAAGCATAATCGGGATGGTCAGTTCCAAGAACTTTTTTCCTAATATTCAAAGCCTCGGTAAGAAGCGGTTCGGCTTGGGCATAACTGCCCATGCTGCAATACAATTCTGCTAAACTGGTTAAAGAAGCGGCATAATCGGAATCATCCGGTCCAAGCGCCTTTTTTCTGATATTCAAAGCTTCGATAAAAAGCGGCTCGGCTTTGGCATAATTGCCTATGCTGCTATACAAGAATGCTAAATTGTTTAAAGAACCGGCATAATCGGGATGGGCCGTTCCAAGAGTTTTTTTCGTGATATTCAAAGCCTCGGTAAGAAGAGGTTCGGCCTGGGCATAATTGCCCATTTCTACATATAATGCTGCTAAATTGTTTAAAGGCGTGGCATAATCTGGATGGTCTGGTCCAAGCACCTTTTTTTTGATATTCAAAGCTTCGATATAAAGCGGTTCGGCTTTGGCATAGTTGCCCATGGTATGATTTAAAAACGCTAAATTGTTTAAAGATGTGGCATAATTTGGATGTTCTTTACCAAACTCTTTTTCGGCCAGGGCCAGTTCTTTTTCGGCATAATCAATAGCAGTCTTGTAATCGCCTTTTTGGTAATATTCGGTTACTTTTTGTTCGAGACGTAAGAATGGTAACCAAGCTAAAGAAGTGGCATAATTTTTATGTTCTTTACTAAACTCTTTTTCGGCCTGGTTTTTTGCTTTTTCCGCATAATCAATAGCAGTCTTATAATCGCCTTTTTCGTAGTGCTCGCTTACTTTTTGATCGAGTTCGTCCCAAGTTTGGGCATGAGCGAAAGTTGGCCAGCTTAGGGTCATGATGAAGAGAAGCGTGAGCGTTTTCATTTGTCAATACCTCCATTAGTAGATTCAATGATTGTAGCGCAGATTAGCAATCTGCGTAGCGCTGGAAAAACGTAGATTGCTAATCTGCGCTACAGTTTGTTACTTATTTTGAAGTCAGGCTAACCGCGCCATCCCAGACGCTGTCCGGCGGATCAACCGGCAAGTTTTTAAGGCGCTCAAGCAGATGTTTGGCGGCCATATCGTCGGGGCGCAAGGTGAGCGCCTGAGTCAATTGCTCACCGGCCTGTTTAAAATCTTTGGCCAAATAGGCTTCAAAAGCGTTCTGGTACAATTGAAAATAGTCAAGATCGACGGCGGGAATTTCATCGTTCGTCAGGCCATAGACTTCGTAGAGTTTGACGGCGATGGTCTTGCCTTTGACACGCACGTAATCCAACAAACGGCAGCGGGCCAGATTGGCGCTCATGGCCTGAAAGGTGTTTTCGGAAATCATCAGATAGGTGCCATATTGTTTGTTGGCGCTTTCCAAACGGGCGGCTAAGTTCACCGCATCGCCGATGACCGTATAATCAAAAACCTGCTGCGAACCCATGTTGCCCACCGTCATCGGGCCGGTGTTAATCCCGATCCGGCAATGCAGTTCCGGCAGCTCGCGGGCGGCCCATTCCCGGCGCAATTCGCCCAAACGGCGTTGCATCTTTACCGCGGCCCGCACCGCCCGATCCGCATGATCCGCCACCGGCAGGGGAATACCGAACTCGGCCATGATGGCGTCACCCAGGTATTTGTCCACAATCCCGCCTTCGGCCAGAATGATGTTGGTCATTTCCGTCAAATATTCATTCAACAACTGCGTCAGCATGGCCGGAGCCAGCTTTTCGGAGATGGCGGTAAAGCCCGCCAAATCGGAAAACAAAACCGTCACGACCCGTTCCTCGCCGCCCAGGGTCAGCTTGTCCTGGTGATTGATCAATTCCTGCACGACCGTTTCCGGCACGTAGTGCGAAAAAGCGTTGCGAATAAAGCCCGCCCGCCGGGTGGCAAAAATATGCAGCCCGACGGTCAAGCCCGCCCAGGCCAGCGCCAGGCTGCCCATCACTGAGGCAATCGGGAAAAACTCAAAATGCAGCAGGCGATAGTAAGCAAAGCCGCCCGTCAGCAAGATCACCGCAATTCCGCCGCCATAAAGCGCATAGACGGAGCGGAATACGGCGACGCAGGTCAAGCAGGCGATGAACAGCGCAATCCACGCCAGGTTTGACCAAAAGGACCAGGGCCGGTAAAAGCAGTTGTTCAATAGTCCGTTGAGCAAGGCGGCATGAACCGCCACCAGCGGCACGTTGTCGTCCAGCGGCGTCTGACCCACATCCGCGATGCCATTGGAGACGTCGCCGATCAAAACAAAGCGGCCTTCCAAGAGTTCGGCCAAATTGCCGCGCAAGTTGACATCTTTGTAGGACTCGATCAAACGATGGACGGTGATATGGTCAAAGGCATTTTCCCAGGCTTGGGGATAGGGAATAATGGTGCGACCTTGCGCATCCAGCGGAATGATGATCTCTTGATTATCCGGCGTAGAAAACTTTAGTCTGCCTGCCTGGGTAGATAGTGGCAAACTGAAGTTTGCTATTCCGGTGTTGTCACGTTCAAATTTTACATCGGCTAAGGTCAGGCCCAAATGATCCAGAAAAACCGCCAAACTCAAAGCCGGGAAATATAGCGAGTCCACTTTGACCAGCATTTGGTAATGCCGGTAAATGCCGTCCGGGTCGGCTTTGATGGAGACATGACCGGAGTTATAGGCGCTGGCGGCAAAGAGGTCCGCCTGCATCCGGGCATAGGTCGCAGAAGGGAAGTCTGGAAGTGTTTCAGGCGTTACCGCCGGGGCGTTTTTTAACTTCTTTAACTGATCGGTTCGTAAGCGCTCATAAGCAGCGCCCGCCTGCCATTGAAAAGGTTTGGGCCTGTCCTGAGCTTTGTCGAAGGGATGCTCGGACAGTTCAAAGGCAATTGGCAGATAAACGCGGTCGGTTTGGGCAATTGAAGCGGCAAAAATACTGTCGGTTTCGGGCGCATCAGGTCGGGCAAAAATTATATCGTAGATAACGGCTTCCGCGCCCAAATCCTGCAAGATGGCGTTCACTTGCGCCAAATCCTGCCGGTTCAAGTCCTTGTGCCCAAAATAGTGGTAGGTGGAGTCGGTGATGTCCAGATGAACAATTTTATCGTTCATCGGCGGCCCATGACCAGAACCGACTATGTGCCGATAGAGATGATCCATCACCTGAAAGTCCGCACTCGTCCAAATCGTGCCTCTAAACAGCCAAAAACCGGCAATGAACAAAAACAGCGTACCGGAAATGACGAGGGCGAAGCCGGATTTATTTCGTAACAGAGAATTGATATTTTTTAACAATTAAGTCATTCCCTGAAAAGGGTTTTAGTTTGGCCAGGAAGGGATCATTTGTGCCTCGCACACTGGCGGCCATTGTCATAGGTACTTCGGGCTTATCGGTCAGTTGAATGCGGCTTTGTTTGTCAAGCGCGGCTTCCAACAACCGCCAGGATTTGTAATCCGGCTTTCCGGCAAAAAGTTGGGTCAGTTTGGGCAGATTTTGCGGGCTGACGACAATAGTAATCGTATACGGTTTTGCGGATGGATCAAGGGTGTAGTAATCATGCGGATTTGGCGTGATGAGAATTTGTCCGGCCGCCACTTTAAGTTGGCTGGCATTCAAAACCTTCACATCCCCGGATTTTTCATCGGCATAAATGATATAAACGTGGGAAAAATCAGCCGAAGAGTCCGGCTTGACATAAATCTGGAGACTGTCGCTGGACAGCAGGCGCTCATTTGCTTTGGCCTGTTTGATTTGGTTCTGCGAATGAAGTTTGATGCCAATCCAAGCGTGGACGGGTTTGTTAGTCTGGGTGAATCCTGAGATTGGTGATATCAAGTACAAAAACAGGATCAGCTGAATTACTGTCCAAAGTTTCATCATCTGCCTCTTCTTTTTTAGTTTATAAAAAAGCCGCGGTTGTATTAAAACCGATTATCGGACATTTTATTCCTATTTCATGTTAATAAGTTTATTAAAAGTTGGATTTTTAGCAAGTGAATAATTTATTTATTTTTTTCAACAGTCATAATTTTTCATTTTTACTGCACCTGAAGGATGTGGCGCGAATTTAAAACAAGCACGAATATGCTGCAATATATCCACAAAATCATTTCAACCCGTGCTTTGCATGGCCGCTGCAATCCCGTTGATGCTCAGAAACAGCGCCTGACGCAGCGGCTCCCGTTCGGCTTCCGATGTGACGCGCCAGCGGCGGAGCAGCTCCACTTGCAATAGATTGAGCACGTCGGTATAGGGATTGCGAAGCTCGATCAGCTTTTGGATAATCTGGCGGTTGGCGATTAAATCGGGCTCGCCGGTAATTTGGGTCAGGGCAGCGCGGGCGGCTTCAAATTCGGCGGCAATTTGATCGTGGAAGTCTATTTCCGGTCGTGTGCGCAACTCTCGCGCATAAATTCGGGCAATCGGCAGGCGGGCGCGGGCCATGTCCATCCGCGCATTGTTGACCACCGCCTGAAAAAACGGCCACGTCCGATACATTTCTTGCAGGCGCGGCAAATGCGCCGGATCTGCTGCAATGGCCTGTTGTAATGCCTGCCCAATGCCGTACCAGCCGGGAATATTGTAGCGGGTCTGCGTCCAGGCAAAGTTCCAGGGGATCGCCCGCAGTCCGTCAAAATCCACCTCATGCGCCGACTTGCGCGATACCGGCCGCGACGCAATCGGCAGGCGACTGATATGCTCAATCGGCGTCACGTCACGATACCAGCCCCAAAACTGCGGATGCTGAATCAAATCGCGATAGGCGGTCATCGAGGTGCGGGCAATTGTGTCCATTAGGCGCATGGCTTCGGTCGACACGGTCACCTGTTGACTTTTGGCGTGCGCCGTAGATAGCAGCATGGCATGGACAATCTGCTCCAGATGGCGATGGGCGATTTCCGGCAGCGCATAACGGAAGGTGATGACTTCGCCCTGCTCGGTAAAGCGGATGCGCCCGTTTTGGCTGAGCGGCGGCAGCGCCAGAATCGCCTGATTCGCCCGTCCGCCGCCTCGGCCGACCGTCCCGCCCCGACCGTGAAACAGTCGAAAATCCACCTGATGCCGTTGACAGGCGCGAGCCAGTTTTTCCTGCCCGGTGTGCAGCGCCCAATTGGCCATCCAATAACCGCCGTCCTTGTTGCTGTCGGAATAACCCAGCATAATCTCCTGAAAATTGCCGCGAGCCGCCACTTGCAGGCGGTACACCGGATGGGTCAGCAGTTCTTCCATCAGCGTCTCGCCGCGCTCCAGATCGTCCACTGTTTCAAACAACGGCGCAAAATCCAGCAGGCTATGGGCCTGTCGGCCTTCGAGATGCCACAGGCCGCATTCTTTGGCCAGCAGCAACGCCTCCAGCATGTCGCTGACATCGTGGGTCATGCTGATGATGTAGCTGCCGACGGCGTTGGCATCGTGCTGGAGTGCCTGCTGCAGGGTATAAAAGGTTTGCAAGACCATTTCAGTCGTGTCGCCAAGGGGGATATGCGGCGGGCGAAGCGGGCGCGGATTTTGCAATTCCCGCTCCAGCAACCGGATTTTGTCATTTTCGGACAGACGATCATAGTCCTGGATCACGCCGGCCAGACGCAGCAGCTCGCCCACCGCCGCTTCATGCACCTGGCTGTGCTGGCGAACATCCAGCGTAATCAAATGCAGGCCAAACCCTTTGACCTGCTGCACCAGCCGTTGCAGCAAACCGCTGCGGGCAATCTCATCCATGCCAACGGCGCTCAGGCAATCCTGCAACAATCGCAAATCGGCCAAAAAGCGATCCGGCGAGTAAGCGTCCGGCTTTTCGGCCAACAGTTGCAGATGCCGGCGCATATAGCTGATTTTCATACGGATGGATTCATGTTTATAACGGGCGATTGTGGCCGAATCTAAGGTGATTTGCGCGGCATCCGCCTGAATTGACGCTTGCAATTGATTCGGAAACTGAACCTGTTGATCGGAGACAGTCAAGTCCTGTCGAAGATCGTTCAACTCGTGCAAATAGAGTTGAATCGCCTCTTGCCGCGATTGTTGAAAGGCCGCTGCGGTCACCTCCGGCGTGACAAAAGGATTGCCGTCGCGGTCGCCGCCGATCCAGGTGCGGAAGCGCAGGGCCGGCGGTAAATCCGGCTCGCCGTCAAAGTAGATGCGGGCGGCCTGTTGCAGGTCGTCATAAATGGATGAAACCGCTTCCCAGATCGACGTTTTGCAAAAATGCAGGCCGTTGCGCACCTCGTCTTCCACACTCAGCCGGGCGGCGCGCACTTCGTCGGTGGCCATAAACAGCATGATTTCATTGTAGATGGTCGAGATCAGGCGGTCGCGCTCGGCGGCGGTCAAGGTGGCGTCCTGCAAGCGCGGAATCAGCGCCGAAATTTTCATCTGCTTGAGCAAAACGCTCTGCCGGCGGGCTTCCGTGGGATGAGCCGTTAACGTCGGCTGAATGTCTAAGCGGGCCAGCAGTTTATCCAGCCCGGCGCTATCGAGGCCGTCGCGCCGCAATTGATGGAGCGCGTCCATGATCGATTCCGGTCGCGGATGATCGGCGTCGGCCTTCATCTCGCGCTCGTGATTGATTCGCACGATCTCGCGTTGCTCGGCCATGTTGACCAGATGGAAAAAGGCCGTCACCGCCCGCAGCGCCCATTGAATCTGCTCGAAATCCAGCCCCTGAATGTCCGCCCACAAAGCCTCCAGCGCGGCAGGATCGTCGGTATTGGCCCGGTCGATGAGCCGGCGAATCAGCTTGTGGACGGCGTCGCCGCCCTGCTTTCGGATGACCTGATCCAGCAGTTGGGTCAGGATGTCGATAGGATAGGCCAGCGACGGCGGCAGGTCGTACGCATTCTGATCAAAGTTGAATTGTGTCCAGCGCAACATGGTTGACTCCGGGTTGAAGGGAAGGCTTTTCTGTCAACAGTCAAGAAATACGGAATGGAATGCTGATGCCATTGAAAAAATGGTTCGATGTGGTTTTTGGTGGGTTTATCGAAATTTTACCAGGAGTGCAAAAATTCATTTTTGCAGATTCTAACCGCCATCAGCAAAATTAAAATTTTGCGCCCCTTTTTACTTTACATCAATTTCTCAAAAATTCCGGCTCCGCATAAGCCGGCGGCCGATGCGCAAGGTGATCATGCTAGTACATCGTGGCGGAAGTCCCTACCAACTTATTTCGACAGGAATTTGGCATAAAAA
>CAYOLL010000076.1:13606-26998 GCA_964404765.1 uncultured Gemmatimonadota bacterium | reverse complement strand
AAGCGACCGGGGCCGTGGATGTCATTCAGTAGGAATCTTTTTTCAAACTTGCTAAGCACTGGGGTGAAGCCAAGCAACTTTTTGCTTCGCTGCGCATTGAACTGGAAACATTTATGCATCGGATGGCTATAAACCCTGAATTTCCATTGCATGATTTTACGGCGGAATTCAGCGCGTATCGCAAGCGTTTTAGCGAGGGTGTCCAAAAACAAGTTCACGATATCCTGTGGACGACACGTTTGGAGCAGATGTCGCGTGACGCGCTGCAAAAGCGTCTTGAGGATTTTAAAGCGGTAACCCATTAATTCAAAAGGAGAAGAAAATGTCTATCGTTTCACCCAATAAAGTTGAAAATATCCCGCTGCGACCGAAAATGGGCGGCAAAAGTATTAGCTTTGGCGATAACGCCCAAGTGTCCGGCAACGTGGTCGTAGCCGATTCCATCAAAAACAGCTTTAACGCCGCGGCCCAATCCAACGCGCCCGACGAGTTGAAAACCCTGCTCAAGGAATTAACGACCCGCGTCGGCGAAATGACCAAAGCCATGCCGGCGGAAGCGGCGAAAGAAACCGGCGAGAATCTGGAAGCGTTGGTGAATGAAAGTATCAAGGAAAAGCCGCGCCAGAAATGGTATCAGCTCAGCGGCGAAGGTTTGATCGAAGCGGCCAAAGCGGTGGGCGACATCGGCAAGCCGGTTGTTGAAACGGTAATGAAGATTTTGGCGCTGCTCGGTTGAGTTTATTGCAGGATTGGCTACCCTTGCGAAGGTTAAAGCCGGTGTGAAATCAACATTCTCAAGCCTTTTGCAATCTTGAAGGGTAACCTTCGCAAGGGTAGCTCTACAAAATTACGTCAAATACCCAGCGCGGCAGGCAGAAGTAGGCTTTGGCAGCGCGAGATTGGATGACCCAGTCGAAATTGCCCACCACCATCAAATCGAGTGAGGCCGAGAAATGCTGATGATGATCGACGCGATAACGGGTGTAGGGGCTAACCGTAAAGTTGAGAGAGGCCAGACAAACCGGACTAAAGGCCATTGCCAGTTTTGCGACAATGCTTTCTATCAAGCCTTCTTCGATTTGGGAAAATTCATCAAAGGAGCTGCTGCCGGGTGTCGTTGCGCCCAACAATTGCTCCAGGGTGATCGCGACGGTTTCCGGATGAAAGCTGATCAGCCCAAAATCTACAAACGGCTTTAGCTCGACTAATGTGTGCAGATGATCGGATGCCACAATGGTTAAAAACTGATTGTAACTCATCTCATATATTGAAGATAAGTGGATGATATGTTTTTCACCAAGCGTTGGACTCATCTGGCGGGCAGCGGCCTCGGCCAGGCTTTGGAAGATACCCTGCAATTTTTCCTTGTGACCGCTGCCAAATTCAATCTGGCGCGGGGTTAAAATATCCAGGGTGCGCAGCTCGGCCTGGTGAAAGGTCATTTCATCGGTTAAACCGGCTTCAACGCCGGATTCCAGGTCAGATTCACCAAAGGGACTGATTTGCCCGTCTTTGGCAAACCATTCGCGCATGATATCGTCAATGGCCAGCGGGCAGGGTAGAAACTGCTTGGGCACATTTCGGCCCTCGATAAATTTAAAGTAGCCCTCCTGCCAATTCATGACATTCAGCACGATTTCCAGCATCATTTCCCGGATATTTTCCAGCAAAACGTCTTCGTTTATCCAGCCCTCTTCCAGAACCAGCGCCGCAAAAGAACGGGCGTAGTTTTCGGCTTTCATTTGATCGGCGATTTTGGTCATCTTGCCCGGTGTCAGCAGTTTTTTGCGGATGAGCAGATTACCCAGACGGCGCTGACGCGGCGAAACATTGACGTAGACAATGGCCGGACCATTGACGTACATCACGCCCTGACTCGCTTCCCCTTTTTTGATGACGACACAGCCATGATAATTTCCGCGACGGAAGAAATTTAGCGCGGCGGATATAGTGCTTTCGTTGATATTACCTTCAAACTTTAGCATAATTATTTCATTTCGCTGATTTCACGCTCAATTCGGGCGGACATAACGGGATCGAGGCCCGCTTCGGGAAGAAGCGCATTCGTCGGATTCGCGGTTGCAGTCTGTGCCTGCTGGCTGTGTTTCCATTTTCGGATAAAAAAGCCGACAATGACCAATCCGATAACCATAAAAACAATCGGCATCAAATACGACAGGCGATTAAAACCCTCTTGCCGCGGAATCGACAGAACACGCATGCCGTCTTTTTGTACGTAAAAATCGAGGATGGCTTGTTTGGTTTTGCCATCGCTCAGCATTTTTCGGATTTCCGCCTTCATTTCCTCCGCTATGCCGGATTTGTGCTCGGCAATGGGTTGCGTCCAACAGCACGGCGCGATCAATTCCATTTCTAATTCTTTGGCAGCCGCCTCAATTGGCGGGGGATATGTTATTGGCAGTTGTGCGACAGCCTGAACAGCCAAAAGCAGGACAACAGCCGTGACGATACGAAATATCATGAGAACTCCTTAACACTTTTATAAAACAAACTTCAGTTTGCCAATCATAATTAAGTGCCTGCAAGCTGAAGTTTGCTATTCCAAATGCGGTTGTGCGTCAAACCATTTCGACGCCTAATTTTGAAAGGTATTCGAGATCAATAATGTTTAAATAAAACGGGCCATCGTGATCGTGAAGATCCATTTTCTTCTTCTTATCCGCCGATTCCTGCAGGGTACCGGCATCAGCGGGCTGTTTGGTTTTGATCGGTGGATTGTCGTTGCTGAAAGGCAGCATTGCCCGACAGGAATCCTGAGCCGCATTTACCGAAAGCGCCTCCGCCATAATTATCGTCGGTAACAACGGCGGCCCGGATGACCAGACAGAGCTTATCCAAAAACAGGCCAGCCCGCCAAGACAGGAAAGCGCTTTCAGGCGATAATGGTACGCCGTAAAAACTGAAGTGAAGTTCATTTGTCACCTCCGTCTAAAGAATGGGCTTTGCTGGGTAAAACGCTTCGGCAGCTTGCAAAATGGTGCTTCAACTTGCTTCTTCATAATACAATTCTTTTGCAAACCCGTCAATCAAAATCAGTTTAAAGCAAAGATTTGCGCGTTTGCGTCTGACCACAGAATTTTAGTTCAAAATGCGGCAAACACTTATCCGATCACAACCCTACAAACCGCTTGAAATCAGCAAAATTTTGACTATCTTACAGCGCATTGTCAAGTGTCTGTTTGCGCCCATATCTCAATACAGTTTGGAGGATGGCCATCCAAATTTGCTCTTAGCCGCCATCGGGGATATTGCCAAAGCGCAGGGGATGAGGCAAATTGCCCAGGAATCGGCCTGGGCCGCGAAAGCCTTTACAAAGCATTGGCCCCCGGCGCTAAACCAAATTTTGTCACGATGATGCGGGTGTTAAACGCGCTGGGCGTCCGGCTGGCGTTGGCGCAAGCGCCAAAAGTTGAACCGGCGGAGTATGATCGGTTGAAATAAGCGTCGTCTTCAATAGCCGGTCGGCGCAAAAAATAAGCAAGCAGAACGTGAGAGCAATCACAATTCGAACAACGTACTATTATTGATCACCATAAATTTTCATCAAATGGAGAACTGAATCATGGCACGCATTCACGAGTACAAAGGCAAGGAAATTCTCAAGAAGTTCAACACGCTCATCGAAAGGATAAATACATGAAACTCAGCAAAGCCATTAAACCCATTAGCTATTTGAAATCCAACACATCAACGTTGGTGCAAGACGTGTTTGACAATCACGACACGGTGATTATCACCCAAAAAGGCCAGGCCAAAGTGGTGATGCAGGACATCCGGGTGTATGAGCAAATGCAGGAAAGTCTGGCCATGCTCAAAATCCTGCTGCTCAGTTCGGGGCATTTGCGTGAAGGCAAGGTCAAACCGGCCCGGCAAGCTTTTGCCGATGTGCGAAAAAAGATCAGCGAGGCGGCTAAGAAATGACGTATCAAGTGCATTTTGTCGTTGACGCCGAGCTTGATTTGTTGGAAATATACCAATATTTGGTCGGGGCCGGTGTGCCGCGTCGCGCTGAAAAGATTTTGGATGAGTTGGAAAGCGTTTGTTTTAGTTTGGAGCAAATGCCTGAGCGCGGCCATTTTCCGCCGGAGTTGTTACGTTTGGGCATTCGTGCATACCGTGAACTCAACCACAAAGTTTATCGAATTGTTTACCAAATTGTCGAAAATGATATTTATGTTCATTGTATTTTAGATGGTCGCCGCGATATGCAATCCTTATTGCAAGAACGATTGCTGCGCCCGGAAGAGTCTGAATAAAGCAATTATAACTTCATGTCAATTTGAAGATTGGAGAACCGAATTATGGCACGCATTCACGAGTACAAAGGCAAGGAAATTCTCAAGAAGTTCAAGTTCAACACGCCGCCGGACAATGTGGCCCACAGCGTAGACGAGGCGAAGGCCAATTGCAAAAGTTTAATCAAATCGCTCGAAAGGAGACAACATCATGCGCTTGAATGAACTAATACAAGACATCGGCCAACTGGATCATTTACTGAGCCGATTCGAGTTGAAATTCGGCGTCAAATCGCCGGAGTTTTATCGGGCGATCACCAACGGCGAGCTGGACGAGTTCGACGCCTTAGACGACTATCGGCAGGAGTTTGTGGAATGGCTGGGCTTGTGCAAAGCGCGCCTGAGCCTGGAGACGCAATATCGAGAATTGATCGAACGCCAGCCGATTGCCATCCAAATCAAGACGGCGATGGCGGTGTGATATGAATGATCCGTTACAATCACCGCGAGATTACGCGCTTTTCATTCATACGCTGTCCGAACATTTTGTCTCGATGGAAGGCTCCACATTGGTTTATATTCCGCATGGCGCAAGGGTCGGAAAAGTCGCGGGTATGATCCATTTCCCCAACCATATCGTGCTGTGCGTGCTGGAGATTCTCAACTTTGAGTTGCAAGTGATCGAAAGCTATAGCTACGAAGTTTCCCGTCATTTGCAGCCGTTGGCTGAATTGCCGGATGCAACTGAATACTGCCGGGCCGGGTATCCGCATAAAAAAAAGTTGTATTGGTATGACTCCTTTCCGCATCCGAATGATCCGACTTTAGCGTCAACACATCCGCATCATAAGCACATTCACCCGGACATAAAGAATCATCGCATTCCGGCTACGGATTTGACATTTACCGCGCCGAATTTGCCCTTTCTAATTCGAGAGATTGAGCAATCAAATCTCAACGCATAAATTAACCGTGATTATTCAAAATTGAATCATTTTCATTAACCGTAAAACGAGGTTATCATCATGGCACGCATTCACGAGTACAAAGGCAAGGAATTGCTAAAGAAGTTCAAGTTCAACACGCCGCCGGGCAGTGTGGCCCACAGCGCAGATGAGGCCAAAGCCATCGCTGCGGAACTTGGTCGGCCGGTGGTCATCAAGGGCCAGGCCTGGACCACCAGCCGCAAAGCGCAAGGCTTGATCCAGTTCGCGGCCACGCCGGAGGAAGCGGCGGACAAGGCCGCGGCCATCCTGGGGCGGGTGGTCAACAATTTCACGATTGACACGGTGTTGGTCGAAGCCCAGCTCAAAATCGTCAAAGAATACTACGCCGGCATTATCATTGACGACGTGGCCCAGCAGCCGCTGCTCATCTTCAGCAGCAAGGGCGGGTCGGGCATCGAGGAAATCGCCCAGGAATTCCCGGACAAGGTGGCCAAAACGCACATTGACATGGTCGAGGGCCTGCGCGAGTTTGAGGCGCGCAACGTCATCCGCAAGACCGGCGTGGTCGGCGAGGAGCAACTCAAGCTGGCCGGGTTGCTGATTAAGCTGTGGCAAATGGCCCGCGAATACGAGGCCCGCTCGGCCGAAATCAACCCCATCGTCATGACCGAAGACGGCCAATTCTACGCCGCCGACTGCCGCATGACCGTGGACGATTACGCCATCTTCCGCCATCCGGATTTGGGCATCGAAATCGCCCGCGAGCTGGATCGCCCGCCGTCGGAATTGGACGTGATCGCCTACAACGTGGAGAAGAACGATTATCGCGGCACGTTCTACTTCATCCAGATGGAGCAGAATTTTGCGAAGGGCCAGGGCTATCTCGGCTTTCACGGCGCGGGCGGCGGCGGCTCGATGATGTCCATGGACGCCGTATTTAGCAAGGGCTACAAAATCGCCAATTTCTGCGACACGAGCGGCAATCCCCCGGCCAGCAAGGTTTATCGCGCGGCCAAGATCATCCTGTCGCAAAAGGGTATTGACGGCTACTTTGGCTCGGGGTCGGGCGTGGCCAGCCAAGAGCAGTTTCACTCGGCGCGTGGATTGGTCAAAGCCTTCCGCGAGGAGAACCTGTCCATTCCGGCGGTGATTCGTCTCGGCGGCAACAGCGAGGACGAGGCCGTGCGCATCCTGACCGAATACACCAAGGATTTGCCCGCCCCCATCGAAGGCTACAAAAAGGACAACCCGGCCGATTACTGCGCCGAACGGATGGATTTTTTGCTGAAGAATCCGACGACGACGAAGAACCTCCCCCTAACCCCCTCCAAAGGGGGAAGGCAGTGGAGCAACAACCTTTACACGTTTGATACGATCACCGGCAAGGTCACCTACGACCACGACATTTGCCTGAAGTGCGAGTCGAAAGTGTGCATCAAAATGTGCGTGCCGCAAATCCTGAAGGAAGAAAACGGCGTACCCATCCTGAACATCACCAAAGAGGAAGCCAAGAAGAGCAAGTGCACTGAATGCTTAGCCTGCGAGGTGGAATGCGAGCAGCACGGATTGGGCGGCGGGTATGTAGATTTGCCGATAGTCGGACTTGAGGAATTTAGAATTAAAAATTAAAAATTAGGAATTAGGAATTAGGAATTGGCGCGATGAAAAGTGACAATGTCGTCGTTGAGAAAAGTTACAAGTTTGCCTTGCGGATTGTGAAGCTGTACAAACATCTGTGTGAGGAGAAGAAGGAGTTTGTGCTGGCCAAGCAAGTTTTGCGTTGCGGGACTTCTATTGGCGCAAATGTGGAAGAAGCGTTGGGCGGGCAATCGGATAAAGATTTTGTCGCCAAACTATCGGTGGCCTACAAAGAGGCGCGTGAAACCCACTATTGGCTGAGGCTACTTCGTGACTGTCAAGTCCTAAAATTAGTTGACACATTTTTCCTCTGACTTCTGATTAAATTTTTGAGCGGGGGTGCGTAAACCGATGCTGCTGTGAGGCCGTTCAAAGTTGTAGATATGAATCGACTCACGGGTTGCTTCTCGAGCAATGGCTTTCGTCGGGAAAACTTGGTCCAACAGGAATTCCAATTTGAGGATGCCGTTGACCCGCTCGGCCAGAGCATTTTCGTATGGATTTCCTTTTTCGCCCATACTGATCCGAACTCCTTTCAATTGCAACAGATCGGTATAGGCATAGCAGCAATATTGAACGCCTCGATCCGAGTGATGGATGAGCGCCTTTGGATCGGCAACCTCCGGCAGCGCCATTTTCAAGGCCCGCAAACTGCCTTCGACCGCCAGGCTGTCGCTGACATCGTAACCGACAATCTTGCGGGAAAAGACGTCGGTTAACAGCGCCAGGTAAATAAAGCCTTCGCGGGTGTCAATGTAGGTAATGTCGGCGACTATCACTTGATGGCGGCGGGTTACCGAGCTTGATGTGACATCGAAAACCTCTTTCCATTTTAGGTATGCCAATGTTTAATCTATGATTAAAATTATACGCATTTCAGAGGTTTCTGTGTCAATCTATATCAGGACGGGACACCCCGCCAGCCACTGCTCCATCCGGCTCAACGGAATGCCGATCCGCTCCGCGTAATCCGCCGCTTGATCCTTGCCGATTCTGCCCACGCCAAAGTAGGCGAACACTCAGACCAATGCTAATGATTGGATTTTTTGACGCATGTTAGAGGTCGGGGTCGGGATAAAGCGCCCTAATTGCGCCAGCGTTTCCAAGTGTCCGGCTAAGGCTTCAAAGGCATTCTGAACGGCCTCATGAATCGTTTCGCCGCCGGTAAAAATAGTCGGAAAATCCGGGAAAAAGACATAAAATCCACCGTCCTCATTCGGCTCAACCAAAAATGGGTAGTTAGATTTGATCATAATAACCCTCCAACAAATCCAGAATTCGTTTGACATCGGCAATACGCACAAATTTTTGTCCGCCGTGTGGTTTCACAATTGTTATCAACGTGCGGCCATCATCATAATGATAATGGCTACCCCGCACATTCACCAATCGAAAGCTCATCATTTCTAACAACTTGATTGCATCCTCAAAACCCACATTCTTTGGGTTTTGCTTGCATTTCAAAATCAGCTTCAAAATCCGGCTCATTTCAATACCCCAAACTCCCCGCCAACCACTGCTCCATCCGTATCACCGGAATATTCTTCCGCTCCGCATAATCTTCCACTTGATCGCGACTGATCTTGCCCACGCCAAAGTAGGCCGCGTCGGGATGGGCAAATGTTCTTTCCCTTAGGCGTCGCCAAAGCTCAAGAGCAACGGCAACCCGGCACGTTCTAAATTATAATCAAGCTGGCGAAACGTCTCAGCTACGCGCATGGCTATTAAAGCAGCGTACGGTTTGAAATCGCCAATGTTGGCTTTTTGGAGAGAAGAAAAATAACGCTTGCGTCCCTTCTTATCTCCTCGCAAAGTGATTGGAAATGGCACACTGTAGGCAAACAAAACCATAACCAGAATGAGACGTGACAGCCGCCCGTTAAAATCCGGGAACGGGTGAATCCGCACAAACTCATAGCTAATTTTAGCGGCGGCAGTGAAGTAGTCCTGATTTTCCAGACCGGCATAAAAAATATCCGCTGCTTTCTCGACAAATTGGGCCATGCTCGCCGGGACGAGTTCCGGGGCGGGAAAAATGACATCTTGCCAACCAACAGAAACCGCGTGTTGACGATATTCGCCGGGATTACCGGTATCCAGCAATCCATCGGCGATTGTTTCATGCAAATACTTTATTCGTTCTTCTGTTAGCAATTTGGGTCGTTCTATTTGATCGGGAAATGTGTTTTGCCCACTTAAATTTCGCCAAATATCCACCCAATAGTCCCAATCCGGCGGATCATTTTGAAGGATTTGGGCCACTTGATATGTTTTTGTTTCCTCATGCTTAAACATTGAAACGTAATTCATTGCCAACAGGTAAGCGTTGTAATGCTGAGCCACTTCTCTCACACCTTTGGATTTACCGGCAAAAGTGACGCTGGGCTTGACGATATCCCGATTGAGCTTATGGCCGTTAATAGTTTGAACCGCCTGCTGATCCAATTGTTCGACGATCGAATCTGTCAAATGAACACCGTCCCATGGTGAATAGATGTCCTCAATCTTTGGAAAAAACTGCTCGATGACCTTGCGCGTTTCCCCTTTGGACAGCCCTTCATTCTCAATCAGATTGCTCTCAAAGATAAGCTCGTAGCTCAGTACCTGACACGCGTTTTGAATCTCGTAGTGATGCGGCGCGTCCGTCGGCAGGTTTTTGTACGTGGACAGATATTGGTGGGCTAATTCATTCCAGTAGTTGTAGTTGCGATACCACGGGCCGGTTGGTTTTTCCATCTAATCACCTTTCACTTTGCACGTATAATAACGCTGCATTCGATCAATACCCCAAACTCCCCGCCAGCCACTGCTCCATCCTGTGGAGCGGAATGTTTTTCCGCTCCGCGTAATCAACAACGTCATACTTACCAATCTTGCCCACGCCAAAGTAGGCCGCGTCGGGATGGTTTCCTTTCCTACTCACATCATCATCATTCATCATTTGACCTAACTAAAACCATCTTCTTCGTTTCCTCATAATCTCCGATGCGCAGTTGATAAAAGTAAACGCCATTGGCGGCCATTTCCCCTTTATCATTCAATCCGTCCCAAGAGAGAGTGTGCTCACCCGATGGAATTCTGCTGTGCAACAATTGCCGGACACGTTGACCGTTCACATTGTAGACAACTACCGAAACATCGGCATAGGCCGATTGTGACCAGGCGATTGTGGTCGCAGTCTTGATCGGGTTGGGGTAGTTTTGTTTTAAAAGCTGGGGACGAGTTATCTCGGCGCTATTCACTCCATCGCCCAAATAAACGACTAAACCATCCCAATAAGTCCCGATCCATTTGGCGCCATTCCGGTCTATAGTAATTGCCGAAACACCGCTCACGGGCATTCTGGAGTTACTTTGATCATAAACAACCCAATTGCGATCATCAAATCTGAGCAAATGACCGTATCGGAAATAGCCATTGAAAGCAGAATAACCTGTACCAATCCACTTGACATCATTCGTGTCTATGGCGATAGCAGTGACGGTATTTTTGTCCGGTGTGCCAACATTATAAACCGTCCAATTGTGATCGTCAAAACGTGCCAAACCCCCGCTCGTGCCAATCCATTTTACGCCATGACGGTCAATAGTGATAACGTGGATCGTATTGTTTGGCAACGCAGAGTTAGCCGTGTTGTACACCGTCCACCCTTCGCCGTCAAAACGGGCCAGACCACTGCCCCGCCTGCCGACCCATATATCGCCACTATTGTCAATGGCAAGGGCCTGAATTAGATCAGAATTGCCAGTGTTGTAGACTGTCCAGGTGCTGTCATCGAACCGGGACAGACCGCCGCCGCGCTCGCCAAATCCGTAGGTTCCGATCCATTTAACGTCCTTATCATCAATGGCAATAGCCGTGACGTTATAATCGGGGAGACCGGAATTACGTGTGTTATACACGGTCCAATGATTGCCGTCAAATCGGCAAAGGCCACCACCTCCAATCCATTTGACACCTTTACGATCTATAACTATTGCAGCACTAATATAGTAGGGGGGACCCGAACCCTCATAATGCGACGTCCAAGTACTACCATCACTAAAGCTGACCAAACGATCTTTAGAATTAGAATATCCATTTGTGCCAATACCAAGCCACTTAACATTATCACTATCAATTGCGATGGAAAGAATTTGATTAGCAGGCACATTAGCGCTATATCCTGCCCAATTACGACCATCAAAACGGGTAATACCTCCTTCGTGAGGATTTGGTGCACCAATCCATACAACATTGTCGGAATCAATGGCAAGAGATTCAATATAATTTTGCGGCAAGCCGGAATTGTCTACTTTGTACACAGTCCAATTACTGCCGTCAAAACGGACCAAACCGTATGTTCCAATCCATTTGACGCCGCTGTTATCAATCGCGATAGTAAAGATTGGATTTGAAGGGTTATAAATTGTCCAGTTGCTGTCGTCAAAGCGAGCCAGACCTCCATCACTATAACCAGTGCCAATCCATTTGACGTCATCATCATCAATAGCAATCGCATTGACCCTGTTATGTGGCAGATCGGAATTACTTTTATTATAAACTGTCCAACTCTTGCCATCAAAACGAGCTAAGCCTTCCCAAAAAGTCCCTATCCATTTAACGCCATTGTTATCAATAGCTATGGCTGTCACCCAGTTGGTTGGTAAGCCGGAATTACTTTTATTAAACACCGTCCAATTATGGTCATCAAAACTGGCCAAGCCGCCCCCATCACTACTGGAGTAATTAGTTGTGCCAATCCACTTAACGCCGTTAGCGTCAATGGCAATAGATGAGACATAATAACCCGGCAAACCGGAATTATTGGAATCATACACTGTCCAGTTGTTGTCGTCGAAGCGGATCAAGCCACCGTCAGTACCAACCCATTTGACGCCGTTGTTGTCTATGGCGATAGCATTGACTCGACTACCTATTGGATAGAGAGTCATTTGACCGGTGATTTTATCGAATCGAGCCAAGTCGTTGTCCCTGCCAATCCATATATAATTACCCTCCACCGCCACAGCGCGTCCTTCTTCGGTCGCGTTATAATTGATCCAATCCGGGTATTGGGCCTCTGCCCGTGTCGCTAACCCAATGAACAGACACGCCATAAACAAAAACGAAAAATGCGGTAATCTTTTTTGTTGCCGTTGCATAATAGCCTCCTACGTTTAGGGTTGTGCGTTACTTGTTGTCGGAAAATTTTCCTTATTTCAGCAGTACCATTTTCAGTGTTTTGGTCGTTGCGCCCGCTTGCATTTGCAGAAAATAGACGCCACTGGCCGCGATTTGATTCGTGTCTGTCCTGCCATCCCAAACGATCGTGTGCGAACCGGCTTCCATTTCCTGATCCAACAGTGTCTTAACACGTTGACCGGCAATATTGTAAATACGGATGGTAACAGGAGATTTACGCAATATGCCAAACTCAATGGTGGTGGATTGCTTAAAGGGGTTTGGATAGTTTTGGGTCAAGATGGCCATATCACTACTGTTACGATTAAGACCAGCCCATAAATGAAAGGATTGTGTGTCTTTTACTGCAAATTCAAAGACAACCGTATCCGACCCACTCACAGCATGCATCGGTCCTTCGATAAACGATTCACCCCACCAGAAAGCCTCACCCGAAGCACATTTAATCAAACGCTCAGTGGAATAGCGGTATCCAAGCATTTCATTGTAACGGGTGTCACGCAAACCGGTAGAAACAGCCAGTCCGTCATAAAAAACATTATAGTTGCCGGAATAGGGAACTTGAATTTTTACAACACCACTATCGAGGCTGCTGACTACCAAATAATCATCGTTGTCCCGCTTCCAAAACTCTCCGATAGAAAACACCTGTTCATTGGTCAAGGCGTATTCCATGTCCATCTCAAAGCCAATTTTCTGTCCCCACCGTAAATGAAAATTTTTGCTTCCATAAGATGGATTTTCGTAGAATAAATACGCAGTACTGTCGGTAAATCTCCAAGTAACTATGTTTGGGCCAATTTCATTTTGAATGCGTCCCAAGCCACGACTCTGCCGATTGTTCATCTCTTGATCCAATAGGTTCTCATTAGAGCCGGGTTTATAAACGAGTTCATCAATGCGATTATTGGTATAATCGAAATGAATGCGGACAATGTCGTTGTCAATAAGATCCGGTGGATGAAGGGCGAGAGTGTAATTTCCGGTCCAGACACCGCTATTATCCATCACTAAAATTGTGTAAACACCTGCACTGTTTAGAGCAATTTGAATTTGAGCGGTGTTTGCATCGGTGTGTTCCGCCAAAAATATCCCGGTCTGGTCATATAAACGTAATCTTGGGGATAGTGGTTGCCCTAATTGATGTCCCATCCGTATAAAAACTACGTCCCCAGCCGACGCCGTGAAGCGATAACCCTTCACTTGGCCGGGTATGCCGATTGTGCCTGTAACCGTCTCGCCATAAGCAATGTGTGGCAAATCAGGGTTAGATACATCATGAAGTGATAGGCCGTAATTTCCGGTCCAGACGCCGCTATTATCCATCACTAAAATTGTGTAAACACCTGCACTGTTTAGAGCAATTT
>CAYOLL010000076.1:0-13506 GCA_964404765.1 uncultured Gemmatimonadota bacterium | reverse complement strand
GTTGCCCTAATTGATGTCCCATCCGTATAAAAACTACGTCCCCAGCCGACGCCGTAAAATGATAAACATCGACCTCACCCCGGGCAACAATTGAACCTGTCAGCGCCTGCCCATATCGAATTGTCAACGTATCTGACGCAACAGTTTCGGCATAGCCATTCGTCTCCATCAGCACGAAACTCACCCACACGATGGTGAATATCATAGTTAAATTAAACTTATACATGGTATCCTCCGTTGCTTAGATTCGATAATGCTCTTACTATGGCGTGTGCTAATTTTTCTTCAGTCTTCAACATATCAACATACCACAGGGATGGATGATCCCGCAAGCGTCAAAACACTTGCTGAAACGAATAGCAAAACCAATCGGTTGAACTTACGCATCTTAATACCCCAAACTCCCCGCCAACCACTGCTCCATCCGACTCATCGGAATGCCCTTCCGCTCGGCATAATCTGCCACTTGATCGCGCCCGATTTTGCCCACGCCAAAATACGCCGCTTCGGAATGGGCGAAGTACCAGCCGCTGACCGAGGCCGCCGGCAGCATGGCAAAGCTGCTGGTCAGTTCGATGCCGGTTTGGGCGGTCACGTTCATCAAGTCAAACAGCGCCGGCTTTTCGGTGTGATCCGGGCAAGCCGGGTAGCCGGGTGCAGGCCGAATGCCTTGATATTTTTCGGCGATAATTTCGCCATTCGTTAGAAGTTCGATGGGCGTATAACCCCAGAACTTCATGCGAACGCGCTGGTGCAATCGCTCGGCAAAGGCTTCGGCCAGGCGGTCGGCTAAGGCTTTGGCCATGATGGCGTTGTAGTCGTCGTGGTCGGCCTCGTAGCGGGCCACGAGCTTGTCTAAGCCGATGCCGGCGGTGACGGCAAAGCCGCCGATGTAATCCACACCGAACTCCCCTCCCGGGAGGGGTTGGGGGTGGGTTTTCGGCGCAATAAAATCCGCCAGACACATATTCTTGCTCTCGTTGCGCTTTTGCATTTGTTGGCGCAACATGCAGAATTTGGTGCGCACTTCATAACCTTGCGAAGGTTTTGAACCTTCGCAAGGTTGATAGACTTCAATGTCGTCGCCGACGGAATTGGCCGGGTAGAAGCCGATAATGCCATTGGCCTGCAGCAGCTTGTCGGCGATGATCTTGTCGAGCAGAGTTTTGGCGTCATCAAACAGCTTTTTGGCCTCCACACCGATGACCGAATCGTCAAAAATGCGCGGGTATTTGCCCTTCATTTCCCAGGCGGCGAAGAAGGGCGACCAGTCAATGTAGTCGCGCAGTTCGGCCAACGGATAGTCGGTAAAGACCCGTGTGCCCAGAAACGTCGGCTTGACGATGACGGTCTTGCTCCAATCAAGGGCGTAGCGATTGGCGCGGGCGTCGGCGATGGAAATGAGGTCGCGGGCGGCCTGATTTTTGGCGTGATTTTCGCGCAAGACCCGTTGCTCTTCCCGCACTTGTCGCACAAAAGCGTCTTTGTGGTCGCCGAGCAGGTTGCTGGCCACGCCGACCGCGCGCGAGGCGTCCAGCACGTGCACGACCGGCTGGCTGTATTCCGGCGCAATCTTGACCGCCGTGTGCATGGTCGATGTGGTCGCCCCGCCGATCAGCAGCGGTACACGGAAGTTGAGCCGCTCCATCTCGCGGGCTACGTGTACCATCTCGTCCAGCGAGGGCGTGATCAGCCCGCTCAGGCCGATGATGTCCACGTTGCGCTCGCGGGCGGCGGCCAGAATCTTGTCCGCCGGAACCATCACGCCCAGGTCAATCACCTCGTAATTGTTGCAGCCCAGCACCACGCCGACGATGTTCTTGCCGATGTCGTGCACGTCGCCCTTGACCGTGGCCATGAGGATTTTGCCCTTGACGTTCGCTTCGGCGCCGGTGGCGGCTTTTTCGGCCTCCAGATAGGGCAGCAGGTAGGCGACGGCCTTCTTCATCACCCGCGCGCTCTTGACCACCTGCGGCAAAAACATCTGCCCGGAGCCGAACAAATCGCCCACGTGATTCATGCCTGCCATCAGCGGCCCTTCGATGACCTTCAGCGGCGAGACCAACTTTTGCCGCGCCTCTTCCGTATCCGTTTCGATAAATTCGACGATGCCCTTGACCAGCGCGTGTTTGAGGCGATCTTCGACGGAGCCGCTGCGCCAGGCCGCGTCTTCCACAATAACTTTGCCTTTTTGCTGCACGGTTTCGGCAAACGTAACCAACCGTTCCGTCGCGTCGGGTCGGCGGTCAAACAGCACGTCTTCGATCAATTCCAGCAGCGCCTTGTCAATCTCCTCGTAAACCGTGATCTGGCCGGGGTTGACGATGCCCATGTCCATACCGGCTTTGATGGCGTGGTAGAGAAAGGCCGAGTGCATGGCCTCGCGCACGGTCTCGTTGCCGCGGAAGGAAAAGGACAGGTTGCTGACCCCGCCGCTGACGTGCGCGCCCGGACAGCGCTGTTTGACCAGCCGCGTGGCCTCGATAAAGTTGATGGCGTAGCGGTTGTGCTCCGGGATGCCGGTGGCCACGGCAAAGATATTCAGGTCGAAGATGATGTCCTCCGGCGGGAAGCCGATTTCCTGCGTCAACAGGCGGTAGGCGCGTTCGGCGATGGCCACCTTGCGCTCGGTGGTGTCGGCCTGACCCGCTTCATCAAAGGCCATGACGATGACCGCTGCGCCGTAACGTCGGGCCTCGCGGGCGTGGTGGCGGAACACGTCCTCGCCTTCCTTCAGGCTGATGGAATTGATGATGCACTTGCCCTGGGTGCATTGCAGGCCGGCGACGATGACCGACCATTTGGACGAGTCAATCATCAGCGGGATGCGGGCGATGTCCGGCTCCGAGCCGATCATGTTGACAAACTCGCGCATGGCCGCTTCCGAGTCCAACATGCCCTCGTCCATGTTGATGTCCAGGACTTGCGCGCCGTTTTCCACCTGTTGGCGGGCGACTTCCAGGGCCTTTTCGTAGTCGCCTTTAAGAATCATTTTGGCGAATTGGCGCGAGCCGGTCACGTTG
Organism: uncultured Gemmatimonadota bacterium; assembly: GCA_964404765.1. GTDB lineage: Bacteria > 4572-55 > 4572-55 > 4572-55 > 4572-55 > CAYOLL01. The sequence goes on along the minus strand of CAYOLL010000076.1, from coordinate 10,483 downwards.
CAGCGCTCGCCGATATTGACGAAATTGCTGTCCGGGCGGATGGTCATGGTCTCCAAGCCGCTCAGTTGAGTAAACGAATTGCCAATTGACAATTGGGAATTGGCAATTGCCAATTGTCTGGGCTTCTTCCCTTTAACAATTTCCGCAAATTTGGCAATATGCGTCGGCCCCGTGCCGCAGCAGCCGCCGACGATGTTGACAAATCCGGCGTCTATGAACTCCTCCAGCACTTTGGCCATGTGCTCCGGCGTTTCGTCGTAGCCGCCAAAGGCGTTGGGCAGCCCGGCGTTGGGGTAGATGGTCGTGTAGATGTGCGGGGCGTAGGTGGACAGTTCCTCGATGTAAGGCCGCATCAAGTCCGCGCCGAGGGCGCAGTTGAGGCCGACGCTGAACAGATCGGCGTTTTTGCACGACACCCAAAATGCCTCCAGCGTCTGGCCGGACAGGGTGCGTCCGCTCTGATCCACAATCGTGACCGAGAGCATGATCGGCACTTTTTTGGCCGGATTTTCGGCAAAATATTGGTCAATCGCGTAGAGCACGGCCTTGCAGTTGAGCGTATCGAACACCGTCTCGACCAGCAGCGCGTCGATGCCGCCGTCAATCAGCCCTTTGATCTGCGGCAAGTAGCCGTCCACCACTTGCTGGAAAGTGATAGCCCGGTAGCCGGGGCGGTTCACATCCGGCGACAGCGAGGCGGTGCGATTGCCCGGCCCGATGGAGCCGATGGCGAAGCGCGGCTTAAAACTCCCCTCCTGGGAGGGGCCGGGGGTGGGTTGGCTGAACTCCGCGGCGACCCGTTTGGCAATCTCCGCAGCGGCCTTGTTCATGTCATACACCCATTCGACCGTGTGATAATCGGCCTGCGAGACGCCGTTGGCGTTAAACGTATTTGTCTCGATGATGTCCGCGCCCGCCCGCAGATAATCGCGGTGGATGTCGGCGATGATCTCCGGCTGGGTCAGGCACAGGATGTCGTTGTTGCCCTTCAGGTCGTGCGGGTGATTTTTGAATTGCTCGCCGCGAAATCCGGCCTCATCCAAACCTTTGGCCTGGATGAACGTGCCCATCGCCCCGTCTAAGACGAGGATGCGGGATTGGAGATGGTGATAAAGGGGGTGGTTTTGGTATGAGTGAGTCATTTTCGACATTCCTTTTCAGTTATTTAATTTTTAAGCCTTCAATATGGTAAAAGTCTTAGGCATTTCATCCCACGTTTGGTCCCGTAAGAGGCGGCCTGTTTTCTTTTTATTCACGCCACCCCACTGTTTAAAGAAGAACGGAATTTGAGCCGAAAGGCACTGATCCCGAATATCTATTACCCATTCTTCCTTAATTTCTCGTGCGCCAGGTCCTGATTCGCCCCCAACAATTACCCAATTGATTCCCTGCAACTCCAAATTTGGCAACGGCCCAATCAGGGGCTCAAGCGACAAAAATTTTACAGATGCATTTGTTTGTCGCAAATGATCTATCCGAAATGTGTATTTTTCGTTTTCTACACTAACACCCATCCAAACATTTGCAGGCCAGAAAAGATTTGGATCAAGAGATAGTAAGCGGTCCGATCTTTTTGTAAGGACTTGAAACGTATGCCAAAAAGATTTATCCATCACTTCAAAGACCTTTTGAATGTAGGCAAGCGGCACATTGGTATGAAACAGATCACTCATTGAATTCACGAAGATTATTTGAGGAGCTTTCCATTTGAGTGGAAGGTGCAACATCCGTTCATGCAAGGTTAGCTCAAATCCATTGGCATAGTTTGGTTGACCCATTGCTTTTAATCGTTTAGCCATGCGGTCTGCATAGCAAAATTTGCAGCCGGGACTTACTTTGTCACATCCCGTGACCGGATTCCAAGTAGATTGTGTCCACTCTATTTTCGATTGAGCCATAATTAATCTCCCCTAATTCGATGGAAAAATGATCGTTACATTATCTCCGAACGTAGCTTCGCCTTTGCGCTTTTGCCTCTTATCCATTGGTGGATCGCAAGCAATTTTGCCAGTTATTTCCAGTTGCTTTAAGATTTCCTTGTAATTCCGTTTGATATAGGGCGTCCCAATATGATGGGCTTCATACAAATGAAGCATAGAACATTTTTGCCCTGCAAAATGCTTCAATAGAGCAGCGCCGAGTTCATCTAATGGTCTTGACAATTCAAACAATAGAGGAAATTTTTTATCAGCCGGACTATACTCAAACCCTGCCACACCTTGAACGTATTTCGAACTTTCCTCCGCCATAATTTCTTTCATTAATTCGTAGCCACGCACATGCTTGCTAACAAAAATGAGATGGTGACTGGTTCGATTCCCGTGTTCATTTTTAAAACGAAAGGGCAGCGTATATTTTCCGCCCATTTCATGCAGCGCCGCACAAATCTCTTCTACAATTGTCATTTCACGCTCATGCGGTTTCATAGGCTCAAGCCGTTGTCGCAAAATATTACCACGTTGACTTCCGAACAAGGCGTCCATGTGATCTTTGACAAAATCGTTTTCTAGTCCCATATTAATCCGATTGTAGTTGAAAAAGATGATGCAATCACAACCCCAATTTTTCAAAACCGAATTAACCAAGCGGAGTGATAATCCTTTATAGCCCCAGGGATCGACAAAAAATAGGGTGGGGATTAGTCTCATTTTTTCGAACATTTGAACAATCTGGTCGCCAACCTCTTTGTTCCTAACTTGAGGTTTATGGGTCAATAACTGCACATTGGGTAGGTTGCCTATTTCTTCTTCAAGACTGTGAACACTGTTACCGTCCTTATCATTAAAGATTGTAACTAAACGAGTTCTAATCTCTTCGTTTTGAATTGCAGCTTCTAACACTTTAATTGGTGTTGACTTTTCGCCGTTTTTATAACGACCGGGTCCGGCGAATAAATCAATGTAAGCAAATTTTCCATTTGACTTATTGGGAAATTTCTTTGCCACACTGACCATAACATTTGCCCAGCGGTGGAAGTACTTTGCAACTATCGTTGCTTTCACAATAGATTGCTCAGTAGCTTCATCAAAAAAATGCTCTGACATAATTAATTACCTCCATGATTGTGGATTAAATTTTGCGTAATAGGGTTACAATGCGCTTCAACTGATCGCGATGGATGTCGGCGATGATCTGCGGCTGCGTGAGCGACAGCAAGTCGTTATTGCCCTTCAGATCGTGCGGGTGATCTTTAAATTGTTCGCCGCGAAAGCCGGCCTCATCCAAACCTGCCTGTCACAGCTGCCGGTTTAACCACTGCTCAATCTCCGCTAAAACAACCGCCAAATCCACCAACACATCACCGCTCAAAGGCGATTCGCCAACGTGACCGGACGCGTCGTGGAAATGATGGGGAGTCGTGCTAATGTCAGGAAAATGGGGCGCATTGTCCCAACGCAAAAGTGGCGCGTCGGTGAACAACTGATAGGCATAATCCAACGACCCCGGTTCAACATGCAGCCAAACCTGCAACTGATAACCCGTCCGTTTTAGGCGGCAGCGAATCTTCAGTTCCAGTCGGCCAAAAGGCGTTTGATCAAAATTAACCACGCGCGCATTTTGGATCAGCCGATGCCCCTTGAGCAAGGCCAGGATTTCGTCAACTTGCGGCATGGCTCAAGTCCTGATAAACGGTTTGCCAATCGGCCAGCATATCTAAGGCGGAGTGCCATTCCAGCCAGTCATCTTCCTCTTTGGGCGTGGCCCGTCCGCGCAGGCGCGACGTAAAATCATCAAACGCCAGGCCGTATTTCTTTTCCAACCGATGAATGCGGCGGCGGTAGTAACGGGTTTTTTCCTGCACCGCCGCCAACGCCAATCCACGCAAAGCGTCTTCGGGTGTGCGATATTTTTGCCGAACGACCAGCGTTTCGGCAAAGGAGTTCAATACATGAAACGATGTGAGTTGTTGAGGCATAGTCTTGTCCTTTCAATTTAAGCAAACAAGTGTTGTCAGGCCATGCGGATGCGCCTTGAGCTGCTTGCCGCGAAAGCCTATTTCGTCCAAAGCCATCGGTGTCAATGACGACGCGCGGCAATTTCTTCGCGGGCACGCTCCACCTCCTGCTCAATTTCCTCATCGTCAATGGGGAATTGCTTAAGTCGCTTGTCTATTCGGGCTAACAGCTTGTCCCATTTTTTGGACATGACCTCAGCCTTGAGACGGTCAAACACAATTCGCTTGCTTTTTTGATCCAATTGGTTGATGAGATCAACGACTTGCTTCACATCAACCTTAATAGATAGCATGGGCATGGAAAACTCCTTTCAAATCACAAATAATTAATAATTGCAATTGATGGCGGCGATGATCTCCGAATGCGTGTCAAGTCCTAAAGTCTAAAACCTGAATTATTCACAAATCTTAACGCAAACGTCGCAATTGACGCTAAAGACGCAAGTTGCGAATTTATATCTGAAAAATGGATTGTGAGACAACCCGATCTTTTAAAGCTCAGCTAATTTAAAACAAATCAAGCGGTTGCGTCGTTTGCGCCGTTTGCGTCTCTTGCGTTTATGAATTATTCAGGAAAATAGGCCATGCAATATAACAAATTTGAGAGATTGGAGAAAGGACAAATCTTGCAATCAAATTTAAGGGTTAAGATGTGTCTTTTGTTGGTGGCAATTGGCTTGCGCAATTTGATTTTTACTGCTATAGTATTAAAACACAGTTTGTGGTAAATTTACCGTTATATAATTGACTGACTCTTGTTTAGACGTTGTGCGATCCGAGGGGCCATGAGCGTTCTACAAGTCGTTTTCCGTCTTGTATCATATTTGCGGCAATATCCAAAGCATTTGTTTCTGTTGCTGGTCGGCATGATCTGCGATATATGCATCAACACCGGTCTGCGCCTGAGTTTTAAATTTTTAATTGATGATGCGCTGACACCGCGGAATTGGGTGCTGCTGATCCAGATTTTAGTTGCGCTGGTTTTAGCTGCGTTCCTCCGCTCAGCAATCGCAGTTGGCCGCGACTACCTTTATGCCTATGTCAGTAATGGGGTCATTAATCAGCTTCGCTTGAAGCTCTATATGCATTTGCAGCGGTTGCCCATGAGCTTTTTTAACCGCACCAAAGTGGGCGATATTACCACGCGTTTTTCCACCGACCTCTCCTCGATAGAAAATGCCATGCTCTACGCCCTGCCGGTCGGGGCGTATTCAATCCTGGCCATTGGTTTTAGCTCTGTGCCGCTGCTTTTAATGGAATGGCACATGGCATTACTGGCCATCATTGGGCTGCCGATATGTCTGATTGCACCGCAGATATGGCAGGCGCGGGCATTGTCCACCAGCTATCGCACCAAAGAAGAACAAGCCCGCGTCGCCAGCACATTGCAAGAAAATATCATGGCCCAAACCGTGCTAAAGATCTTCAGCCTGAACGAGCTGTTTTCACGTCGGTTCCGCAAGATGCTGGACTTACTTTTTTTAACGGGTGTCCGCTCATATTTTCTGGGCTTTGTGATGGAGCGCACATCCGAAATCGCCATTCAAATCCTGGAAATTCTATTTTTGGGAATCGGCGCTATTTTAGTTTTTCGTGATCAGCTCTCGGTTGGCTCATTTATCTCCATTCACGCCTTGTTTTTAAGCTTAAGTCAGGTAACGGGCAACTTTGCCGGCCTTTTCCCGCATTTTGTCCAGGCCTCGTCCGGAATTCAACGCGTCGATGAATTGCTGAGTCAGAGCCCGCAAAAAATGGATGCCGTTCAGCCGATACCCACTTTGGCGCGGGCCATTCAATTTGATGACGTAACCTTTAGCTATACGGGCGACCAACCCGTGCTCAGCGAAGTCTCCTTTAAAATTCATCGTGGCGAAATGGTGGCGTTTGTAGGCAGTAGCGGTTCCGGGAAAAGCACAATTCTTAATCTGATCCTCAAACTTTATATCCCGAATAAAGGCTGCATCCGTTTTGACGAACATGATCTTAGCGCGGCGACTTCCGATTCAATCCGGCTGCAAACAGCGGTGGTTTTGCAGGATAATTTTTTGTTCAACACCACGATTCGGGAAAATATCCGGCTTGGCCGCATTGAAGCGACCGACGCCGATGTGGAAACCGCCGCGCGCGCCGCGGAAATCCACGATTATATCAGTCGCTTGCCCAAAGGATATGACACCGCGGTGGGGGAACGCGGCGTCAGCTTGTCCGGCGGCCAGCGACAGCGCATTGCCATTGCGCGCGCCATTATTCGTAACCCGCAAATTTTAATTCTGGATGAAGCGACCTCGGCTCTGGACTCCGTAACCGAATCGGCCATAAATGCCACGCTGGAGCGGATCGGGCGCGGGCGGACGACAATCTGTGTGACGCACCGCCTGGCCTCGGTCCAAAATATGGATCGAATCTTTGTGTTAGATCATGGACGGCTGATGGAGCATGGCAACCATAATACGTTGCTGCAGGATGAAAATGGGATTTATAAGCAGTTGTGGCAAAAGCAAAGCGGCGTTACACTTAGCAAAGACGGTGATCATTTTGAGATCGAACTCGAGTGGATGCGAAAAATTACAATTCTGCAGGACCTGGATAGCAGCTTACTGCAAGAAATGGTCGCTTTATTCGTAACAGAGAGCTATCCGGCGGATCGCGCTGTGGTTTATCAAGGCGATATTGGGGATCGTTTTTATATCATCGTGCGCGGCACGGTAGATGTTTTTGTCACCAATGAGGATGGCAGCGAAAGCCGGGTCACGGCGCTGCAAGACGGCGACTACTTTGGCGAAATTGCGCTGATTAATGAGACGCCGCGCAGCGCCACCATTCGCACCCGGACGCCGTCCGTTTTTATCTCGCTGCGCCGGTACCAATTTATGCACATGATTCGCAAAGCCTCGCCGCAAGTCGTAGAGCGTCTGGAACGCCAAATCCAGAAAAGACTGGATGAGTTGCTGGGGATTACTGAGAAAAAAGCATCCTAACGGGCTTACCTGAAAAATTCAAGACCCGCCACTAAAGCACGAAAACACTAAGTACACTGTAAATTAAATTTTTTAATATCTCTTGTCTCACGCCAAGGCGCAAAGAAAAATCGGCTTTTGCTTTCTTAGCGGCTTTGCGCCTTTGCGTGAGGTTATATAGAAATTTATTTTACAGAGTAATAAGTATTGCGTATTAAATAACTTCCGCATTTGGACGATTGACCTGTTCTCAAGCCCTGGTAAGGGCGGCCTGTTTGTAGGTAGAAAGCTTACTACATCCGAATTAGCCCCATCGGGGCGGCCTGTGAGACGTAAAAAAATGTATCCCCTCAATAACCTCTGGTAACTTACTTAACACATTCAAGCATAAAATTTTTAACTTTTAAGCATAGACCCTAAGGGTTTAATTGGTTGGAACTGTTGAAGTTATGCGCAAGCAAAGTAACTTCTCAATAACCGTCGGCAAACCTTGCGAAGGCTCCCGTCTGTAAGTCTGTAAAAGCCCTGAAAATATTAGCATCCGCTGCAAGTTTAACCTTCGCAAGGTTTGGCTTTACCAACACTTTTTGAACAATTACCAAGCAAAGTAACTTCTCAATAACCGTTGGCAAACCTTGCGAAGGCTTTTGTTCGAAACTTGTGAAATCAAGCAATGAAGCCTTCGCAAGGTTCGTTTCTACCAGCATTTTTTGAGAAGTTAACTAAAAAGAAAGGCAACACATGGCCCGACAAGACCTTCAAAAAACATGGAAACTTTGGCAAGAAAAGCTGACCCGGCTGCGCAAAGCCCGGGTGATTGAGGCTGCCGAAGCAATCAAGTTCCAGTTAGACAAACAGATCGAAGAAACGGAAATCGAGCTGGCCAAGCTGGAGCGGGTTCTCACCGCGCCCACCTCGGCGCAATTGCCGGAAACGCCGGAACTCCAGCGCTACGCCCAACACCTGATCGCCCACAACCAATACTTGCCGCAGCAGGGCATCCATGCCGGGGGCAAGCCGGTCACCATCGAGCTGGAAAAAATCTTCATCACCCTGCGTACCTTGCGCGAGCGGACTGTCCGTGTTGGCGAGGACGGCTTGGACGAGGAAGCCGGACGCGCCCCGGGTGAGCGGGCTAAGATGGAAGACCGTACACGCACCGAAACCGTCAGCGTGCCGGTGCCGGAAGTGCTGGGCGAGCGGCGGCGATTAGCCATCCTGGGCGATCCGGGCAGCGGCAAAACCACGCTGCTGCAATACCTGACCCTGCTCTACGCCAAAGATTTGGTCAAGCCCGGCGGAAACGTGCCGGCCCGCCTGGGCTTAGACGAATCCGGTTATCTGCCCATTTTGCTCTATCTCCGTCAGGTGGGCGTCTTTTTGCACAAAAACTATCCGGCCGATGATACCTGCGACGGGCACGGCCTGTTGTTCGATCTGCTGCGGGAAACGCTGACCAGCCATCGGGCCGAGATGCCGGAGGATTTTTTTGAAGCCGCCCTGCGCGAAGGCCGGGCCGTCGTTCTGCTGGATGGCTTGGACGAAGTGGCCGATCCCGGCTTGCAGCGCCGCGTGGTCAAGCTGGTGGAATGCCTGGTCAAAGCCTATCCCAAAGCCCGCTACATCGTCACCTGCCGCGTGGTCAGCTACAAGGACGACGCCCGCCTGCAGGAACAGTTTGACCTGGCCTCCATCCAGGATTTCAGCCTGGCCGATGTGGAACAGTTCCTGACCCACTGGCACCGCCAGATTGCCCATAGCCTGATCGAAAACCCGGCCGGCGCCGAGGCCCAGGCCGGGAATCAAACCCGCGATCTGCTGGCCGCCATCAAAGCCAACCCCAGCATTCTGGCTTTGGCCATTAACCCGCTGATGCTGACCGTCATTGCCCTGGTGCACCGCGAGCAGGTCAAGCTGCCCGACCGCCGCTCCGATCTGTACGAAGTGGTCATCAAAGCCCTGCTGGAGACCCGCGACGAAGCCCGCAACATTCAGCTTCCGGCCATCCTGCCCGACGGCGGTTCCATCGGCGTGGAAGTGCGCCTTAATGTCCTGCAGGAACTGGCTCTGTATATGCACAACGCGGAGCAGAAAGACATCGAAAAAGCCGACCTGCGCGAATTTCTCACCACCCGCTATTTTAAAGAAATGGTCGGCAAAAAAATAGAGGCCCAGGCCGCCGCCGACCGCTTTCTGCACATCATCATGGAGCGCACCGGGCTGCTCATCGCCCGCAGCCAGACCTTGTTCAGCTTTTCCCATCTGACCTTTCAGGAATATCTGGCCGGCCGGGCCATGACCGACCAGGACGATCCCACCGCCTACATTCTGGCCCGCACGGCCAACCCGTGGTGGCGCGAGGCCATCTTGCTGGCCGCCGGTTATCTGGCCGATGGCGGGCCCAAGCGCCCCAGCCGGCTGATCCGGGCCATCGCCGGGCAGACGGAAGAACCGGCCCGCTTTCATAACCGGATATTGGCCGCCGAGTGCGTGCGCGATGTGACCTCGGGCCGGGTGGAGCCCGCCCTGATCCGCGACCTGAAAGCGCAGTTGTGGCAGGCCGTGGCCGCGCCCCTGCCCTTAGCCGATCAGAATACCGACGCTTTAAAAGCAATGATTAACCGCAAGGCCGCCGTGACCGAGGCCCTGGCCTGGTTAGACGCGGGCTACTGGCGCCCGCCCTACGGCGAGCCGGAGTGGGCGCAGATCCCGGCCGGTCGGTTTATGATGGGCAGCGACGACAGCGACAAAGAGGCGTACGCTCGTGAAAAACCCCAACACCCGGTTAAACTATCCGCCTACGCCATCGCCAAAACGCCGGTGACCAATGCCCAGTACGAGATCTTTGTCAAAGCGACCGGCCAAACTGCGCCCCAGCACTGGACCGACGGCAAACCGCCCAAGGGCAAAGACAGCCACCCCGTCACCTATGTGAGTTGGGAGGACGCCAGCGCTTATTGTCAATGGCTGCGCCAAATGACCGGCCGGGACATCCGTCTGCCCACCGAGGCGGAGTGGGAGCGGGCCGCCCGCGGCGCTGATGGACGACGCTATCCCTGGGGCAACGAGTTCGAGATCGGCCGCTGCAATAATGACAGTTTAGGCTTGCGCGATACCAGTCCGGTCGGTATTTTTTTGAATGGTGCATCGCCTGAAGGCTTGCTGGACTTGAGCGGCAATGTTTATGAATGGTGTCTGGATTGGTTCAGCGGAGAATACTATGCGGAATGCCTGGGGAAAGGTATCTTAGAGAATCCCACCGGGCCTGCTGACGGTTCGAATCGCGTGATACGCGGCGGGAGCTGGTTCTACGACGGGCAGAGTTTTCGTTCGGCCTTTCGCAACCTCAACAGCCCGGGCCATCGCGACTACAGCGTGGGCTTCCGCCTTGTGTTCGTCCCGTAGTCAGTTGGTTGTTCGTTCCGGCTTGACCTATGAGCTAAAGCGAGTCGTCGAAACGGAATGAGTGGAGCGCGAAGGGACGAAGCGCGTAACGAGTGGAGTGGAGACGATGAGCGACAGGTAATTCATGGCGAGCCGCAACGAGGAACTGTTGCCGCGCGGCATCAGC